>CAYQZL010000001.1:0-8237 GCA_964421975.1 uncultured Rikenellaceae bacterium
GAATCTCGTGACTGGAGTTCAGACGTGTGCTCTTCCGATCTCGACGGAAAAAGCCGAGAAGGCGGCAAATTCATCAAATGCCGAAAGATGGCTAACTGAAGCAGATGCAAAAAATGCATTATTATAACCATAAGTCAGTGATCCTGAATAAAAAGGTTTGTCCTGAGATACATTTGATCCCATATAGATCATATTACTTCCATAACCCAGACTTCCGAAAAGTGAATGCGGAGATTCATCCTTTGTCTCTGAAATCAGTTCGTTTTTTTGTAATGAGATTGATTTGTTTTCCTGCGACAATCCTGTATCAGGAGCTAATATCAGCAAACAGGATATTATCAGAATTTCCGCACAGTGATTATATCTGTTATACTTTTCCATGAACCGAATGTAACTAAATTCACATCAATAGCTCTGAACAACAGACATTATACGTGTCTTTTGTGAATTTGTTACAGTCTAATGGACAGGTTACCAGGTGAGTAGGAGTATTTTCAAAATGGAACAGTGATGAAAACGAAAAAGATTCCTCATTTCGCCAAACCTTCGCAAGCTCAGTTTTGGCTTCATTCGGAATGACATTGCATTTCAGGGGGAAAGGGGGAGAGAAGCCGGGGCGTTTTGCCGCAAATTTCCTAAATGAACTAAATTTCCCTCAAAACGCCCCGGCATCCCTCCCCTGTCTGACCGACCCAGCTGTCATCCCGGGCGTCAGCGAAGGATCCTTCCCGACAGGCAGAATTTCTATCCATGGTACCCGCGAAAACCACAAATTTACTTCGTGTCACTGTCATTCCGAGCGAAGCGAGGAATCCTTACCGGTATGCAGGACTTCTGTCCCCGACACCCCGATAATCACAAATTAACTTCGTGACACTGTCATTCCGAACGAAGTGAGGAATCGGGTACGATAAATCCTAAGTTGCCTGCCGGAATCCGCCCTGAAAAGGCAAAATATGAATAACCCCCGGTGTCAACCGGGGGTGGGTTGAACACTATGGACGCCAGCTCCAAAGAGCTTGCCCCGCTCTGCGGGGAGCTGAATATGACATTAAAAATCCTGTCAGAAATTTATCTGACAGGATCTTAATTATTAATAAGGATATTTTAATTGTGTATTATTGGATCCGGATCTCCATCAGGATCATTTTTTACATATCCAGATGTCTTCGGATTTCTATTTGTTACAAGCAGCACACCGCATGCATGCGGTGCTGCCATTGAAGTTCCGCTCATTGTTGCCATTCCTCCATTCTTATACAATGACAGTATACTTACACCAGGTGCACAATAATCAACAGGTGGATCCCCATAATTTGACCAGCTGGCAAAAACATCATATTTATCACATGCTGAGATTGTATAAATGTTAGGCCCATTTGCCCGTGCCGGAGAATGATTTATCGCATAATCGCCTTCATTACCTGCTGCTAAAGCAACAAACAGCCCTTTTGTACCCATTGCAATAACCTTCAGATCCAAAGGCTCATAGACACTGCCTCCCAGACTCATATTCACAGCGTCTCCTACAACACCGTTTGCAATAACAAAATCCACTCCGGCAATAATCACAGAATATGCACCTGAGCCGCGTTTATCCAAAACTTTTACCGGCACTACAGTTGCACCTGCTGCTACACCTACTACACCAACAGTATTGTCAATAGCAGCAACTATCCCAGCACAATGAGTGCCATGTCCATTGTCATCATTGGGAGTTGTTGTCCTTGAAACAAATGTCTTCCCGGATGCAGCATCAACTTTCAGATCAGGATGTGTAAGATCTATCCCTGTATCAATTATCCAGGCTTTTTTTGTACCCGTATAGGTTGTCCCTCCAACTCTGGTGATCCCCGGAGGTGTCACTTCAGCGGGGAGTGGGGTGGGTGTTGGAGAAGGTCTGGCAAGAACTACCATCTTATCAGGCCATACCCCTCTTATACCCGGATTATTTTCCAGAGCAGCAGCTTCTTCTTCAGAAAGCTTTACTGCAAAACCTTCTATACCTGCTGAGTAGACCTGTAGCGGCTCCCTTTCAGCAATTTTCGAAGCCTTCAGGATTTTCTTTACTTCCGTTCGCATCAGATCCTGTGATCCGGGATAACTCAACTTTGCAGACTTTACTGAGGTAACTCCCTCTTTGAGCAAAACAACATATTGCCCGGGAATGATATCACCATCTTTTAAGTTTAATAATAAATCATCTTCATCCTGAGGTATTTGGATTGACTCCTTATTACAGGATCCCAGCATTATTAAAAATGCCCAGACAAAAAGCAGGAAAATTTTTCTCATAAGACAATCAGGTTTAATTTAATGGAAATTTAGAAAATTATTATTTTAAATCATAATATCAGCTAAAAATTTCTATCCGGTCAAATTCTCAAAGAATTCCTGAACAATCTGATAGTAGCAAAATATATTTATCAGGCCGCACCCCGCTTAAGGCGGTGCAGGCTCTACGGTGCTTACTAGTCATGGGGGAGTTAACCATGCTATAAACAGAAAGCGCCTACGGCGCTAAAAGCCTGATTTATATGTAATTATTCGTCATGGAGCAATTACATTTATGAAGGTTTACGGTCGTCATTAATGTTGCTGAACTGCGTAGTGGCGATATGTTTGTAGAATATGTATTTTAATTTTTAATACAAACTTCGCAGGAGCAGATTGTGGTGGTTTAATTCAACCCTCTCCGGGGTTGGGGTCTGTCGGTGGTCGTTTACCCGGAATGACTTCCGGGTTATTGGAGTTGGACTCCTCCAGTGTCATCATTTCCAGGTAGCTCCTACGGAGTTTATTTATGCCATGGGGGGATCGATCATGCGGAGTTTATTTATGTCATGGGGGGGCGATCATGCGGAGTTTATTTATGTCATGGGGGAGTCAACCATGCTATAAACAGAAAGCGCCTACGGCGCTAAAAACCGTATTAATATGTAATTATTCGTCATGGAGCAGTTACATTTTTATAGGTTGAGGATCGACATTTATGCTCCTGGGCCGGAAAGCGATATGTCTGTAGAATAACGACAACATCCGCTTATACCGAGCGCCGTAGGCGCAACCTGTTTATAGAATGATCGTGCCCCTCCCACCGGAACCGCGGAGCGGTTCAATAAATTATCTACGTATTTTAATATGTCTTTTAATATGTATTATAATACGTAGATATGGAATATGCAATTAAACTTTCTCGCCGATAAATCTGGCTAATACTATTTGCCGCAGGATATAATCCGGAATTATGAGATCATTTGTAATTATATTCCTTCTCAAGCTTCAACCTGGTATTATTTAATATTTCAATGGCTTTATCTATTGTCCTTAACCGCGTCCTGAAAGATAGTATGGCCATTCTTATAACAAACTTCCTGTTTATTGTCGTGGAACTGAAAAATACATTCCCATCCTTATGTATCAACTCCAGAAGCTTTCTGTTATAAGTATCCTCATCAACATATACCGCCGGGTACCAGAAATAACTTATCGACAGATCCGGTTCGGGACCGGTACGGAAACCAATTTCAGATAATCTGCTCCTGAAATACTTTGTGAGCAGCAGTTTTTCACTCAGACAGGCAATAAATGGTTCCGTCCCATGGATCCGCAACGGAAGCCAGACACGCAATCCTCTGAAATGCCTTGTCAGTTCGGGGGATACATCTGCAGGTTCACAAAGATCCGTTATGGCATTGGCTGAATCCTGCATATAATTTGCAGTATACCTGAAAGAATGTGTCACTGCTTCCCTGTTCTTCACAAGAACAGCTCCTGTACCATAAGGAATGAACAATCCTTTATGGGGATCAACCACAAGAGAATCTGCCATATCTATACCTCTGAAAAGTTCTTTTCGTTCTTCTGTCAGGATAAAAAATCCTCCATAAGCTGCATCAATATGATACCAGAGATTATTCTTTGCAGATATGTTTCCCAGATCAAATAAAGGATCAACTGCTCCGGTATCCGTTGTCCCTGCAGTCGCAATTAGCAGAAAAGGATTCAGTCCTGCAGCCTTATCCCTTATTATTTGTTCATCAAGCTTTACGGGATTGATCCTCCATTTATCATCCAGTTCCGAATACCTTATTATTATATCTTCCAGACCAATAATTTTCAAAGCCTTACCAATGCAATGATGGGTATGCTGACTGAGATATACGACACTCTTTGGAATCATTTCCGCTTTAATCCCATAATGATCACGGGCTGCTGTAAGACCTATAAGATTGGCTATTGAACCACCCGAAGTAAGGCTTCCTGCAGCACTCATTGGAAATCCGAAAACAGATTTCAACCAGTTAAGTATTTCATTTTCTAAAATCACTGCTCCCGGAGATGCGTAAAATAATCCTGCATATTCATTGGTGACAGCAGCTATATAATCTGCAAGGGAGGAAGTGTAGATACCTCCTCCCGGTACATACCCAAGATGGCTTCCTGATGCTGCATTGATGCCTTTCTCTGATACCTGATGTTTATAGATGCCAATCAGAGCTGATAAGGACGTCTTCCCGCCGCTGACAGAAAGTGTTTCCCTGTTAGCTTTATCATCATAAAATGCTCTTGTATTTTCAATCTCATTTATAAAACTGTTAACATATTCATGAATTTGCTTCAGATATTCATCCCGTAATTTCTCTGACGGTTCAAGTTCTGAAGAGATTTTCTCAATCTCAGTTACTTTTTGCCTCAGCTTGTCCATTTGTCTCAGAAGTTGATATTAATATTCTTTGTACAGATACTGCAATTTATTAAATCCTGATTCATTTTCAGAATATACATTATTGTTACGTTCAATAATAGCACATAATGTTTAAAATGATACATTTGTCAATAAACCTAATCGTAAGCAAAATGTCAAAAGTTTTAGTACTTGGTGCCGGCATTTCAGGTCACACCGCTGCTGCATTTCTTAAAAAGAAACTGGGCAGCAATCATCAGGTTACCGTTGTAAGCCCTTCGGCATATTATCAGTGGATCCCATCAAATATCTGGGTCGGTGTCGGGAAAATGACCGTTGACCAGGTTCGTTTTAAACTAAAAAAAGTCTATGACAGGTGGGGTATTGATTTCAGGCAGGCAAAAGCAATTGCTGTTTTTCCTGAAGGAGATTCAGAAAATCCGCAGCCTTTTGTTACGATTGAGTACACAGATGAGACCAACAAAGGAAAAAACGATAAGGTCGAATATGATTACCTTGTGAATGCAACAGGACCAAAACTCAATTTTGAAGCCACTGAAGGATTAGGCCCGGGAAAATTTACTTATTCCGTCTGTTCATACGATCATGCCGCTGAAACATGGTTAGCACTTAAAGCCTGTTTTGCACGGATGGAAAAAGGAGAAAAACTGCGCTTTCTGATCGGAACAGGACATCCGACAGCCACCTGTCAGGGTGCTGCGTTCGAATATGCTCTTAATGTAGCTCATCAGATAAGGGAAAGGAATCTCAGTGATAAAGCTGAAATAACCTGGATATCCAATGAATATGAACTTGGTGATTTCGGTATGGGGGGTGCCTTCATCAAACGTGGAGGATATATCACTCCCACAAAAGTATTCAGTGAATCAATATTCGCTGAATATGGGATAAAATGGATCAAAAGAGCCGGTGTTACAAAAGTTGAAAAAGGTCTGGTACATTACGAAACACTTGATGGAGAAATGAAAACCACCGGCTTCGATTTTGCCATGCTTATTCCTCCATTTTCAGGTGTCGGACTGAAAGCTTACAGCAAAACAGGTGAGGATATATCTTCAAAGGTTTTTGCACCAAATGGTTTTATGAAAGTGGATGCAGATTATTCTCCGAAAGATTTTGAAGAATGGTCGGTTGAAGACTGGCCTTCTACCTATCAGAGCCCTGTTTTTTCCAATATGTATGCAACCGGGATTGCATTTGCTCCGCCTCACCAGATATCCAAACCGATGAAAAGCCCGAATGGTACTCTTATTACGCCGGCACCGCCCCGCACCGGAATGCCCTCAGGGGTAATTGGCAAAATAGTGGCTCTGAATATAGTTGAACAGATAAAATCAGGGAAAACAGAATTAAAACATAAAGCTTCCATGGGAAAAATGGGAGCAGCCTGCATAGTCTCCGCCGGCTATGGCATGATAAAAGGTAATGCAGCAACAATGACTGTCTTTCCCATAGTACCTGACTGGCAGAAATATCCCATGTGGGGAAGAAATATTAAATACACGGTCGGAGAAGCAGGTCTTGCCGGTCACTGGATGAAACTCTTCCTGCATTATATGTTCATACACAAGGCAAAAGGATACCCGTTCTGGTATCTTATACCTGAATAATAAATGATATTAATAATTTAAGAATATGGCCAAAAACATTGTCCGTGCATATTATGATGAATCATACCCGCCTCTACCTACAAAATCCACCCTGTTCTGGCGGAAAAATCTCTTATGGCAGGCCTGGAGGTTCATTGTGCTGAACCTGAAAATGATGCGAATTATTGTCGGGGGACACTCCTGAACAAATCCTTATAGCGGGATATAAAGCTTTCGTTATAAAGGTGTCTTAATGTCTGCCTTAAGCATCTCTATCGCTTTGAACAAGCGTCTTTTACGGGTATCAGCTTTTTTGGCCTCATCAATCCATCTTACGTATTCTTTCCGGTGTGTAAATGACAGTTTATTGAAATGTTCAATCAATCCGGGTTCCTTTTGCATCAGCTTCAGTAAGTCCTTTGGTATCTCTACAAGCCTCTCCTCAGTGTCCTCCTCAATTATCACATGAACAGTATCTCCCGGTTCTTTTCCCGTTGATTTTCTTAATTCCCTGGTTATTCCGAGCCAATGGCAGTCTCCTCCCATCTTTACAAGTGATCCCCGGTAAAGAAAGCCATCTATACTGGCTTTTACTTTAACACGTCCTTTGCCCCCGAATTCCTTCTTAACATCATACGGGAAATCAATATATCCAGCATCGACTCCCGGGTTCTTCTTTATGACCGCATCAAATTCAAATTTTTTATTTCCCATTTTATATGTAATCAGAATTGATCGTTAAACAACTGATAATTTATAATAAAGAATTATTTTTATACAAGTTACGAACCGGAAATGATAAATCAATATTAATCAGAAAAAATATGGCGGTACGAAAATGCACCTTAACAGTCAGAGGACAAAATGCCGTTGACGGGGCTGGTGTAAAGCTGAGAAGAGTTCTTAGCCTTGGTACTATAAAGGATTTCGATCCCTTCCTTATGCTTGACGGTTTTGATTCGTCAGATCCAATGGATTATATAAAAGGATTTCCGTGGCATCCCCACAGGGGAATTGAGACTGTAACATATCTTCTGAAAGGAGAAATTGAACATGGAGACAGTCTGGGTAACAGTGGCATGATAGGTGAGCTTCAGTGCCAGTGGATGACTGCCGGATCAGGTATCATTCATCAGGAAATGCCACAGGCATCCGAACGAATGCTGGGATGCCAGCTCTGGGTAAACCTGCCGAAAAAAGACAAGATGACCTGCCCGGCATACCGCGACATTAACCAGGAAAATGTATCAGTGATCCGCGAAAAGAATACGGAGATCAGAGTTCTTTCGGGTAATTATAAAAATAATGAGGGAGCGGTAAAAAATGAATATATAAAAGTACAATACCTGGACGTCGCTCTGGAACCGGATTCACTATGGACTTACAATGAGACTCCGAATGATCAGACATTGTTCATTTATCTGATCGACGGAACCCTTGCTCCGGATGCCCTTTCTGAAAACTTCGAGGAGAAAGCCTGTGCAATGCTGATGACAGCTTCCTCTGAAAATGGACAGGAATATGATGAAGTGACAGTCAGATCGGGAAAAGAGGGAGCAAGATTCCTGTTAGTTGCAGCCAGACCATTAAAGGAACCGGTTGCCTGGGGCGGACCAATTGTGATGAATTCCCGTGAAGAACTTGAACTTGCTTTCAGAGAGCTTGATGATAATACATTCATAAAACACGATAAGCTACAGGAATTTTAATAATATTTTTCTATTAATTATCCCTTAATTTTTATTGAAAAGAGAGAGTAAACGGATAATATTTTAAAAATCTTTTGTATATTTACGAAATACGAACTATAATGGTGCCATTTAAATGATCTGACTCTTTCAGATGAAATACCGGAACAAAATACATTATCCTGTAAACGATATTAAGATTGCGGGATTTGCCAAAGCGCTTGGACATCCGGCCAGGATAGCAATACTGAG
>CAYQZL010000001.1:8247-67384 GCA_964421975.1 uncultured Rikenellaceae bacterium
GACGCTCTTCCGATCTGGCATCAGTTGAAACATCTCTTTTTAAGGATATATCGGAAATACTGCCCCTGGCTGATTCAACCGTTTCCCAGCATCTTGCAGAACTTCGTAAAGCTGGTCTTATCAACGGGGAGCCTGAACCACCTAAGGTCAATTACAGTATTGATCATAAGAACTGGAAAAACGCAAGAAAATTTCTTAAGGAATTCACAAAAATCCCGATTAAAAAAGATCACAAATAGGCACAATTGTAATTAAACGATTAATTCCATCCGGATTAACAAGACATTCAATCTGATAAATCAGAAATCAGAAAATAAGGCTACGGTAATGCATAGGGAGTCATTGTCCAGAACTGACCCTGGTAATAATGCCATACAGTATCAATCCCGGATGGCAGATAATATTCAATATAATCTTTCTTAATAATTATCTTATCGGTCTTAATCTCCTTTTCAAACAGCTTCAGAATAATCCCCCTGCTGTATGAAAAGACATAAAGGAAAGAGGTTCCCCTGAAATCATTTACAACGACCAGTTCAAGATCGCCGTCGGCATTGAAATCGAATTCATAGATGGTCAGCCTGGTGATGTCATCCCCGACAACCTGTCTTAACTTTCTGGTTTTGTATTCAATTTCAAAAAAACAGGCGTTCTGTTCACAACCAACACTTACCAGCTCTCCCGAAGTAAGCTTGCCTGTAGCTTTCATCGCATCTTTCCTTACCAGAAGGATCAGATTCTTATATTCAGCGAATGTGACATTCGATTCAGTCTTCTGCCCTGCAATACTTGCAGAAAACAATAATAAAAAGATAGTAATTGCATATCTCATGGCATACAAGATTTTTCAGAAATGGTAAAATATTTAAGTTATCCTGGCAATTCTCTCCTCAGAAATTCCAGAAACCTTTCAAGATAAGAAAATTATATGAAATACAAACCATTAACCCGGCATTTTGTGTATGGGAAAGACAAATATCAGTGGTTTAGAGCCGGTTTTACTGTTTTCTTATCAGTATAATCCTGTTCAGAAGCAGGCTGTTTTTTTGTTTTTCAGTTTTAAAGTTGATTGTAATAGTATTAACAATATCCAGCCTGTCGAGATCACAAACGTACATATCATTCACCCTTGCTTCAACAGGTGCATAGGTATCGAACCAGTCAGATATCTGTGTCTGCCTTTGCCAGACAGAGAAAGTACAGCCGGAAGGTCCTTTTACAATATCAAAAAACACTTTATACCTGTCATGTGGAATATCTCTGAGTGAAACACGTACAGACTCTCCTTCTCCCGGTGTGAAAAGGAAGCTCTCCCCTCCTGTCCCGTATTTCCAGGTTGTTCTTATATCCATATTCCCTGAGATATTATAATCCATCAATTGGGGGTAAATGACAAGAGTATCAGGCAGGAATACTGTTGCCAGCTCATTTGAAGGTTCAGTTAAATCCTGAGGAGGCGAAGCAGAATAATAAAGAGCAAGAGAAGTATAATCCACGGGAAAGCTGTTGCCTGTTGGTCCATGTTCGATGCTTATATAAAGACTTTCCTCGAATGAAATCTTATCTGATATAAAAAACCTGTATCCTCCGGTCCTGCAGAAGTGGACTGAATAATCGAGTGAACCGTGCAGGGGAAGGCTCATTTTACCATCCCACCTGTCCATAAGAGCATACCATCCTCCGTTAAAATAATCTTCCGATCCTGTTCCATGCATTCTGAATTCTCCGTCAACAGATGTGGAATCATCTCCTTCAAAAAAATATGTCATTCCGGCTTTTAATCCCTGAGCCTGAAGGATTGTTCCTATATAATGACCCTTCCCCCGGGTATCAAGGAAGACATGAGGTTCCCCGGCAACAGATCTTATGTTCTTGTTCCAGTATGTATAAAACTTCCCTTCAGTTTCCCGGTTTCTTTTTTCATCTGAATAAAAAATCCTTACATGAACCTGCAGCGGAATGTCTGAATCTGACTCACTTTTCCGGTTGATCAGTTCTATTTCGGCATTTTTGTCAAAGGGCATGGGGATATAGCAGTAATCCATTCCTTCCCGGCTTCCCAGGAGAAGGCTCTGCATGGATGTCTTTCCGAAGGCATAACCGAAAAAATCTGCTGCAGGACAAAATACTGCAGGTATTTCCTCATTATCCCAGGTGATCTTTAAATCGGTGTTTTTTAATATGCCTTCAAATCTGCCGGCAGGCATTATTTCGAAACCCAGGATCCGTCCTCCCTTTTTAAGACTGAAAATGCTTCTTGTTTCCCCCGGGTTAATTTCAAACTGCCTGCTGTATTCAGAGATCCTGTCCCCGTAAAAATCAGAAAGCTTTTTGTCAGGTCTGTTCCAAAGACCGGCTATATTCTGCAGTACTTTCTTTTCATCATCATCCGTAACGGGATTAAAGCTTTTGACTTTATCCCCCGGTTTATAAAGACGGTATTGTATCTGGTGAAACTGTATGTTCTTCCCCCTGAATACTATTTTACAACTTTTTTCAAAAGTCAGGGGAAGATAACAATAATATCCTCCGAGCTGATTTCCGCACAGAGGAGCTGTAAAAGGATATTGTTCACCGGAAAACAGATCTATGAATCTGATTGAAAGAACCGGCTTTTCATCATTATCAAAATAAAAATCCAGAGTGTCTGTGGTAGGTGTGGGAGTCCAGATCCTGTTTATCACACCGCTTCCCTTTATGTCGAAGATAACCAGGTTACCATCATCATCCACCCTGAGGAAGGAATATCTACCATTGAAACCATCGTCATTACCTCCGGTGGTATCCCATGAAGAAACCTGGGCACAATAAGTATCTGTAAGATATTCAGGAAGTGAGGAAACATCCGAAAATGCCTGTAATTCTGTTAATAAAGAATGTTCTGTTTCAACTTTTCCTTTTATTTCTGTTGAGCTTTCACTGCAGGCAGGTAGCAGTAACCCAAAGGTCAGAAGTGTAAAGTAAATAAATCTCATTTTGAAAAATTAAAGCAAGTTGTTACTGATTGACATGATTATTAGATTGTTTATTTTTTTGAAATCTGTAATCTGGTGTTCGCCAATATTTCCATTTCATCAGGGTGATCAAAGAAAGCTTCGTCTTGTCAGAACCAGGAACCCGGAATTTTTAATCTGCAGCAATTAATCTATGATTCTTCCTTAGCCACCGCTTCTGCCAGTCCCCGCATATAGCCTATTGCAAACAGGTTACCCAGTACAGTATAGCCTCCGCTCTGCCCGGCTTCGACTTCAGTAGCCATTGTAGGCACATGATCCGGACGCATTGGCCCGTCAAAACCGATTTCATAATAGGCTTTCATAGCCTCATACATATCTATCTGTCCTTCATCGTGAAATGTTTCCGTGAATTTAATACTCGGCACTGTACCGCTCAGATCCTGTACATTCCTGAAATGAACAAAATTTATTACATCTTTTCCCCATCTTCTTACAAGATCCGGGATCTTAACACCCATCAGTCCGAAATTACCCTGACACATTGTAAGACCGTTTGCTCTTGTCCTGTGCATCGCCAGCAATCTGTCAAAATTCTCAATCCTGTTCATAATGCGTGATATCCCCTGAATAACATCGACCTGCGGATCATCAGGATGCATTGAAAGTCTCATACCAATTTTATCTGCTTCAGGCATTACAGCTTTTATAAAATATTCCAGGTTAAGCCATAATTCTTCCTTAGATACGTCTCCATACTCAGTCAATGGTGCTTTTTTCATTATCTCATAATCAAAATCCATCACAAGAGCTCCTCCCCGTCCGGGTCTCGACTTATTTGTACGGGCCCAGCTGATCACCGGCATCCAGTTATAACAGATAATATCGACATCACCATATTTCTTAAGATTTTTCATGAAGGTTATGAAGTTTGATATCTCTTCATCCCTTCCCTTAAGACCAAGCTTGGTCTGAGCCCCCAGAGCCGGAGGTCCTTCAACAACAGCCCATTTTATACCCAGCTTATCCCAGGCCTGCTTTGTCGCAATAATGGATTCCGGATCCCAGGGCTTTTTATCAGGGACCCTGACCGGGCCCGATACAGCATAGTTCACCGCCATCTGCTTTGCAAAAGGAACTTTAGGCGATTTAGGATCCATTGCAAATGAAAATTTAATACCCGCATCTTTTTGATATGTTTTTTCCCTGATGGTTCCGTTTCCCTGTAAGACTGATGATTTTCCAATACCGGCGAAAGAAATTCCTGCTGCCAGTGAGGTACTTTTCCTTATGAAATCCCGTCTGTTGTTCTTCATATCATTAAGTGTCTTGTTTTTCCTGTTTTATTATTTGTACTAAATTACATTTTTATTATTGTATTTTGCAGAAATTAACCCATGTGTCAGAAAAATACATGGGAATATATACACTTCATAATTTGTCCGATACATGTTCTTATTGCTCTGAAATGAATACATTCAAATTTATCCTTTCACTTTGTGCTGCCACAGTGATGCTTTTGCTGATGGATCCGAAATCATTCTACGGGCTTGAGTTCCATGAATGGGCAGGATTGATTATTGGTCTGCTGTTTATTCTGCATAAGATCCTCAACTGGAACTGGATAAAAAAAGTAACACTGGGATTTTTCAGAAAATGCCCGGGAAGGGCAAGATTTAACTATGTACTTGATATCCTTTTACTGGCCGGAATAATAATAATGATATTAAGCGGAATAGCCATTGCAAGGACTATTGATTTTTCATGGCTGACCCTTGGAGGAACAAGGAAGTTCTGGAGAGCACTGCATACAAGTTCTTCATTCATTACTCTTGTGCTGTTTGGAATTCACCTTGGAATTCACTGGAACTGGATCCTTCAGAGATTAAATCTTAAAAAATCCGGAAATGAAAAGGAAAATTAGTTTTGCGATTTTGTCTCTTTTGATATTGGCAGCAGGTTTGACTGCTTCAAAAAAACTGAACTATCTTGAAAGCAGTCTGTGGATATTCAGGCTGAATCCTGAAAAGCAAACCGATACAAAAACAGATCCCAGATATGATGAATCAGAAAAAAGCAAATCTCCCGGGGTATCAGAAGGAAGATTTCCAGGCAGGAGATGGAGGAGAGAAACGACAGACCAGGAAACTGCTGACAGTATCAGCTTTGAATCTGCCGGTAAAGTCAGGGAAAAGACAAAGAGAAATGCTCCCGGTGGTATATTCGGAAAAGCTAAAGGAAGAGAAAGAACTGATTTGTACGGAACAAATAAAATAAATCTCCGGAATGTTGTCTGGTTTACAGCGGTATTCGCGTCATTTACTGTTATTGCCATTTATGCTGATCAGATCTGCCGTTTTATCGGCCGTAAAAGAAAAGACAAAC
Source organism: uncultured Rikenellaceae bacterium (assembly GCA_964421975.1). Taxonomy (GTDB): domain Bacteria; phylum Bacteroidota; class Bacteroidia; order Bacteroidales; family VadinHA17; genus LD21. The sequence continues at coordinate 13,587 of CAYQZL010000001.1, forward strand.
ATGGATGCTGAAATATATTAATTGTATTTTCTTTGCAGAGGTATATAATCCAATTTCTATGAAAAAGCGGAATTTAATAAATCTCTTGTCCTTCCTGTTAATCTTATCTTTTACTTGCAATTCACATGCTTACGGTAATGATATTTTCAGGAATGAAAACGTTCAGAAATCTCCCGGAAAACAGAAGGTTCAGCTATTTAACGGAAAGGACCTGGATGGCTGGTATACTTATATCAAAGAGAGAGGGCGTAATAATGATCCTCTTAAAGTATTTACGGTACAAAACCGGATGATCAGAATATCGGGAGAAGAATATGGATGCATAACAACAAATGATGAATTTGAGAATTATAAATTAACGGTGAAATTCAGATGGGGTGAACAAACATTTGAACCCCGCACTGACAGAGCCAGAGACAGCGGAATATTGCTTCATTCAGTCGGGGAAGACGGAGCCTCATCGGGGACATGGATGTATTCCATAGAATGTCAGATCATTGAAGGCGGAACCGGAGATTTCATTGTTGTCGGGGATGGAAGCAATAAATTTTCAATCACCAGTCCGGTTGCAGAACAAAAACAGGGAAATTCATTTGTCTACCAGGCCTCAGGGAAAAAAGTAACTATCAATTCCGGCAGGATAAACTGGTTTTCGCGTGATCCGGAATGGAAAGATATCAAAGATTTCAGAGGTAAGAATGATATTGAAAAACCTGTCGGGAAATGGAACCTTATTGAATGTATTGTCAATGGAAGTGAGATCCATATCTATCTTAATGGAGTGATGGTCAACCAGGCTTTTGATGTAAAGCCACATAAAGGTAAGATCCAGATCCAGTCGGAAGGTGCAGAGATATTCTTCAGAAAGATCATAATAACTCCTCTGTAACTAATACTATTCAATACTCTGACAGTATTAATTTCTGAGTTTACTTGTAATAATAAGCTCTTGACTTCGTGCTCTTTGTGTTAACCTTTGTGCTCTTTGTGGTTAAGCAAGCATTGTTATTTAACCACAAAGAGCACTAAGGAAATCACAAAGGACACAAAGGTTGAGTTACAATACAATTATGTATAGCTTAAAATAATAATTTCACCGCTGACGGATACTTTCATGAAATTGACTATATTTGCCAAACGATTGAACAGTTGTTCATATATAAAAATAAATGAATAAAAAGAAAGCGGATACGGCTGATTCCGAATATATTGAAGAAAAAAAGGTGAGATCGGTAATGCACAAAATGAAATCCGAAAGGTTTTTTCATTATCTGGCAGAAACATTCAGGGCGATGAGCGATCCCACCAGGACCAAGATAATATTTGCCCTGTGCCAGGAAAAAGAATTATGCGTAAGCGATATAGCTTCAATTATAGGAACATCAAATTCAGCAATATCACATCAGCTTAAAACACTGAGGAATATGAAACTGGTAAAATATAATAAAGTTGGAAAAATAGCATATTATTCACTGGACGATATACATATTAATAATTTATTTGCAGAAGGATTGAGACATGTTGAAGAGAAATAACAAAATGATATTTATGGATAGTAAATTTTCATATAAAACACAGTTTTTAAAAATATGAAGACCCCTGAACAAAATAAAAGCCTGATTGATTTACAGGATGGACAATCGGGAATCATAGTATCACTGAATGGCGGGAGAAATCTGACAAAACGTCTTGCAGATCTGGGAATAAGCCCCGGCACCAGGATCACTGTATTAAGGACATCATTGTTTGCAGGACCGGTGCAGGTTGAAGTTTATGGTTCGAAGCTCGTTCTCGGGAGAGGACTGGCTTCCAAAATCCTTGTTGAGATAAGATGAATGAGAACAGGAAAATCAATGTAGTACTGGCCGGTCAGGGTAATACAGGAAAAACATCGGTATTCAATTATTTTACAGGATTACATCAGCATACAGGCAACTGGGCAGGCAAAACAATAGAAAAACTCGAGGGAACTTTATTTTACAAGGATTATACAATTGACGTCCTTGATCTTCCCGGTATCTATTCACTGACAACATTATCAGTTGAAGAACTGATTGCCAGAGAGTACATTATCAAGCATAAACCTGATGTTGTCATCAATATAATTGATTCAACAAACCTCGAAAGAAATCTCATTTTCACACTTCAGCTTCTGGAGCTGGAATGCCCGGTTATTGTGGCTCTTAATATGATTGATATTGCCAGGAAAAAAGGCATAACAATTGATCTCCTGAAGCTTCAGGAAATAATTGACGCACCGGTAATACCCACCATTGCTTCGCGGGGAACAGGTCTGACCGATCTGATGGACAAGGTTATTGAGCTAAAAGAAAATAAGCATGAGCCCAGAGTGATCAGGTATGGCAAAGAAATTGAAAACTGCATAAATGAATTAATAAAGGAGCTGAAAGATGTTGAACTCCCTTTTCCTGAAAGATGGATTGCAATAAAACTTCTTGAAAAGGATAATGAGATACTTAAAACCATACAACAAATAAAGCCAGATATAACTGAAAGGAAAAGAGTTCTGGAAAAGAAGCTGGAAGAGATACACGGGCATGATTCCTCACTGGTGATATCGGATGAAAGGTGCCATCATGCTTCACAGATCGTCCGCAATGTTGTAAAAATGAGTCCGCATAAGAAATTGTCAGTTAACGACAGGCTTGATATTATTACAACCCACAAGTTCACTGGTTATCTTGTGATGATACTCATAGTCGGAGGTATGTTTTTTTCCGTTTTCTCATTCGGCAACTGGATGTCATCAATCCTGGAAACGGTAAGCAGCGGATGGCATGACTTGTGGAACAATGCTTTGGGGGTATCATTTTTACCTGCCCTGGGATGGTCGGCAATTGAAGGTGTACTTGCACTTATACAAATAGCTCTTCCGTATATTCTTCCATTCTATATTATATTATATGTCCTGGAAGAATGGGGCTATATGGCCCGTATATCATTTCTGATGGATAACCTGATGCATAAAATGGGGATCCACGGGAAGGGGTGTATCTCTTTCATCATTGGCCTGGGCTGTAATGTTCCCGGTTGCCTTTCATGCCGTATAATGGAATCGCGCAGGGAACGTTTCATTACTGCTGTTCTGGTAACCCTGGTTCCATGTTCAGCCGTTTCGGTAATTGTTTTCGGACTGGTGGGTAAATATGTCGGTATCTGGTGGGCACTGGGTTTATACCTCTTTGCGATGATCATCATTTTTATTGCCGGTAAGATCTCATCAAAGATCCTTCCCGGTGAACCTGTTGAACTTATCATGCCGATGCCGGATTATAAAACACCCCAGCTGAAGTCTATATTATACCAGACCTGGGATGCTCTTAAAGAATTTATTTACATAGCAGCTCCTATTGTAATTATTTCCGGAGTAATTATCCAGGCTATCAATCTGGCCGGATGGATGCCCGCAATTTCTTCATTCCTCAGTCCCGTTACCGTAATCTGGCTCGGGCTTCCGGCAATTACAGGTATTCTTCTTATATTCGGTATTTTAAGAAAAGAACTTATACTGGTAATGCTTGCAGCATACCTGGGTACAACGGAATTTGCCGAGGTTCTGACCTCAACGCAGATGATCACACTGGCAGTAGTAAGTATGTTCTATGTTCCCTGTGTTGCAACTATTTCGGTTCTGTGGAAAGAATTCGGATGGAAAAAAGCACTTGCAGTATGTATGATCGAAATCGTCTTTGCAATAGTTCTGGCGGGATTAGTATACAGATTATTGAATTTCTTTTTTTAAAATTCCCCCCCACTTAATCAAAAAGAGCACTAAGTTCACACAAAGGGACACAAAGGTATTTTCAATTAATTGAATAAAACTTCGCGATATTCTTTGTGCTCTTTGTGCTTACCTTAGTGCCCTTTGTGGTTCAGCAATATGTTTAAATTCTATTTTTAGTTTTTTATTTGTTGATAAATCAGCCAGCCTGCTTTTCTGTTATCATCATCCGGAACATTAAAAATCACGGCATCAGAAAGTTCCCATTTCTTTTTGACCTCATCGACATACTTATCCCTTACTGTTATTAGTAAATGGTTAGAGGATTTTTCCAGTAATTGATTTATCACATCATTCCAGCCTCTTCCCTGAAGTTCCAGAAGACCCACTTCATCTATGATCACTATACCTGTTCTGCCTTTAATGAGTTTCCCGAGAATCGATCTGCCTTTTGCAAGTCCTTCCGGAGAAATATAAAATTTACCAATTGTTTCCTTTCCTGTTTTTTCGTTTTCCCTGAGAAATATTTCCCGCTTTCCTGTCGTGATATCGATGATATCATAGCCTGTTGTCTTTGATCCGTCCATTATACGTTCTGACAAAATTCCTTCCGCTTTAATGTCCTGATCTTTCAAAAATTCTGTTATTTTTCCGGTAAAAGTTGTTTTTCCCCCTCCTACCGGTCCGCTGATGATGAATATCTTTCTTGCAGTATTTCCTTTACCTTTTAATTCTGCCAGCCTTCTGTCAGCCTGGGATAACACACTGTAAAATATTGAAACAGGTTTCCTGATCAGGCTTTTAAGATCCGGTATTGACTCTATGAAAAACGGCAGACTTTCGACAGACAATTCAAGTGCCAGCGGAAGATTTTTAATTGCAGTCTTCTGGAAAAAATTCCTGATCACAGGATTGTATAATTCCGTTCCCACTACAGCAAATCCTGTTATTATGACCGCAGCCCTGAAATTCATCTGGATCCCTGTGAGCAGACCTTCAGCCCATGAAATACCACCACCCTGAGCGACAGTAAAAGCAAAAGCGGTAAGTAATGTGATCAAAACAAAAAAAATCCAGAATCCTGGTCTCATGATCTGACGGAACGCCCTTTTGTACCGGGATGACCACATAATAACAATTCCTGTTATGACAATAATCCACATATACCAGGGGGTATAATAAATCAAAAGGAAAGATCCAACCATTAAGGCAATATCGATAAACAGCCAAACAACAGAGTATTTAAAATCCTCACCTGAATTTTTTCTGATCCCGTTAAAAGAATTATTCCGCGAAAAGGAGATTTCCCGTGCAGGCTGTCTGAGCATTTTCTTTCCCGTAATAATACCGATGATCCCTGCCAGCAAACCGAACAGTGCGAAAACGATGAGTAGAAAAATAACAGGAAGCCATACAATATCTGTCTGTATATTAAGCTGTCTTTGTGCAAACTTCAGGAGACTGTTATAAACCTCAACAATATTTGATCCGTAGGAAATTATATAATTGGCAATTTTCTGGAAAAGGTTCCACGACATGGCAAGCATGGAACCAAGGAGATAGCCGGCAAGGGTTCTGCCGAAAATCCTGACAGACAGTTCAAGCAGCAGCGATTCGGCAAATATTGCGATCATAGGTCCGAAAATAATCGCACTCGGCGACATTGTCTTCATTAATGCACATATCAGGCCTGCACGCCAGAAAAGTCCACGGTCACGCCAGATATAACTGACAGATATCAGAATGACAATCCCTATTGCCGTAAGGATATTTCCGCTGAAGGGTACTCTCAGATTATGAAGAAAGCTTCCAAGCACGATCTCGGAAGCAGCCCATATCGTACCGGTAATTGATGCTTTTATCCATTTTTCACTAAGCTTCTCTGTCATCCTGTTTTAATATACATATCTTACTGGCACAATATTCAAAAAGATGATAACCCAGACCGCCTTCGCTTACGATATTAAACAGAATTTCCGGTCTTGTGATCCTCGTTCCGCCTATTATGTTCACTCCGCTTTCAAACAATACATCAGGTAATATATTACCCGAAGGACCGGTGACAATAACCTGACTTCCCGGTGATATAAACGCTAATATGTCATCGAGTGTACTGTTTACCAGCGTCTGGCCGGTTATTATTACCACATCGGATACGGGGATTATACTCTTATATTCAACTGCCGGGACATAATATTTCTGTAACTCTCCGTGTAAAGCATTTTCATTGAGTTCAAGCACATTTAACCTGTTTTTTGTACCTGCAATTTTCCGGATATAAGATTGAAAAGCCCCGACTATTGTTATTGTTTTTTCTTTATCAAGATCAATAAGCTGAACAGGGTCACAATTTTCAATTATCCTGTAATCCGGCGATGAAATGATCTTTGAAGATATTGCACTCAGAACAGCTGTTTTCAGACTGTAAATAGTTGATGACTTTTTTGTCGTTTCCAGAATATCAGTAACTCTTTTTCCCCTTATCCTTAGCGGAGTAAAATCTCCAAAATCCCTGCTGTCCTTTGAACAATGAGGATGTTCCCCGGGTAATGTTGAGGATGTACCGACTGAATTGTCCGATAATCTGACTGCAGTGAGATATAATCCTATCCTGACATCAGAAATAACCAGTTTTTCAATTTCTTTTATATGTTTGCTCTTCAGCAGCTTATAAGTTTGCTCAATAATCATCTTTTATCTTTTATTATACTCCGCAGGCTGAAGTATCACCTTGCATTGCAGATTTTCAGCTGACTTTGTTTCTGTTCATTGCATCACGTATATAATCCCGTAATGACATTCCGGTGGCATTTTTATTGAAGAAATAATTGATTATCCCCGCAACCAGTGCACCAAGAAAAAAGAACAATGCGTCTCTTTTTGTTATTTTTCCCTTCATTCTGGTTTTGTTAAAGATCTGTAATTACACAATACTACCTGCAGGATAAAATTTAGTTTATCATGGTTCACAAATTTAAAAATTTCTATTTAACGTCACCTGCAAAGTCTTCAAACATCCTTATCGCCGTGAAAAGTACTCCTGCTTCTCCCCTGAATGTTCCGGATCCTCTTGGTTCATTACTGACCGAATACCATTCAAAAAAACCGTTATTATCCTTTACTCTTTTCACCATCGGCTGAACCTGCTCATACGCTTCTGCCACAAAACCATAACGAATCAGCTGTTGTATCATTCTTCCACCAAACCATGTCCAGTCTCCTCCGTTCTGATAATTATATTCCGGATTCATTATTTTATTGACAAAAAATCCGTCGGGATAAGGAGGATATAATGTCAATCCTATAGAAGCAGCTCCGGCAAGTTTTACCCTCCTGATCATTTCATCAAGCGAAAGTTTTATTTCTTCCTCTGAAAGCAAACCTGCTTCTATGGCAATTGCAGTCCCGCCAAAATAATATATCTGATTCTCATCAAAATCTGGAGGGAAGGGAGAACCCTTTTCCAGGTAAATATGCGGAATGAATTTATTGTTCTTTTCATCCCATAAATGTTTTCTGACATTTGCCGCAACCATTTCCCTGACCGGAGCCCATTCAGTCTTTGCTGAAGGCACCATTTCAATCATATTATCAAGTGCGATAATGAACATTGCATTATCATAAATATCTATTGCCGGATGAGTGTTATCATCCCAGTCCACACCCCATCCATGTTCCGGCTGAACATCTCCCCAGTCTGCAGTTGTTGCTCCGTAAATCAGTCTGAATTCATTATTGAAGCGATAGTCCATCAGATATTGCATTGCCCATTCAAGTCTTTCCGCTACAGTTTTCCCGGCAACTATCTCTGACAATATTGAGGTATCGGAAGTCAGATCAATATATTTATAAACTGCCTGGATAAGTGATGATTCCTGATCAGTTTCAACTGAGTTTTTATGCCCGGCATAACGGGGTTCGATATCGGTATAGAAAAAATCGTAAGCCACTTTCCCAACTGTATCAATGGGAGTGAATCCATCCAGAATATTACCGTCCTCTCCCTGCATCCGGAAAAATACCATCAGATTCTCCTTGAGTTCTTCAGCAGGATGTACTGCAGCAGCAAGTTCAATGAAAGTATTATAATCCCTAATCCATACCTCCCGGTAACCATCTCCGGCATTGAATCCGCTTTTCATTATCTCAAGAGCTTTCTGTCGGGTAAAAATGAAGTATTCATTGTTTCTGATCTGGTCAGCTATCATTCTGTTCTTCTTAACGACGGGAGAGGAACATGAAACAGTGAAGGCAATTAATATTGCAAGGCAGATACTTTTTTTCATATAATCTGTCAGTTATATAAGTAATTACATAATAATTAATATGTTTTTGCCTGTTGCGAAGGCTTAATATACAAAGATTACTTAATCCTCTTCGCAGTGATTTTTTTCAAGTATTTACATCCTGAAAATACTCAAATTCTACCTGACCGGAGATATATGTGCGACCCATCCTCCTCCTGAAACAAGTCTGAGCCTTAAGATATCTCCTGCCTGAAATTCATGTTCAATCCTTTTGTAATCTTCTGCTCTTCTGTCGGCATTAATACCGTCAATCACAGCTTCAATCCTGTATTTCCCGGGAGCCAGAAATTTTGTATCCAGATCAATATCGCGTTTATTCCAGTTGGTAATAGCACCAATATACCAGTCATTCCCTGATCTTCTTGCAAGCATTGTATATTCGGCGATCTTTCCGTCCAGTAATTTTGATTCATCCCATTCTACCGGTATTTTGGCTAAAAAATCTGTACATTCTTTTTCACGGTAATAATCGGACGGTGAATCGGGAAGCATGGTCATCGGGCTGTTAAGGATCACGAATAAAGCCATTGAATGTGCACGGGTCCCCTGCTCCATAGGATAATCGCCGATCGGACGGAAATTCTCTTTTGTTGAATTACGCATGCATGCCGGGATATAATCCATTGGTCCGGTAAACATACGGATATATGGTAACAGATTATGATGTTCCGGATTGGCTTCATCTGTCCAGCCGTTATATTCAAACTCAATCAGTCCTTCCCGGGTAAGCACATTAGGAAATTTACGTCGTAATCCGCAGGGCTTGTATGCACCATGGAAATCAACCACCATTTTTTTCTCTGCTGCTGTTCTGGCAACCTTTTCATAAAACTCTACCATGACCTGATCATCACGGTTCATGAAATCTACTTTTATTCCTTTTATTCCCCAACGCTCAAACAGGCTGAATGCTTCAGTCCATTGCCGTTCCAGCGTACGCCAGATCATCCATAACATTATATCAACACCTTTGGATGAAGCATATGCTGTCACCTCTTCCATATTCAGTCCGGGGATGGGTTGAAGCAGATTGTCGCGGGCACACCATCCGTCATCAAACAAGAAATATCTGAAACCATGTTCTGCACAGAAATCAATGAAGTATTTCGCGGTTTCTGTGTTTATCCCTGATCTGAAGTCTACACCATATATATTATATTTAGCCCACCAGTCAAACATTACAACTCCCGGATTTATCCACGAAGGATCATTAATTTCACAGGGTGAAGCAAGAAGGTACACCATATTGTTTGAAACGAGATCCGCTTCGGTTTCTGCCACTGCAAAAATCCGCCAGGGATAAGTTCGCGTGCCCTTAACCTTTGCAATAAATTCATTAGCTTCCGCAACCTGACCCAGTCCGTAAGTATTCCCTGATGAAGTAAAAGTTTTCGGATAAGGAGGATTGGTTGAATTTAGCTGCTGCCGCCCTGTGCCCTTCAACCACAGTCCCGGATAATTATAAAGATCCGCTTCAGTTATCATTAAGAATTTCCCGTCAGGCTTTTCAACCAGAAAAGGCAGGTTGCATAACTGTCCCTGTTCAATATCATTCAGCTTTTTGTGTTCATATGGTGTCTCATATGGTGAACTGAAACTCTCTGAGGATTGAAATCTGGCGGAGTCATTATCTGCTAAAAGTATTTCAAGCTTTTCATTGTCAATAAGCAGACTGTCTTTTGAAAATGTTGTAAACCTGTATGCAAGCCCTTCATTGAAAAGTCTGAAAATTATACCATAATCTGCCCTGAACCTTATTTCCAGCTCATTGTATGTATTTAAAAGCTCTGATGATTTTTCACGGATCTCCGGTTTTATTACTTCGTTAACAGATCTGCGGTATGTTCTCCTTACTTTGCTTATACCTGGCTGGTCTGTACCATCATATTCCAGGGATAAATTGTTCAGTTTTACAAAAGGAACTCCTTCCTTTGAAAGTTCAGCAAATATCCCCCGGTTTATTTCTATTTCAGTTTTGAGCTTCCCGTCGGGCGAAAAAAGTTCATATTTCTGGGCACTGCAATAAATGCAGAAAGAAAAAGATAAAAAGAACAGTATCGATTTTTTCATTTCATCAAAATATTGAATGATTCAACAATTTTTTTATGAAACCTGGTGTCTTTGTGTTTACTATAACCGTTTTAGACCTTACACAGAGTTAATAAATTATTTCTCTGTGGACCTCTGTGGGCCTCTGTGGATCTCTGTGTAATTGAAAGTTATCCTACTCCTCCCACGTAAAAGCTTCCCTCAGCACCTCAAGGCTTTTGGGAACAGCAGTCAGGGGATCTTCATTTCCTTCAAATTCGAGAGAAACATAGCCCCGGTAGTCAACTTTCCTGAATATTTCTGCAACACGTTTATAATCAATATCAAGAGTATACCATTTCCCGCCTCCGAAATAGGTCTTTGCCTGAACGAGGAATGTTTTGGGAGCCATCAATTCCAGTTGCTCATACTGTTTTTCAAGGAAATTGCCGGTATCAGATGTTATCTGAAGCCATGGTGAATTTATGGCATTGACTATTCTCAGCACACCTTCGGCTGTTCTTCCAAGGCCCCAGTGATTTTCGAGACCCAGAACGACACCGCATTTTTCTGCTGTGGGAATACATTGTGAAATTGAATCTATTACCCATTCAAAACCCTGATCATCCGTATAACCCTCAATATTGGGTTCAATTCCCTTATTTGCCATCAGATCATCGAATGATTTTGTTGTGTTCCATCTGCCTGTATTGAGCCTCATGGTCGGAATTCCAAGCTGATAGGCAAGTTCGATCTGCTGTATGGTGAGAGCCACCTGTTCATCTCTTGTTTTCTTTTCAGGATAAATGAATCCCTGGTGGGTTGAAAATCCCATGATATCCAGTCCCGCATGAAATGCCTGCCTTTTCAGCTTCTGAAGATAGCTGTTCTCTTCGGATGCCATTTGCCTCAAAAGGAATTCTATACCGTCAAAGCCCATTGCTGCAGCTTTATCAATACAATCTTCTATGGGAGAATTTTCTTTCGGCCCGTTGAACTGCCAGAATGAATAGGTTGAAACGCCAATCCTGTTTCTGCGGATCCTTTTCGGATTATCTGCTGATCCTTTTTCAGGTTCCTTTTTTCCTCCGGAACATGAAAATCCGATTCCGGCAACAGCAGCTGCCAGACCGGTTGTCCGTAAAAACGAACGTCGTGATGTGTTCATGTCTTATTTATTTGATCATTGGGAATAATTTTCTGCTTTCCTCTTCTGAAGGCTTTCTTCCATAAGGAGTATATCTGAATGTTTCTGCATAAATCACTTTGTTACCTTTTATTTCACCATACCATTTTTTAAGACAGGATTTTTCAGATTCATTCACAGGGCTGAACCATCCTGCAACGAACTTAAGTCTTTCCTCCCTTCCCGATGGAACCTTGTCCAGAGCTCCTTCAGTCCAGGGCATCCACTCAAAGAATTGTGACTCATGTGCTGAGGTGGCATATACTTTCTGATCGAAAACAGCATCTATATCAATGGCTATTTCCGGTGAAGAAAAGCCCGGATAAAGGAACACCGGATTCTTTTTAAGAGGAGGGGTATCGGGAGCGACATTCGGTACAATCACCATATATGATGCGTCCTGTACAAGAATGCTTGTATAACGATGATCGGGATGATAATCATCCGGTGGATGGGTAATAACGATATCAGCTTTCCAGTTACGTATTTCCCTTATTATTTTCAATCTGTTTTCCAGTGTCGGCATCAGTTCCCCGTCGTGGTTATCCATAACCATATACTCAACTCCGAAGCGTTTACCGGCTTCCTGAGCTTCAAGCATACGGCGTTTTGCAAGTACTCCTCCTCCCATTGACTGATGTCCTGCATCGCCATTGGTCATGGAAACGAACTTAACATTATGGCCAAACTTCGAATACAAAATTGCCGTACCGCCGGCAATAACGTCACAGTCGTCAGGGTGAGCCCCGATGACGATTATATTCAGTTTACTGTGCTGTGAAATGCAGCAGACCGTTATTCCGGCCAGTAATAAAATAAAGGTAAAGAGTTTTTTCATGGTCAGGGTTTTGAATAAATAGTTTTCTGGTGGTATAAATTTAGGAAATTTATTTACCACCAATGATTATGGATACATATATAATAAAATTTGTCCTGCTATATACATTTATAACTTCAGGAACAAAATAAATATTTTTGAGCCGCGAATATGTTATTTTATTCCATAACCTCTACGAGGTAAATAATCATTTAATATAACGTTTATCTACAATAACATATGCCCTACGGGCAAGAGCAACCATTGTCGCCGGTACAATACTGAATGCCTACGGGCAAGAGTAACAATTATCTCCGAAAATATCCTGTATGCCTATAGGCAAAAGAAACAATTGTCTCCCTAACTATACCGCGTAGCGGTTATGGTATTGTAGATCACGTTCATTTTTTTTGAAATAATTCCGCGTAGCGGATATGGTATTTTGCTCCATAACCTTCGTACGGGAAATGTTATAAACCGATAAACTATACCCCGACAAATCTGTATCATCAAACTGAATTGTGTCTTTTTCGGAGAAGGGATTGTGTTAAACAATTTCCAGGAACAGGTCAGGAAAAAAAATAAAATTATTATATCTCCGCTATACCATTCAAACTGTCTGATTTAACGGATTTAATTTATCTTTATTAAAATTCATTGCCATGAAACATCATATTACTACTTTACTCATCCTGATACTTTTATCTTTTCTCAATGCTTGTAATTCCGGAGAAAAGAATCCGGCAAAAAGTAATAAAGCCGGATCTGATACACTTGTCTCCGAACATATTTTTCCTTTTCAGTCGCAGCATTGCCACGGATCAACAATCGTCGAACTGCCCAACAAGGATCTTATGGTGGCATGGTTCCACGGAAGCGGGGAAAGAACCGCTGATGATGTTGTAATAAAAGGAGCCCGTCGAAACTACAAAACGGGCAAATGGAGTGAGCCGTTCATCCTGGCAGATGTGCCGGATTTCCCCGATATAAATCCTGTATTGTTTCTCGACGGTAAACAAAGATTGTGGCTTGTCTGGTATACGGTTCTTGCTTACCAGTGGGAATCATCAATCCTCAAATACCGGATAAGTGATAATTATATGCAAAAAACGGGCCCTCCCGAATGGAAGTGGCAGGATATGATCCACATGAAACCCGACGGAAGTGTTCCGGACGGCATAGGAAAAAATGATGAATTTGTTAAGACACTTACCAGGAAATATGATGAATTTCATAAAGACCTTGTAGCTAAAGGCTTCATAAATAACAATAACGCACCCGTAACAGATGAACTCTGGGAAAGAGCCCTGGCTCAATATTTTTCTATTGCAAAAGGAACGAGGTTTACGGCAACAGGGACAGATATTAATGAAAAAGGTGAAAGGGTAAGAACTGAACTTGGTTTTCCTCTTCAGCGAAGAATAGGCTGGCAAAGCCGCAACAAACCTCTTATCATCGGAAACAGGATGCTACTGCCTCTTTATTCCGACGGATTTGATTTTTCGCTTATTGCCATTACCGACGACTGGGGAGAGACATGGCATTTCAGTGAACCGATAGTAGGAGCTGGTTCAATCCAGCCTTCACTTGCACTCCGGAAAGACAATTCAATAATTGCATTTATGAGAGATAATGGTCCTCCTCCAAAACGTCTGGCAAATAGCATATCATCTGATATGGGAAAGACCTGGAGCATGGTTGAAGATTCAGATATTCCCAACCCGGGAACAGCGGCAGATGTGGTTGTTTTAATGAGTGGTAACTGGGCCCTTGTCCATAATGACATTGAGCAGGGAAGACACCGTCTGTCTGTATGGCTTTCACAGGATGAAGGAAAAACCTGGCCGTTCAGGAAGATTCTTGTTGATGGTGTCCCCGGAAGTGAAATCAGAGGCCATTACCCGGCTATTATACAGGGTAGCGATGGCAAAATACATATATCATATACAAATCAGGTACCAGGTCCCGAAGGCCAGTCTTCAATAAAAAATATTGCTCATTCTTCATTTTCAGAAAAATGGCTGACAAAACCGTAGTATCTGACTGATGGAAGAAAGCAGTTAAAGAAAAATAATCGGTACCGTTTTAAGAGGTTTAGAGTATTTTATATTTTCTTTTCCTAGTGGGCGCCATTTTAACTAAATCTGTTGTACTAAGAAATTTATTCCATCCTTGGTTTTTTAGCCCTTTCTGAAGTTCTTTATCTCCGCTCCAAAGATGACCCTTTAAATGCTCTGTTAATGCAACAAACTCTGTGTCATCGATATCAACTTCCCGGCATAATGATTCAGCTTGGGCATATGCTTTTTTGGAAATAAGCCGTGGATTAATAAACCTTATTCGGCTGGTAATTAATTCTGTTATTTTATCCAGTTCCTCATCTGAGTAACCTGATAGCGCTTTTAATTTCTGACGATGTTCCCGAATTTCTCTGTAAAGTTGTTCGGTGGAATAAAAATTGAGCTTGCTTCCAGGCTGAAGGATTATTGCGCCAATTCTGCTGTTGGTATTTAAAATTGCACTAAAAGCAATGTTAGTGTCTATAATGATTTTCATAAATCATTTTGCTTCTTCGTCCTGCTCCATCTGCCCTTTTTTATTTCTTTAACAAGGGAATCAACATCTTCCTGTTTTGCTTTTGATTTTCTGGAAATTTCCCTGAATTCAAAAAAGTCTGCTAAATCCTGAAGGAAATCAAGATTCATATTCTTCGGTAACCTGAAGATTATTTCCTTATCAGTTCTTTCAATTATCATAACAACTTTTTATAAATATATTAATTAGTCACAAAATTCAACTGTCAAACTCCGGATAGTTTATGCCTGCTTTCCGGAGAAGTGGCTGACAGAATGAAATTTTATTTATCCAGAGTGCTCCAGTCAACAAGAGGTGATCTGTAATAATCAATTTCCATAGCCTCAAACCTTGCTCCGTGTTTGCCAAGCCTGGTCTTATATTCATCCCAGTTCCTTGATGCAACAGGGGTCCATCCTATTTCTGCAATACCCGGGAGCCGTGGAAATACCATATATTCGATTTCATCAATATTGGTTAAAGTCTCTGTCCATAATGGAGCCTCGATACCCACAATATGTTCTTTACCAATTCCCGGGATCAGAGATGCGGGATCCCAGTTATAAGCTGCATCTACTTCAATATATGCTGCCCAGTGAAGTCCGAGCTTTGTTGATTTATCATATTGCATATCAATATATGCTTTGGTTGCCGGAGACATAAGTAACATGGAACCCTGTTTTACTGCTTTATTTGCATTTTCAACATTTGCCCAATGCTGTGCTATAGTGCCCTTTTTTAAACCGGCATTGGCAATTTCATCCCATCCGATCGATTGTTTACCGTATTTTATGACTATATCCTGCACCTTCTCAACAAAAGGTATATAATCCGATAATTTAGTAACATGTGATTCATCACCACCAATGTGAAAATATGGCCCTGGTGTTATTGCGGAAATCTCTCTGACAACATCATCAATGAATTTATATGTGATCTCTTTATTTGTACATAATGTACTGAAGCCCACTTCTGTACCGGTATAGAGTTCTCTGGCCCTGCCGTCACAGTTAAGTTCGGGATAAGATGCCAGAGCTGCATTTGTATGTCCCGGCATATCTATCTCAGGGATAATAGTTATATAACATTCTTCAGCATAATCTACAATTGCCGAATATTGTTCCTGGGTAAAGAATCCTCCTTTGCCACCGCCAACCTGAGTACTTCCCCCATGTAAGGTCAGATTTGGCCATGATTTGATCTCAATTCTCCAGCCCTGGTCATCCGACAAATGCAGATGCAGTTTATTCATTTTATAATATGCCAGAAAATCAATAAAACGCCTCACATTATCGACACTGAAAAAATGACGGGCAACGTCAAGCATGGCACCCCGGTAGAGATATTCCGGATAATCGGTAATGGTTCCTGTGGCTACCTGCCAGGGTCCCTCCTGCTTTCCGGTCATTTCAATACCGGCCGGAAACAATTGCCTTATAGTCTGAACCCCTCTGAAAAGTCCTTCTGATGTAGCGGCAGAAAGTCTTATCTGTTTCTTTGTAATGATGAGTTCATAACTCTCTTCATGTGTGTTACCTCCAACTCCTGATTTTGTCAATAATATGGAACCTTTGCCGGGATCCTCAAAAGTGGATTTGACATTCAGATTATAACCTGTTGCAGGTTTCAGCCTGTCAGCCAGATAATGACCAATATCCAGAATTTCAGATGATTCACCCATTACATAAATAGTTGTTGCAGGCCTGAGAGTGAAATAATCTCCGGTTGAAGTTATTGAAACAGGCTTTGGTATTATGCTTTCCGTGGCAAGATCTGATGGTGGTTTTTTATTGCATGACAGCTGTAAAATGAGTACAAAAACGATTATCAATGAAGATAAAATCCGGTGTTTACTGTAATTCATTGTTTTATTTATTAATATTAATATTTCATTATTCAGGATAGTTGGACCGGGAATCAGACCAGGTCACATGCTTCCGGAGGCATCCAGTGAGCATCTTTGCCTTCCCATTTAATATTACATCCAATCGGATTTGTAAGCTGAACCGTAAGTTGCTTGCCCGAAGTCAGCTCTTCCAGAGCATTATCAAGGTTATTAATTGTCATCCTCGAGATATCTCTCGGACTGTCAACTCCTCTTCCGGTGTATACAAGTTTCCGTTCCTGATCAAAAACATAAAAATGAGGTGTCCTCAGAGCACCATAAGCCTTTGCAACAGATTGATCCTGATCATAAAGATAAAGCCATGGGAAATGATATTTTTCCATCCTTTTCATCATTTCCGGAAAACTGTCTTCCGCATATGTATGCTCACTGTTTGAGTTTATACCTACAAACCCTACTCCTTTCTTTAAAAATTTTTCAGCAGTTGTCCTTGTTAATTCATCCGATCCTGTTACATAGGGACAATGATTACAGGTAAAAAAGACAACAAGGTATTTATAATTGTCGAAATCCGACAGGCTGTATGTATTCCCGTCTGTGGCCGGAAGTGTAAAATTAACAGCCTTTTGCCCAATTTGTAATGTAAATGACATAATCTATTTTAATTAATTCTAAATCTAATAACAATTATCTTAAATTTCAATTTTTGCCAGCCTGAATGGTCTGATCTCAATCTTATCCCAAACCTTGTTATAAATATATGGTTCATCCTTAAGAATTTTATCCAGTTCTTCCCTGTCGGCAGTTTCATAGAGGATCATTGATCCGATCATTTTTTCTTCATCATCAAGTATAGCTCCGCCGAAGATAAATTTCCCGGCTCTCTTTACCTGTGCGATTTTTTCGAAATGTTCAGGCCTGCTTTTCATTCTCCGATCCGGCGCCCCTTCATCCTTTCCGTCGTAAGCAATAAGTAAAAATTGCATAGTTTAAGATTTATTGATTAAACAGATTAACCTCATGGCAAATAATTTTCTGTTATTTGCCATTTGCGTGATTATGGCAATACAATTTTACTGCTTTCCGGAGAAGATACATAATTTAATCTATCAATAATTATCTTTGTCATAAAGTCATCAATCAGGAATTTTAAAAAGATCTCTGATAATTAATATAATTATGCCAGATGAAATCTATAATACCGGACTGGTCCTGAGCGGAGGAGGAACAAGGGGATTTGCACATCTTGGCGTATTGCAGGCCCTGAACGAATCAGGAATATATCCGGATGTTATATCAGGAGCCAGTGCCGGGGCACTTGCCGGCTTGCTTTATTGTGACGGTATAAGTCCGAAAGAAGCACTTAAAATAATGAAGGGGAGCAGCCGTCTGGATTATATGAAACCTGCAATGCCCCGTGACGGACTTCTACAGCTTTCAGGGATCAGAAAAATACTTGAAGATCATATCAATGCCAGGAAATTTGAGGATCTGAAAATTCCTTTATATGTTTCAGCAACCGATCTTAACAACGGTAAACCTGTTTATTTTTCAAAAGGCGAATTACTGGATGTAGTTATAGCATCTGCAAGTATCCCCGTTCTTTTTAAACCTGTAAAGATCAACAATACTTACTATGTTGACGGCGGAGTACTCGATAATATGCCAATACGACCCATAGAGAAATTATGCCGGCTGACTATAGGATCATTTGTAAATCCTGTCGGACAGGAAGATACACTTACCAGCCTGATCAAAATAACCGAAAGGACCTTTATGATCATGATGGCGAAAGAGCTCAGTGAAAAATCCAAAAAATTCAGTCTTTTCATTTCTCCGCAGGAATTGAAAAACTACGGAATCCTCAGCCCTGAAGAAGCTGAAACTGTGTTCAGGATCGGATACAATGCCACAAAAGAAAAATTTAAAGATCCTGAAATAAAGCAACTATTCATTAAGGGATAATCTTGTGATAATCAGACGATTTACAGATCCTCTTTGCCCCTGCTCACCTGAGTCGTCTTGCTCTTGAGCCACAGCACCTCCATGCCGTTGTGCCGTTATGCTGTTACGTCGCTGTGCCGTTGTGCCGTTGCGCCGTTGCGCCGTTGTGCCGCTGTGCCGTTGCGCCGCTGCGCCGTTGCGCCTTCCTAAAAATACCCCGATCCGTCCCAGCAATGGGTACAAAGTTTTTCCTTTGGAAGACCTATTGCTTTTATCAGGTCATCGAGACGTTGATATAAAAGAGAATCCAGATCAAGTTTTTCAGCAATTTTTTCAACCATCTTCCGGTATTTTTCCGAATCGGGATCCGAGTATTCCTTTAGTTCATTTTCATCTCCTCCCAGTTCTTTTACTGCCCTTCGTGCTGCAAGCTCCATCGGAGTCCTCGATTGTGTGAAATTCAGAAAATCACAGGGATACAGGAGCGGAGGACATGCTATTCTCATATGAAGTTCTTTAGCACCCCATTTTCTCATTTCATTTGTATTATCCTTCAGCTGTGTACCCCTGACAATGCTGTCATCAATGAAAATCATCTTTTTTCCCATTATCACTGCTTTGTTAGGTATCAGCTTCATTCTGGCAACAAGGTCCCTCTGTTCCTGAAAAGACGGAAGGAAACTTCTGGGCCATGTTGCAGTATATTTGGAATATGCTCTTTTATTCGGTATTTTCTTTTCATTTCCGTAACCTATGGCATGACCAACACCTGAATCAGGTATTCCGCATACAAAATCCGCTTCAACCGAATCCCTGCGTGCAAGTTCGGCACCGCACCTGTAGCGGCATTCATCAACATTAATACCTTCATAATATGAAGGAGGATACCCGTAATAAACCCATAAAAATGAACAGATCTGTAATTTTTCCCCGGGTTTTCTCAGTTGTGTGAAACCGTCAGGAGTTATCCTTATGATCTCTCCCGGCCCCATAAAATATTCCGTTTCAAAACCGGTATTGGGAAATGAACATGATTCCGAAGCAGCAGCACAAGCACCTTCTTTCCTTCCAAGGACAACCGGAGTCCTTCCATATTTATCCCTGGCCACAATGATTTCATTTTCGGTCAATATCATCAGAGAACATGAACCTCTGATCTTATCAAATACATTTTCAATGCCTTCAACAAAACTTTCCTTTTCACAGATAAGGCTTGCAATGACTTCCGTGGGATTTATGTTACCTTCAAAATTCTCGGTAAAATGCTGTTTCTGCCTGAGTCTTCCCGCTTCAAGTTCGGAAATATTGACCAGACGGCTTACAGTAACTATGGCAAAGCGGCCCAGATGTGAGGTAAACAGAATTGGTTGCGGATCTGTGTCACTTATTATTCCCATCCCTGAATTACCTTTGAAATCTTTCAGTTCATCTTCAAATTTTGTCCTGAAATATGAATTCTCCAAAGTGTGTATTGATCTGCGGAATCCTTTTCCGGGAACAATAAATACCATCCCTGCACGTTTCGTTCCAAGATGAGAATGGTAATCGGTCCCGTAAAAAACTTCTTTAACACAATCCTGTCTGGAGACCACGCCAAAAAAACCACTCATATAATTGATTATAAATTAATTAAATAATAATTTGTCATTTGTAAATTTAATCATTGATTCGGATTTTATTATATAACAGGTAATTATTATTTTTATAATTTTGCAAACCTGAAATCCATTAAACCCATTCAATAATGGCTGACACAAATTATCAAACAGATCAAATTGACAAAAAGAGCACTCCTATCGGAATGATAGCTCTTTCAATTATCCTTGCAGCTGCCCTGATTTTTCTTATTGTAATGTATTTCGATCAGAAGAATAAAATGGTTGAAATGGAAACTGTCCTTACAGAGGAAAAGGACTCACTGGCAAATGAGCTGAAGACAATGGTCGCAGCCTATGATACAATGAAAACCACCAATGATACTCTGAATGCCAGTCTTGAAAAAGAAAAGAACAGGATCATTCAGCTTCTTGCCATAAATGCATCAAATGCCCAGCTAATAAAGAAATACAGAAGTGAGATCACCACTATGAGGGAAATAATGAAAAGTTATATTGTCCAGATCGATTCTCTCAATACAAGAAACAAATTGCTTGTTGCTGAAAATGTCCAGTACCGGCAGGAGATAGCGAAGGTACAGAATACCAATGTTCAGCTCGAAAAGGAAAGAGAAGTTCTTTCTTCCAAGGTAGTTACGGCTTCGGTGATTCAGGCAAAGAATATTGTTGCGGCTGCTCTCAATAAGAAAAGAAAGGAAACAAACAGGATCAATCTGATGGAATCACTCAGGGTATGCTTTACCCTCCGGGAAAATGCTATTGCCCAGGCCGGTCAGAAAGAAGTCTTTATGAGAGTAATCAGACCCGATTCACTGGTAATAACCAGTAGTCCGGACAATATTTTCGACTACAAGGGAAATAAAATGATATATTCTGAAAAGCGTACGGCAGATTATATGAACCAGGATCTTGAAATGTGTATTTTCCTTTCAAATACCGGTGATTTTATTACGGGTAATTACAGCATTGAACTCTATCTCGAAAACAATATTATAGGTCGTACAACTTTCATGCTTTCAAAGAGATAATCAGTTCACTGCAGGAGGCATTATAAATTCTGAGATTATATTATCCGATATCATTTTGCCCTGGTTGGTAAGAATGAGGTTTTTATTATCCTGTTTCATCAGACCGTAATCAATCAATTTCCCGCTGAGATTGACAACATAATCATAACCTTCTTTTTCAAATATCCTTTCAACATATTCAAGGTCAATTCCCCACATTGTTCTTAAAGAGGTCATCACATATTCATTGAACTTTGTTTTAATATCGAGCTCTTCTTTTTCAAAAAGCAGTTTGCCTGAATTTACAGATCTGATATATTTTTTTACATCCTTTATGTTCCACTGCCGTGAGTATCCGTTAAATGAGTGTGCCGACGGGCCAAGGCCCAGGTATGGTACCTGTTTCCAGTAATTTGTATTGTGAACAGAGAAATATCCCGGCTTTCCGAAATTGGAGATCTCATAATTAATGAATCCGGCTGTTTCTGTTTTTTCCAGAAGTAAATTAAATTCAGCTGTACTTTCATCTTCATCAATTTCTTTCAATAATCCTTTTGCTTTCATATTATTGAATACCGTCCCGGGTTCAATTGTGAGATGATAGGCTGAGAGATGTTTAATATCAAATGAAAGGGTTTTTTCAAGATTTGAAGCCCAGTTATTAAGGCCCATTCCGGGTATTCCGTAAATAAGATCTGCTGAAATATTTATAAAACCTGCTTTAATTGCATTTTCAAGTGCTTCCTGAGCCTGAGCTGCAGTATGACGCCGGTTCATCATTTTAAGATCTTCGTCCCTCCATGACTGTACACCAATACTTATCCTGTTTACACCTGTTTTCTTCAATTCTTTAAGATAATGTATATCTGTATCATCCGGGTTTATCTCTATAGTGATTTCCGTTTCCCTGTCTACAATAAACAGATCCCTGATATGATCCAGAACAGAAGCTATTTCCTTTACACTTAAAACCGAAGGAGTGCCTCCGCCAAAATATATTGTGGAAACAGTGTTATCAGCCAGATATGCACTTCTTAACTGTGCCTCTTTTTTTAAGGCATGAATAAACAAAGAATTATCTTCATGTGTTATGACATGATAGAAATCACAATAATAGCAGAGTTTCCTGCAAAAAGGTATGTGTATATAAATTCCGGCCATTGCTTAAAGTACTTTCACAAACACAAAGAAAAACAATAGAATAGAATTTTCTATGTTTTAAACAGACTAATTAATAACTTTGCCGAAAATTTTTTCAGGATGCTTAAAAGTAATATCTACACTATAACCGTTTCCCTGATAATTATATATTTAAGTCTGGCTACACCTCAGACAGTTGTCAGATCAGGATTTTTTGATATTCCGCATCTTGACAAATTCGTACATTTCGGTCTGTATTTTCTGCTGATGGCAACGATGATACTTGAGCACAGGCGTTCACTTACGGATACCAGGAAACTACTTCTGGTAGCCCTGATCCCATTTTTCTTTGGTATTTTAATTGAATTTATTCAATCAGAATTCACCAGAAACCGTAAAGGTGAGGTCCTGGACATGATAGCCGATGCAGGAGGTGTTGCTGCTGCTGTATTTCTCTGGTTATTTTTCCGTCCGTATCATTCAGTAAACGAAGCTAAATAACAAATTTCTCCGGTCCTTCCGCTTTCTTTACCAGATCATAAATTGTCCTGTTACTGAAAAAATTAATAAGTTCTTTCCTTATTGATGCATAATCATCATGAAGGATACATTCTCTGTTGCTTTCATTAACCTGTTTACAGGTTGAATTATGTATTATACAGTTGTTAAAAATATCTTCTCCTTCAATTATTCTGACTATATCAAGAAGGGTAATTTTCCTTGGATCCCTGAGAATTGAAAATCCTCCATGAGGACCTTTGATCGAATGAAGGATTTTATGTCTGGCAAGCTGCTGAAGGATTTTTGCAAGGAAGGGTGTGGGGAGGTTAAGATCTTTTGAGATAGTGGTAATCCCGGTTACATGGTTACTTTCCGGCCTGCTGGCCAGATAAATAACTGCTCTTATACCATATCTTGATGAATTTGAAAGCATTTTAAAATTTTTTTAATGGTATCTTATCAATTCTTCTTTTATGCCGGCCGCCTTCAAAATCTGTTTCAAGAAAGGTTTTAACAATAAGATAAGCTTCCGACTCTGAAATAAACCTTGCAGGTATAGCACATACATTTGCATCGTTATGAGCCCTTGCCAGACGGCTTATTTCTTCATTCCAGCATAATGCACTCCTTATTCCCTGATGTTTATTTGCCGTCATATTGATCCCGTTACCTGTACCACAGATCGAAATTCCCAGTTCATATTCACCTTCCGATACTGATACTGCCATTTTATGACCATAATCAGGATAGTCAACACTCTCTTCAGTGTAAGATCCGAAATCCTTTACTTCATATTTCTGCTTTTTCAGATACTCTAATAACTTCCCCTTCAGATAAAAACCTGCATGATCTGAAACAATTGCAATCCTGTTCTTTCTCACATTTTTATTTTTTACTGATACTGTTAATAAATTGTATAAAACCTGTAATTAATTATATTGTTTTGTTTAATTTCTTTTGAATTCCCAGCTTTGTTAACTGATTACGTATTTACATCAAAACTTTTAATAAAATAATGTCAGGAAATAAACCTTAAATGAACATTTAAAAATATAAATTTGTTTCATTACAGCTACTGATATGTGATTATTAACAACTGTTAACTCAAACAACAAAACCCTGATAATCAAAATTGGTACATATTTTGAGCTGTTGAAAAGATGTTTGTATTATGATATTTGTGAAAAATACAATAAAAATCTTCTTAAAATTCAAACACAATTAACAGCATATTATAATCATCATAAATATTAATATAAATAAAATTAAGTTATATATATATTGTTATTAAGATAATAAGTTGATGCAGAAAGAAAGCTACAGGGAATATATCTCGGAAATTAACAGAATGAGAGCAGAAAAGAATGCAATCATTCTGGCACATTATTACCAGACATCAGAAATTCAGGATCTTGCTGATTTTGTTGGTGATTCACTTGCACTTTCACAAAAGGCTGCATCAAATGATGCAGATATAATATTATTTGCAGGTGTTACTTTTATGGCCGAGACTGCAAAAATTCTTTCTCCGGAGAAAAAAGTTCTGATTCCCGATATGGATGCAGGATGCTCTCTTGCAGATTCATGTAAACCTGAAGATTTTAAAAAATTCATTGAGGAAAATCCGGGAAGAACAGTTGTTTCATATGTAAATACCACAGCAGAAATAAAAGCTTTGTCGGATATAATATGTACTTCATCAAATGCAGTACATATTGTCAGTTCTCTTCCGGAAAGTGAAAAAATAATATTTGCTCCTGACAGGAATCTTGGTAACTATGTACTAAATGAAACCGGACGTGATATAGTGGTTTGGAACGGTACATGTCACGTTCATGAAGAATTTTCACTGGAAGCAATTCTAAAGCTCAAATCTGAAAATCCCGATGCAAAAATTATTGTACATCCTGAATGTGAATTACCGGTAAGACTTGTTGCTGATTATATCGGATCGACAGCAGGTTTGCTCGAATTTACCAGAAACGATGACAGCTTATGCTATATTATTGCTACAGAACCTGGTATAATTCACCAGATGAAAAAGGAAAATCCTAATAAGAAATATCTGGCAGCTCCGCCAAAAGATTCAACCTGCGGATGCAGTGAATGTAATTTCATGAAGCTGATTACAATTGAAAAAATGTACAGATGTCTCAGAGATGAAAAACCTGAAATAATACTCGATGAGAAATTAATTTCAGATGCTGTGAAACCAATAAAAAGAATGCTGGAAATATCTAAAACCATTTTCAAAAACCCATGAAAAGATCATTAATAATCATAATATTAGTTGTTTCTGGCTTAAAAGGATATTCTCAGGGTAATGAGATAATTACCGATGGCTATCAGATATTCAGATATCCAAACGGTACGGTTTCAAGTGAAGGCCTGATGAAAAACGGAAAACCTGAAGGTTACTGGAAAAGCTATTATGTTACGGGTGTAATGAAATCGGAAGGCAAGAGAACAAGCTTCCTTCTTGACAGTATCTGGATTTTCTATGATCAGGTAGGTGATACGACAGAAAAAATAAGTTACCTGCTGGGTAAGAAAAACGGATATTACAGCAGATATAAAAAAGATCCGTCTGCAGGACTTTATTTATGGTCAAAGGAATTGTTTGCCGGTGACAGAAAAGAAGGTACGGCATTTATTTATTTTCCCGACGGAAAAGTTCAGCAGACAATATCTTACAATGGCGGAAGAAAAGAAGGTCTGTCTAAAGAGTATGATAAAAACGGTCAGATAATCACATTATATGAATACAATAACGATTTCCTGATAAGCAGGGAAAGAATAAACAGGACAGATGCAAAAGGTCTCAAACAGGGTGAATGGAAAGATTTTTACCCATCCGGAAGTATTAAAACCGAAAGAACATATAAAGATGATATGATGCATGGTTATTATAAGGAATATGACAGCAGGGGAAGACTTACCCTGACCATGCTTTATGATAATGGTGCAATTGTTAAATCGAGAGTGGAAGACGAACCGGATATTGAGATTGTTAACAGGTATAACAGTGATAATAAGTTGATTTACAGCGGACCGTATAGGAATAATGTTCCGGTCGGTACACACAGGGAATATTCCGGTGACGGAAAAATAAGTAATTCATTTATCTATAATGATAATGGTTTGTTACTCTCCGAAGGGATTGTTGATGAAGCCGGAAACTATAACGGCAAATGGAAGAATTTCTATCCTGACGGTAAATTAATGGCAGAAGGTAATTATACAGACAGCAGAAGAACAGGTATGTGGAAGTTCTATAACATTTCCGGGAAAGTAGAACAAACAGGTAATTATAGTAACGGAAGACCTGACGGACTATGGAAATGGTTCTTTGACAGCGGAGCAGTGCTGAGAGAAGAAGAATATTTCCAGGGAGAAAGGGATGGTTTATATGTTGAATATTCAGCTGAAGGCGATATTATTGCTCAGGGACAGTATGCTGATGGCGAAAAAAATGGCCCGTGGAAAGTGAATACCGGTGATTTTACGGAAGAAGGAAATTATATCATAGGACTTAAGGATGGTCAATGGAGATCATATTATGGCGATGGTACACTCAAATTCAAAGGTAATTACAGACAGGGAAATCCTGACGGACAACATCTTCATTATTATGATAACGGCAGGTTGAAAGAAGAACAATATTACCGGACGGGTATCAGGCAGAGGACATGGAAGAAATTTGATGAGACAGGAACACCTCTGCTGACGATAACATATAAAAATGATGTTGAAGTTAGTATAAACGGAGTAAAAATTAATCTTCCTGAAAGCGATACCAAGCTTATAAAATAGTTACTTTGCTTCATGGAAGAAAGCTTTAACATCAGAAAAGAAACGGACACAGCTGTTGACCGGGAATTTGAAAAGCAGTTAAGACCCCTGTTTTTTAATGATTTCAAAGGTCAGCAGCAGGTTATCGATAATCTTCTTGTATTTGTTACAGCTGCAAAACAACGCGGAGAATCACTCGACCATGTTTTGCTTCACGGTCCTCCTGGTCTTGGCAAAACAACTCTTGCAGCAATAATTTCAAACGAACTTCATGTTAACCTGAGAGTTACTTCAGGACCGGTTCTTGATAAGCCGGGAGATCTTGCAGGATTGCTTACAAATCTGGAAAACGGGGATGTTCTTTTTATTGATGAAATTCACAGGCTTTCACCGGTTGTTGAAGAATATCTTTATTCTGCAATGGAAGATTTCCAGATAGATATTATGATAGATAAAGGTCCGAGTGCAAGATCGGTACAGCTTAATCTGAACAGATTCACACTTATCGGAGCCACCACACGATCAGGATTACTGACAAGTCCGCTGAGAGCAAGATTCGGAATAAAGTTTCATCTGGAATACTATGATCATGAAATACTTACAGGTATAGTTAAAAGATCTGCCGGAATACTGAATATAAAGATTGATGACATTGCTGCGGTTGAAATAGCTAAACGAAGCAGGGGTACACCAAGAATTGCAAATTCATTACTCAGAAGAATTAGGGATTTTGCACAGGTAAAGGGAACAGGGAAAATAGATATTAAAATCACACAGTACGGTCTTAATGCCCTTAACATTGACCAGTACGGACTTGATGAAATGGATAACAGGATACTATCGGTTGTTGTGGATAAATTCGGGGGAGGACCGGTTGGATTGAATACTATTGCAACTGCCGTTGGCGAGGAAAGCGGAACTATAGAAGAAGTGTATGAACCATTCCTTATAAAAGAAGGATTCCTGAAGCGTACTCCAAGGGGCAGGGAAGCTACAGAACACGCTTACAGGCATCTTGGCAAGGTATTCAGAAAAGATATGAACGGCACTCTTTTCTGAAATGGTAAAATAATTCAGCGAAGAACATTACTTATCTTTTCAAGACCTTTGGGATTGAGTATCCTGATACGCCTTCCGGTAAGCTCGACAAGCCTGTCGGTTTTAAATTCAGATAATAATCTTATGACCGATTCTGTTGCAGTGCCAATAATATTGGCCAGTTCTTCCCTGGTAAGTGATATCTGTAAATAATTATCTTCATCAAGTCCGAAATCGTGAACAAGAACCAGAAGGATCTCGGCAAGTCTTTCTCTTACAGTTTTCTGGGCAATATCCGTTATAAATGAATTTGCTTCGCCGAGCTCATGGCAGGCCAGCTTTAAAAGCTCATGAGCAAAAGACGAATTCGATTTTACAAAGGATATAAGTATATCGGAAGGAATAAAGCACACTTTACAATCTTCAATAACTTTGGCTGAAGTACAGGCCGCTTCGTTGCTTAATACACTCCTGTAAGCTATTATATCTCCGGGCTTGGCGAAACGTATTATCTGTTCCTTTCCGTCAAATCCTGTCTTAAAAACTTTTATAATGCCACTATGGATGCAGTAAAAACCGCTTATCCGGCTTCCTTCTTTATATAGAACATCACCACGCCTGAACTGCCTGAACTCTTTTTTGAAATTGATCAGTTCTGCCTCTTCAGGGATCAGATGTTTGAAAATCGATCCGGTTTCAGGTGCACATTTATCACAAACCGGGACACTAACATCCTGTTCTTTCATCTGATGAAATAATTAAACCGGTTAATAAAATTATTACGTAAATGCAAATACCTAAAAAGAGGTTTTGAACTGCTCAAGGAACCTGATATCATTCTCAAAGTAAAGACGCAGATCATTAACCTGATATTTCAGCATGGCCGGTCTTTCTATTCCCATACCGAAAGCAAATCCGGTATACTTCCTGCTGTCAATATCACATGCTTCGAGTACTGCCGGATGCACCATTCCGCATCCCAGTACTTCCAGCCATCCGGTATATTTGCAAACATTACATCCTTTGCCGCCGCAGATGGTACAACTTACATCCAGTTCACCGGATGGTTCTGTGAATGGAAAATAAGAAGGCCTGAGCCTGATTTCGGTTTTTTTACCATACATTTCTCTGGCAAAGAAAAGAAGAGTCTGCTTAAGATCAGCAAACGATACATTTTCATCTATATATAATCCTTCTACCTGATGAAAAATACAATGAGCTCTGGCTGATATAGCCTCATTCCTGAAAACACGCCCCGGTGAAATGGTCCTTATCGGTGGTTTCTGCTTCTGCATAACCCTTACCTGAACAGATGAGGTATGTGTCCTCAGAAGGATATCCCCCGGATTTGAATCTTCCGGTGAGATACGGGAAATATAAAATGTATCCTGCATATCTCTGGCCGGATGCTCAGGAGCAAAATTGAGACGGGTAAAAACATGATCATCATTTTCAATTTCAGGACCTTCAGAAACAGAAAACCCGATTTTCTCGAAAATACTGATTATCTCCTGCCTTATAATTGAAATTGGATGACGTGATCCGAGCTCCCATGGATAAGATGGCCTTGTAAGATCATTAAGCGTTGATGATCCTGATGCTGTGGTAAGACTGCTTTTCAGGGTATTATATTTATCAATGGCAGTCTGTTTGAGAATGTTAAGTTTATAACCGATCTCTTTTTTTGTTACTGACGGAACATTCCTGAATTCTTCAAAAAGTTCGGCAATGAGACCTTTTTTACTCAGATACCTGATGCGAAAAGCCTCAAGTTCATTGTTATCTTTAACTGAAAGGGTATTTATGTCAGAACTGATCTTATCTATTTTATCGAGCATTGGTATAATATATCTTGATAATAAAAAATTTATTTGTTCAATATTCTCATCTTTAAGATTTTTATATCTGAAAGTGGCCTGTCACTGTTATCTGTGCTGACAGCAGCAATCTTGTCGACCACATCAAGCCCTTCAGTTACTTCACCGAAAACGGTATAGGTTCTGTCAAGTCGTGGTACTCCTCCACTGGTTTTGTAAACATTACGTTGTTCTGAAGGTATTATGTAATTTTCATTTGTGGTTAAAAATTCAAACATCAGTGAAGAGGCTTTTTCCTGGATCTCACCATCGGTAAGCCCGGTACCTGCAGAATGTGAACTGTCTGCAACCTGTTTAATAAATTTAGCGAACATAGCCTGTTTAAGATTATTATTTATTCTCTGTTCGGCCAGATCCAGATCGGTATCCGTGAACTTAGTACCCTGGACAATATAAAACTGGGTTCCTGAAGATCTCATTTCGGGGTTTACATCATTTCCTTCACGTGCTGCTGCAAGAGCTCCTTTCTTATGGAAATATGAAGTGTTAAATTCAGCCGGTATTGTATAAGTATTAAGTGAATCACTTCCATGTGGTATGCCACCGGTTCTTGTCAGGGGATCACCGGCCTGGATCATGAAAGAATTAATTACCCTGTGGAACGACACCCCATCATATATACCTGAAGTGACCAGTTTAATAAAATTATCCCTGTGTATGGGTGTTCCGTCATAAAGTTTAAGTTTTATATCTCCCAGCGTTGTCTTCATAAGAACAACTGTGTTTTCATTGGTTACAGGAGACTTGCAGCTGACAGTTCCCAGGAAAAGACATAGGAAAAGAGATAATATAATTGCTTTATTCATAACTCGCTGTTTTTGGTTGATAATGTTTGTCGGTTCCGGGGGCAAAGATATTTAACTTTAACCTATAGTTGTTAAAATGATATCCAAATTAGTGTGTATAAATGATTCTGATTTGGGTAAATAAAATTGAAATGTAAGAACTATCTTTGCCATCATTTTATTAATGTGAATGAAGTCAGAACATTAGCGAAACAAACCCTGATTTATGGTTTTGGAACAATTGTACCGCGATTCCTTAATTACGGTATTCTTACTTTTCTGTATACCAGGATATTTGATAAGGTGCAGTATGGTATGGTTACAGAATTATACGGATGGATGGTTTTTCTGATTATAATTCTGACTTACGGTATGGAAACAGGATTTTTCAGATTTGCACAGAAGTCTGAGAATTTCGAAAGAGTTTATTCAACAGCACTCATAAGTCTTTTTGTTACATCAGGAGTGTTTGTTATCCTGGTGAATATCTTTATTGATCCGGTTTCTGAAATTCTTAAATATGAAGAACATCGCAGTTATATAAAAATGTTTGCTGCCATTGTTGCTGTTGATGCTTTTACGGCAATCCCTTTTGCCAGATTGAGAAAAGAGAACAGGCCATTACTGTTCAGTACTATTAAGATCCTTAACGTTATTGTCACAATTATTGCTGTTCTCATATTCCTGGTGATTGCACCACGGATATATGAGAACAGCAGCTCATGGTTATTGAAATTTTATAAACCTGAATTTGGGGTAGGATATGTTTTCCTGGCAAATCTGGTGGGAAGTATATCAACTATGATACTGCTGATTCCTTATATTTTGAGAATTAAACCTGGATTTGATAAGAAAATTCTGAGAGACATGCTGGGTTATTCCATACCCTTGATGATAGCAGGACTGGGAGGTGCTATTAATGAAACTCTTGATAAGGTCATTATGAGAAGGGTTGCCGGGGACAATGGTGGTCTGGAAATGGTAGGGGAATATGGAGCGGGATATAAGATAGCAGTGCTTATGTCACTTTTTATACAGATGTTCAGATTTGCTGCAGAACCGTTTTTCTTTGAAAGGGCTAAATCTGAAGGAGCTAAAGCCACGTATGCATTTGTAATGAAATACTTCGTAATTGCTATGCTCGTAGTTTATCTGATAATTAATTTATATATATCAGGATTCCAGTATATTATAGGAGAGACTTTCAGAGAATCCGTTAAAGTGGTGCCAATTGTAAGTATGGGATATCTGTTTTACGGAATTTATGTAAATCACAGTATATGGTACAAGCTTAATGATATGACAAAATATGGGATTTACATAACATTTTTTGGTGCCGTTATTACAATATTGATCAATGTTCTGTTTATTCCGGTATATGGTTATATGGCTTCAGCATGGGCACATGTTGCATCCTACGGGGCAATGATTGGCCTCTCCTTTATTCTTGCAGAAAAACATTACAAAATCAGATATGAAATGCACAGACTGATCCCATATTTTATGATAGTATTGGGGATAATTATTTTTAATAGTTTTATGAATTACGGGAATCTGGTAACAGAATTAATAATCAGCACGTTACTAATGATACTGTTTGTCTTGTTTGCGCAGTACAGGGACGGGCTGGTTACAATATTGTTCAGTAAAAAGCAGGTATGAAAATTAAAATTGTTAACAAATCGAAGCATCCGCTGCCTCAGTATTCTACTATAGCATCATCGGGAATGGACCTAAGAGCAAACCTGGAAAAAGAGATTGTTCTTGCGCCCGGAAAAAGATCTCTTGTTCCTACCGGGCTTTTTGTTGAAATTCCTCAGGGTTATGAAGCACAGATACGGCCCAGAAGCGGACTGGCAATAAAAAAAGGAATAACTGTTCTGAATTCTCCGGGAACTATAGATTCGGATTACAGAGGAGAAATATGTGTAATACTTATAAACTTATCCGATGAAGTTTTCGTTATCAGAGATGGGGAAAGGATTTGCCAGATGGTAATAGCAAAACATGAATATGCTGAATGGCTACAAGTGGAAATACTTGGTGGTACTGAAAGAGGTGAAGGAGGTTTCGGGCATACTGGAAGAGAATAAGATATGAGAAGTAAGATAAATATTTTAACAGTTGTTTTATTATGTACCGCTGCTTTTGCTGGATGCAGTAAGAAAGTTGCTCCTTCGGTATCGGGAATAGCAAGAGGAAAGAATTACGATTCAGCAGCATTTGATTATGTTTATGTGGAAGCGGTAAGGCAAAAATTGCTCGGGAATGGCGGAGAAGCGTTGAAATATTTTGAACAATGCGTCAAAATGAACCCGGAAAGCGATGCTGTCTATTACCAGATGGCACAGATACTTTTTTCATCAGGTGATCATGACAACGGGAAAAAGAACATAAGAAAAGCAGTAAAGATACAACCTGATAATCTGTGGTACCAGATGATGCTTGCAGGAACATATTATCAGGAGAAAAAGCTTGACAGTGCAATTTACTGTTATGAAAATGCTGTAAAAAATCATCCTGAAAGAGATGATCTACTCATTACTCTTGGAAACTTGTACTCTGAGAATAAGAAATATGAAAAAGCTGACAGAATATTTAAGAATCTGGATGAAAAATATGGAGTTAATGAGAAATCAACACTCGCTAATGTCAAAAACCTGATTAATGCCGCGAAATATGAGGAAGCATTATCGCTGATGGATAAATTGCTGATTGAAAACCCGGATGAGATAATGTATAATGGGATCAAAGCTGAAATATACCGGGAAAAGGGTGATAATGAGAAAGCAATGGAGGTTTACAATCTCCTCATGGAAAGGAATCCGGATAATCCGGAAACTCAGCTGTCACTGTGCGATTTTTTACTGAGTGAGAAAAAATATACAGAACTTTTACAGCTGATTAATACTGTAATATTGAATGAGAATATACCGGGAGAAGATAAAATAGGATTGTTTGCAGGTATACTGGAAGATGATGATATACTTAAGCAAAAGTTGGATGAGGTAGTCCTTTCGATAATGGTTCTGGAAGCAAGCTATCCGAAAAACGGAATAATATTATTGCTGAGGCCGGATCTTTATCAGAAAACCGGAAAATTAAAGGAAGCATCTGACAGGCTGGAGGAAATTATTTCGGTTATGCCGGAAAATTATTATGCATGGGAAAAATTGCTTCTTATTTACCTTGAAGCAGAAGACTATAAAAATCTTGAAAAAAGGGCTGAGCAGTGCGCACTGAGGTTTAATCGGTCCTTTCTTGCAAAAATGTTATATGCTGCAGGTGCAACGGAAAATAAAAACTATAATGTAGCAATTGAAGAATTAAGAAAAGCTGAAATACTTGCAGGAGATAATCAGGATATGTTGCTTCAGGTTATGTCAACCCGGGCGGATGTATACTATAGAATGAAGGATTATGATAAGGCTTTCAGTATTTTTGATGAGGCACTGAAGAATGGAAAAAATGATATGACAATACTGAACAATTATGCTTATTATCTGGCAGAAAGAGATATCAGGCTGAAAGATGCGGAAAAAATGGCCAGACAGGTTATTGAAACTGAAAAGGATAATTATACTTTTCTTGATACTTATGCATGGGTTCTGTATAAAAGGGGAAAACTGAAAGAAGCGGAAAAGCTTATGGAATTGATTATTCTGAAAAGTGAAAAGAAAGATGCAGAGTTTTATGAACATCTGGGTTATATCAAAAAGAAGAGAAAAAATTGTCAGGCTGCAGTGGAAAACTGGAAAAAAGCAATTGAGATTGATAACACCAAAGTGGAACTCATTAACGAGATTGAAAAATGTCAGGTAAAGAAATAATATTGTTGACAGCTATTGTTATTTCGGGATGCACATCAGTCAGAAAAGCGGCGATAACTACACCGGCTCCGGTTAAGGAAAGTAGTATGACTTTGACTGACAGGCTTATTGCTTCAAATCTGACAGCAGGAGACTTTGATATTGTTAAAGCTGATGTTAAAGTATTTAACAATGGTGAGAACAGAAAACTGATAAGCACTGTTAAATACAGAAAGCCAGGTAATTATTTGGTTTCTGTTAAACACAGAACAGGAGTTGAAGCCGCAAGGATATATATTACAAAAGATACTGTGCTGATAAATGACAGAATATATAAGACACTTTATATTGGTTCAAATGAATATCTTTTGAATAAATATGGCATAGAAACAGATGTAATCCCGCTTATATTCGGCGATTATCTTGAAGGTCTTGATGATGCGGTTACTTTGAAAGATTGTAAAAACGGAATTTCAGAGATCCAGGGTTATCTCGATAAGAAAGAGATATGGTATTATATGGATTGTAACAGGGCAAAACTGTCTGCAGTATCTGTAAGTGATAAGGCAGGAACCTCAGGTGTGAATCTGAATTTCAGCGAATTTAAGAAGACTGGCAATAAGATATACCCTTCTGAAATAGTATTTGAAGATGTAACAGGCAGAAACAAAATCATAATAAATATTGAATCAATCATATATAAGGATTCGGAAAGGATAGAATTTATTCCCGGACGTAATTATAAAAAAGTGATCCTGAAGTGAGAAGACTTTTAATCACCTGCATAATACTGGTTCTTTTAGGATGGAACATACTGGCACAGAGTAAATCTGAGCTTGAAGAACAGAGGAAAAGAACTATCGAGGAAATAACTTATGTCGATAATATGTTGAGATCGACAGAAAAAGAAAAAAATGAAAGTATTCAGGCATTAAGGATAATTGGTAATAAGGTAGATCTCAGGGAATCAGTTATCAGGGGTATGAATGATGAAATTGAGCTGCTGAATGAAAGAATAGAAATCAATAAGCTGGCACTGGACATGATGGAGTCTGATATCAATATGCTTATGGAGGATTATGCCAGATCAGTTATAAATTCTTACAAATCTAAAAAAGTAAATCCTGATCTGGTTTATATTCTTTCAGCCAGGGATTTCAATCAGGGTTATAAGAGAATAAAATATTTACAGCAGGTAGCTAAATACAGGCGAAATGAGTCCGAGACAATAAGAGAACTGAAAAAGCAGATAGAAGGTACGAAGGAACGGCTTGAAGGAGATCTGGCAAGGATATCGGAATTACAGCAAAAGGAGCTTCAGCAGAAAAATCTTCTGAAAAGTGAGCAAAACAGGCAGCAGAGGATGGTAAAGTCTCTGGGAAATAAGGAAAAACAATTAAGAAAAGAGCTGGAAGACAAAAAAAGGATAGCAAAGCGGATAGAACAGGAAATTGCAAGGATTATAGAAGAGGAAAGAAAGAAAGCTTTAAAATCCGATCTGACACCGGAACAAAAGCTTATAGGAGATAATTTTAGTGAAAATAAGGGAAGACTGCCATGGCCTGTTGAAAGAGGTATTGTTACAGCCCATTTTGGAGTTCATCAGCACCCGGTATTGAAATATGTTACTGAAGAAAATAAGGGAATAGAAATTACGAGTAACGGAAAAGTTATGGCGCGGAGTGTATTCAAGGGCGAAGTATCAGCAATTTCAGTTATTGCTGGTGCAAATATTACTGTTATTATAAGACACGGAACATATCTTACAGTTTACAGTAATCTGGTAAATGTAAAGGTTAGAAAAGGAGATAAGGTTGATACAAAACAGGAGGTTGGTGAAGTTTATGCTGACCCCAGGGCGGATAATAACTCGGTCCTCAAATTCATGATATTTGAGCAGAAAAGCGCCCTGGATCCTGAATTATGGATATCAAAAATCTGAAAGGAAATAGTAAAATTTATTTTAATTGAAGAGTTAATTAGAAAAATTTTTATTTCACTCTTGTTCATAATTTCTTTATAAATAAAAATCTTTACACATGAAACATATTTTGTGTAATTTAGTATAAGGAATATTAAAATTCAAAGATGCAAAAGACAATCAGGATAGTATCAGCTATTGACAATCTTAGAATAGTTGAAAATACAATCGATGCACTGACAAATGACGCTGGAATAAGTCAGGATAGTTATGGAAAAATTCTTATAGGAACGCTGGAAGCTGTAAATAATGCAATTGTACACGGTAATAAATCTGATATTAATAAATTTGTGAATGTTGATTTTTTACTGGACGCTGGTAATCTTATGGTGACAGTAACGGATGAGGGTAAAGGATTCAAACCTTCAGAAATACCTGATCCGACACTTCCTGAAAATATTGAAGCACTTGCAGGACGAGGTGTATTTCTGATGTCGAAACTGGCGGATGATATTCAATTCAACAATATCGGAAACAGTGTTACAATGACATTTAAAATTTGAAAATTTGAAGATTCAATTGTTTTACGATGAAGTAAAGTATCGCTTAAGGAAAGTAAGAGAAATAAAAAGTTTAATAATTAAGGTCATTATGGATGAAGAAATGATTCCAGGTGACCTTAATTTTATTATGACAAATGATGAAGGAATTCTGGAGATTAACAGAGAATTTCTGAAACATAATAACTTTACTGATGTTATAGCATTCGGATACGGAGAGGAAAAACTGGTTACGGGGGAGATCTATATAAGTCTGGATACTGTTAAAAGAAACGCGGATAACTATAAAGTTAGTTTCAGATCTGAGATTCTAAGGGTAATGATACATGGTACACTGCATTTATGTGGGTACAGAGATAAGAGTGAAGACGAAAAGAAAAAGATGAGACGAAAAGAAAATCACTGGTTGAAGAACTTTTACGGGAAAATGGATAATGGAATTCTGGTATGAAATAATAGTTGTAGGAGGGGGACATGCAGGCTGTGAGGCAGCTCATGCAGCAGCGAAAATGGGTGCTAAAACTCTACTGATTACTATGGATATGACCAAACTGGCGCAGATGTCATGTAATCCGGCAATGGGAGGGATAGCGAAGGGTCAGATCATAAGGGAAATAGATGCAATGGGCGGTATAAGTGGTATGGTCACTGACAGAAGCATGATCCAGTTCAGGATGCTCAATAAATCAAAAGGACCTGCAATGTGGAGTCCAAGAGCACAATGTGACAGGCAGCTGTTTTCAACAGAATGGCGTAAAGTACTTGAGAGAACGGACAATTTATTCATTTGGCAGGAAAATGCGGTAAAAATCCTTCTTGAGGAAAGCAAAGTAAGCGGTGTTGAAACAGTATTTGGAACCAGGTTCAGGTCCAGGGCTGTTATCCTGACAAATGGAACATTCCTGAATGGCTTGATACATGTAGGATTCAGTAAGATCACAGGTGGACGGGCAGGTGATCAGGCTTCGGTTGGTCTAAGTGACCAGATGCTGGAACTGGGTTTTACCGTGGAAAGACTTAAAACTGGGACCAGTGCACGTATAGACGGAAGGACGATAGACTTTGATAAAATGACGGAGCAGAAAGGAGATGAGGATGGAAGGAAGTTTTCATACATGTCAGATTCAGAAATTATAAAAGATCAGAAGAGTTGTTTTATTACACATACAAATAAAGAGGTACATGATGAGTTGAGAAAAGGACTGAAGTTCAGTCCGCTTTTTACAGGAAGGATTAAAGGCAGAGGCCCGAGGTACTGTCCGAGCATTGAAGATAAAATAGTTACATTTAAAGACAAGGAACTTCATCAGCTGTTCATAGAGCCCGAAGGAAGGGAAACAACGGAATATTATGTTAACGGATATGCAAGCAGTCTTCCGCTGGAATTTCAGTTAAACGCACTAAGGCTTGTGAAGGGTTTGGAAAATGTTGAAATATTCAGACCGGGGTATGCAATAGAATATGATTTTTTTCAACCCACACAATTAAAGCATACACTGGAAACCAAGAGAATAGAAAATTTATACTTCGCCGGACAGATAAACGGGACAACAGGATACGAAGAAGCAGCAGCACAGGGTTTAATGGCTGGTATAAATGCCGTTCTTAAAATGAGGAACAAGGATAGGCTGATACTGGGAAGAGAAGAATCGTATATTGGAGTTCTGATTGATGACCTGGTAACAAAAGGGGTTGACGAACCTTACCGGATGTTTACTTCGAGAGCGGAATACAGGATACTTCTCAGACAGGATAATGCTGATGAAAGGCTTACAGAAAAAGGTTTTGAAATAGGCCTGGCTGAAAGGGAAAGGGTTGACAGATTAAACGAGAAGAGAGAACTTGTAAATGAAATTATATGGTTCCTTGAAAAGAAAAGTATAAGTCCGGATGAGATTAATAATTTCCTGGAGGAGCAGGGGACAACTGGAATTAGTCAAAAATTAAAAGCAGTTAATATAGCGGCAAGGCCCCAGATCATGACAGAAGAATTATTAAATATGATTGAAGGCGGGAAAGATCTGAAAGTATTCAAATCAGACAGAATTGCAGAGATAACAGGTTCGGCTGAAATAAGGATAAAATATGAAGGATATATCCAGAGAGAAAAAATTATAGCTGAAAAAATAAAGAGGCTTGAAAGAATTAAAATTCCTGAGGATATAAATTACAGTGAGCTTTTGTCAATTTCAACGGAGGGCAGACAGAAACTGTCAAAAATAAAACCCGCAACAATTGGCCAGGCGGGAAGAATCAGCGGAGTCAGTCCTTCAGATGTAAATATATTATTAATGTATCTGGGAAGGTGAAATGTTCCACGTGGAACATTTTTAAAAAAATTTTTGTTATTTTATTTTATTATTTGAATATCCTGGATCAGATATAAGAATTAAAAGATATATCAGCGGATTCTAATTATAATCTGGTTGAAGAAAGGAATAAAGAAAGAAAGTCAAATTTTCAGCCCGGAGTGGTTTTGTCGAAGTAGTGTAATATATTGGATCATGCTTTATATTGGATCATAGTTTTTAATTCAATAATAACTCGTAGTACGATTAACTTTCATTATTTGGACATTAAAATCGCTTGTAATTTATGTTATTTTGAATTACAAACTATAATAATTTCTTTGTGCAAATTGGTGTCTTGGTGTCCTGGTGGCAAAATAAAAATGCCAACAGGGAACTAAGTCATTAAGATACCCTAAGCAAATATATTATCTTTACAAAACAACAACACGTAGAAAAATATTTTTCATTTCGAAACAGGTTTTGCTGCAGGATGGTTTAAATTGCTAGATAAGTTTATAATATAGTAGCTTTCATATTTCATTTTGGCTGGCTTATCAAACCATTACTGTTATTTACATACAGCTATTTTTCCGCTAAATAATATTGTTAGTCTATCTTTGCAGAGATATATTAACGATAATTCGTAAAGAAATTTATTACCGGCACTGGAATTCAAATAGAGATTATGAAAAGATCAGGAAACATTATTGATGTTATCGGGAAAAGAATATACGGTGGAGAATTGCACATCGAAGGAGAAAGAATAAAAGAGATCAGGGAGAAGAATGATGTGGATGATGTATACATTATGCCCGGACTTATTGACGCGCATATTCATATAGAAAGCTCAATGCTGACACCGGGATCTTTTGCTTCGGCAACTGTTTCACGTGGAACAATCGGAACAGTTTCCGATCCGCATGAAATTGCTAATATCCTTGGTATCGAAGGTATAGACTTCATGATCAGTGACGGAAAGAAAACACCTTTCAAGTTTTATTTCGGCGCGCCTTCATGTGTTCCTGCAACAGCATTTGAAACTGCCGGAGCAAAACTTGGTCCTGAGGAAACCAGGGAATTACTGATGAGGGATGAAATAAAATATCTTGCTGAGATGATGAATTTCCCGGGCGTTATTAATGAAGACAGGGATGTCATGGATAAAATCGGCATGGCAAAAGAATTAAATAAACCTGTTGACGGCCATGCTCCGGGAATAACAGGAAATCCCCTCAGAAAATATATTGCTGCCGGTATCGCTACAGATCATGAATGTAATTCCCTTGATGAGGCATTGGAAAAAATATCCCTCGGAATGAAAGTTATAATCCGCGAAGGAAGCGCCGGAAAAAATCTGAATGCCCTTAAGGATCTGTACAGGATGCATCCCGATATGATAATGCTAAGCAGCGATGATATACACCCGGAAATGCTTAAAAAAAGACATCTGGATAAACTCATTGCCAAATTGATCAATGAAGGATATGATATGTTCAGTGTATTAAGAAGCGCCACACTTAATCCTGTTTTACATTATAAGCTCGACGCCGGATTGCTTCGTCACGGTGATAATGCAGACTTTATAATTGTGAACAATCCATCCGAAATGGAAGTCCTGGAAACATGGATTAACGGCCAAAAAGTATATGACAGGGGAGAAGTGCTTTTTGAATATAAACCTTCAAATACAGTAAACAAATTCCATTGCTCACAAATAAACAAAGATGAATTATCTGTAAAAAATACCGGTTCTGAAATCAGAATCATCACAGCTTTTGATGGTGATCTGTTCACAAAAGAACTCCTTCATGATACCGGTAACGGGAAATTTGTTGAATCTGATACGTCAGAAGATATCCTGAAAATTGTTGTGAAGGACAGATACAGGGATTCCGCACCGGCTGTTGCTTTTATCAAAGGATTCGGACTTAAATCAGGAGCTTTTGCAGGATCAGTATCACATGACAGCCATAACATAATCGCTATCGGTGTGAAAGATGAAGATATAGTCAATGCTGTAAATGAAATTATACGGCTTAAAGGCGGACTTTCAGTTGCCTGCGGAAATGAGATACAGTCATTGCAGCTTGGTGTGGCAGGTATAATGTCAGACCGGCCCTGCAGTGAAGTTGCCGCAAATTATGAATATCTGTCAGACAAGGTTAAAAGTCTGGGTTGTTCAATGTCGGCACCTTTCATGACTTTATCATTTATGGCCCTGCTGGTTATTCCTGAACTGAAACTGAGTGATAAAGGATTATTTGACGGGAAGACTTTCAGTTTTGTCCCTTTATTTGCACAATGACACTGATCCCATCGGATATAATACCTTCACTTCCGGATAAGCCGGGCGTTTATCTTTTCAAAGATCCATCCGGGAATATAATTTATGCAGGCAAGGCTAAAAACCTGAAAAAAAGGGTAAGCTCATATT
The DNA here is from genome assembly GCA_964421975.1 of uncultured Rikenellaceae bacterium. Classification (GTDB taxonomy): domain Bacteria; phylum Bacteroidota; class Bacteroidia; order Bacteroidales; family VadinHA17; genus LD21. The sequence continues at coordinate 54,802 of CAYQZL010000001.1, forward strand.
TTACCAAAAGCCAGTCAGCAAAAACAGCGGTAATGCTTAAGAAAGCTGCTTTGGTAAATCATATAGTTGTGGACAGTGAATCTGATGCGTTATTGCTTGAAAATAATATAATTAAACAACATCAGCCACGATATAACATTCTCTTAAAGGATGATAAGACCTTTCCCTGGATATGTATAAGGAAAGAACCATTCCCCAGAGTATTCAGCACACGCAATACCGTAAGGGACGGTTCATTTTATTTCGGGCCATATACATCAGGCCTGATGGTGAAGACTCTTCTGGAACTGGTAAGGAACCTTTATAAGATCAGGACCTGCAGCTTAAACCTTACTCAGGAAAATATTACTGCAGGGAAATTCCGGGTATGCCTGGAATATCACCTTGGTAATTGTAAAGGGCCCTGTACCGGATTGCAGGATGAAGAAGACTATTCTGAAAATATTCAGCAGATCAGGGAAATACTCAAAGGTAACATATCGACAGTTATCGATCACCTCAGAAGAGTAATGATGAATTACTCAAAAGAAATGAGATTTGAGGAAGCTCAGGGAATCAAGGAAAAAATTGAAATCCTTTCAAAATTCAGAAGCCGTTCGACTGTTGTGAGCACTACTATAAGGAATATAGATGTTTTTGCAATTTCACAGGATACTGATAATGCTTATATTAATTTTCTGAAGGTCGTTAATGGAGCTGTAATACAGGCATATACACTTGAAATCAAAAGCCGTGTCGATGAAGAAAAGGAATCTCTGCTCGGATCAGCCATCACTGAGATAAGGCAAAGAATTTCAAGTGATTCCCCGGAAATTATTGTCCCTTTTAGACCGGATATTCTCCTGGAAAAAATAAAATATTCTGTTCCTGTTAAAGGCGAAAAACTGAAACTGCTGGAACTCGCAGAAAGGAATGCATTGTATTATAAACTTGAACAAAAGAAAAAAAGAGAAATACAACCGGCGGGGGACAGGACGTTCAGAAATCTTGAAAAACTGCGCAATGATTTGAATATGAATGCTATGCCGCTTCATATAGAATGTTTTGATAATTCAAATATTATGGGGCAAAATCCTGTGGCTGCCTGTGTGGTATTCAGAAATGCAAAACCCAGCCGGAAAGAATACAGACATTTCAATGTGAAAACCGTTACAGGCCCTGATGATTTCGGCTCGATGGAAGAAATTGTATACAGACGGTATAAAAGAATGATCACAGAGGGCCTGTCAGTTCCCCAGCTGATTATAATTGACGGTGGAAAAGGACAACTCTCATCTGCAATGAAGAGTCTTAGAAAACTTGAGCTTCAGGATAAATGTACCGTGATAGGAATTGCAAAAAAACTTGAAGAAATATACTTCCCGGGAGACAGTGTTCCGATTTACCTCGATAAAAGTTCAATAAGTCTGAAAATAATTCAACAACTCAGAAATGAAGCTCATCGTTTCGGAATAAATTTTCACAGAGATAAACGTTCAATTGAAATGACAAAATCCAGTCTCGATGAAATAGAAGGGATCGGAATTAAAACAAAGGAAATTCTATTGAAAAAAATAGGTTCTCCGGATAAGATACGTCAGTTAACGGAAAAAGAACTTGAAAATCTTATCGGCAGGAAAAAAGCTGCGATTTTAAGCAGATTTTTTAAAAATCTTCCCTGACAGATCCTTTGAGCTTTACTTCATGAAACAGGTATTAACCATCATATATTCAATAATATAAAAGATTATTGGCTGTGTATTAACTCTCTGTGGATCGAATATTTGATCCTTGCCTGCAGAGTACCCCGTGATTTTTAATTCATACATGTGTTAAAACAGAATCCGGAAGTAAGGAGGCTAACATAATAACCTCAAAAAGCAAAAAGTGCAGACAAGATTTAGGTATGATTAAAAATGAGAGTGTTTATCTGCCGGGGTAAAAATTATATTCCCTGGAATACTTTTTTCAGAATGCTGTTAAGATCATGCCGGTCTTCTGATGAATCACCATCATAACAGTAACTTTTTATACCGGCAGATTCAGCGGCTTTAACATTGATCTCAATATCGTCGATATAATAGCACTCCTGTGGATTGAGCTGATATTTATCCAGCAGTATATGATAGATCTTAACATCCGGTTTTGAATGTCTTACCCCGGCAGAAATAATCCCTCCATCAAAATATTTAAAGAAATCATATTTTGTTTTGACTTCTTCAAAAAAATCAAGCGGGAAGTTGGAAAGATAATACAGCTTATAACCTCTTTTTTTGAGTTGTGGAAGGAGATCTGTGTTTTCAGTAAGGGGAAATATGATTTCTGTCCTTAAATTGAACAGAGAGTAAATAAAGTCCTTTTTAAGGGATGACTTAAGAGTGATCTGTTCAATAGCTTCCTGAGTGCTGATATCTCCATTGTCAAGGCTTAACCATTCCGGGCTTTTAAAAACGTCTTTCAGTATCAGATCTACTGTATTGGAATCAAATCCTGATTTTTTAAAATAATCATCAGGTTTCCAGCTTAAGAGAACATTTCCCAGGTCAAATATGATGTTTTTGATCATATCAGGGATTTTTCATGCTTATTGGCTGGCCGGTTGCTTCAAGTACATTCCACCAGAGTTCTCCTTCGATATCGATCTTTTTCCGTTTCTTGACAGCCATGGGTATCGGGATCAGTGTGAATTCATTGTTCCAGTAACCTACCACAAAATCTGTTTTTCCCGATACTGCAGCATGAACTGCATTCTGGGCAAGAAGATTGCAGAATTTACTGTCATTGGCATTTGCCGGTGCACTTCTGATAATATAACTGGGATCGATATATTTGATTGAATAAGGAAATCCTTTTGAATCAAATTCTTCCTTTATTTTTTCTTTCAGGAATATGCCAATGTCCTTATGTTTGACATTACCTGAAGCGTCTTTCTGAAGTTCACTTGGTTCAAACAAATCCTGACCGGCACCTTCTGCAACCACAATTAATGCATGATGTCTGTCTTCAAGTCTGTTCCGAAGTATTTTAAGAAAGCCCCTTGGACCATAAAGATCAAATGAGACCTCAGGTACCAGCACAAAATTTACTTCCTGAATTGCCAGGGCGGCACTGGCAGCAATGAAACCCGAGTCGCGACCCATTAATTTCACTATCGCTACTCCATTATGAGCTCCATGTGCTTCATAATGCGCATTGCGGATAATATCTGTGGCAATTGAGAAAGCTGTTTCAAAACCAAATGATTTTTGAATAAGATCAATATCATTATCAATTGTCTTTGGTATTCCGGCTACGGTGATCTTCAGTTTTCTCTTATTTATCTCTTCATGAATTGCATGTGCTCCTCTTAAGGTGCCATCTCCACCAATACAAAAAAGAATATTGATATTTAATATTTCAAGGGTATCAACCATTTCTTCAACGTCCTGGTTCCCTCTTGAAGTTCCAAGGATCGTACCTCCGGAAAGATATATATCACTGACCATAGGTGCTGTAAGCTCTACAACAGGATGATTGTATTTTGATATAAGGCCTTCATAACCATATCTTATCCCAAGTATTCTGTTTATCCCATATCTGTAATAAAGCTGATTGACAAGGCTGCGGATTACATTATTAAGTCCGGGACAAATACCTCCGCATGTTACTATGGCAACTTTTGTCTTTGCCGGCTCAAAGAAAATAGTTTCTTTCGGACCTGCCTTCTCGAATGAAACAGGTATTTCGCCGGTCTCCTTACATTTGTTGAAATAATCATGAGATACGTCATATAATATTCTTTCATCGTCAGTGACGAATTTGTATACCGGACTATCATTCCGTTGACCTTTCTTGAGTGGAGTAATTACATTACCGTCTCCCAGTGAAGTGATCAGAAAATCCTCATACTTCATTTTTCAGATAGATTAATTAATAATAAATGAATTAAAAACACACTGGTTTTTAAGCGCTGCAAATTTACTTAAAATTATGATTGATTGATGAAATAATGATCACCGATAATGATTACAGATATTCTGTATCCCTGTCGTTTTATAGTTTCCGGATCATTACAGGATTATCTGTTTTATCCGGCCGATGAGTCCGTTTTCAAGCATTACCTTGATCCCGTGAGGATGTATCGGTGCTGTTGTAATAATCTCTTTTACACGTCCCCCAGTCAGCTTACCTGACCTTTTATCCTCATTTAATTCTACCAGTACTGCAATCCCGGGTTTGACATCTGATCTGTGGGTTCCTTCCATACCAGGAAATTCTAATAAAATAAACTGAGTTCCTCTTCTGTTATTTAATAACAAGTAACAATTATAAAAAATGATGTCTTACAGGGTAATGAAAATTATCCCGGTTTTGACAAACGACGGATATATTTGACTAATATACCCCTTTTGTACGTGTATGGATCCGGTACAGGCTTTTACTGGCAGTTATGTAAAGACTTTTCCTGTTCTTGCCGCCAAAGCAGACATTGGCAGTCCAGTTTTCCGGAACAGCAATATTACCTAATTTTCTGCCTGTCTTATCAAATACTGTAACACCTTTTCCTGTCAGATAAATATTACCTTTTCTGTCAATGGTCATCCCGTCTGAACCCAGTTCACAAAAAAGCTTTTTACCGGAAAGGGTTCCATCATTGTTAATTGAAAATGACCATGTTTTATTGGCCTTGATATCGGCGACATAAAGTGTTTTGCCATCTATTGTCCCTATAATTCCATTTGGCTGCTGAAGATCATCTGCCACTCTGACAAGTGTCTTATGGTCAGGATGCAGATAATAAACACATTGTTTTTCCTGAGGCATATCTTTATGGCTCCACCATGTTCTCCTGTAAAAGGGATCGGTAAAATATATTCCACCGTCAGGGGCTATCCACAGATCATTCGGACCATTAAGCAATGTGCCGTTATATGTATTGAGTATTACCTGAATACTTTTATCGGGACTGATTTTCCACAAAGCATTTTTTTCATCTGCACAGGACCAAAGGTTTCCTTTACTGTCAAAAAACAGGCCATTAGACCTTCCTGAGGGACTCATGAATGTTATAAGCTTCTCATCCGTTGACCATATCATTATTCTGTCGTTCGGCTGATCGGTAAAATATACATTCCCCCGTGAATCAGCCGCAGGTCCTTCAGTGAAACTGAAATCACCAGCAAGCTTTTCTGGTACCGTCCCCGGTTTTATTATAAGCTGAATATCATTGTTCTGTCCGTTTGAAATGCCGGCAGACAAAATGAAAAATGAGAACAGGATCCCAATGTATTTCATAGGATAAAGGATATAAAATATTTTACAAAGTATCAGAGGCTGATACTTTTCATTCTGGTTATATAATTATCTATCTGGCCTGTAGATTCGAATCCAATAATTATCATATCCACTGTTCCCAGTCCGAGAACAAACTTCAGTGAAGGATCTATCTTTTCGGGTTCATTTTTAAATTTCCCTCCTCCGACAACCTTCATTCCTATAACACCTTTACCCGTATCGTGGAATTTCTTAATGACCGGGACAACAAGTGAGGGATCACGCTGGTCCATATTCTCTCCGTAGGGATTTATTCTGACATGTATGACATCCACCCAGGGATCTTCTGATGCGACTTTAAGGCCATCGAATGAATGAACTGATACACCATGAGCCCTTATCACATTTTTAGCTTTCAGATTTTCAAGTCCGTCCATGTATCTTCTCTGCTGTGTGGTCCATTCACCGTTTGTCATGCAGTGGAGTTGCACAAGGTCTAAATAATCGGTGTTGAGCTCTTTCCGAAACCTGTCAACAACTATTTGGGCATCAGGTCTTTCAGTTTCAGGAATTCCTCCGGGTGTAACCCACATTTTCGTACTGATGATGTACTTTTCCCTGGGCAGGCCTTTAAGGGCTGAGGCAGTAAATGGATGTGTACCATAACTGTCGGCACAATCAAAGAACCTTATTCCGGCATCATAGGCATATTTTATAACAGATTCGGCTACACCGGCTCTTGTTATGGCTGAAGAACGGTTATACCCGCTGTAACCGGTACCCATACCGAGAAGTGTTGTTTTAATCCCTGTCCTTCCCAGCGTTATTGTACGGAATGGATCAACTGATGAGGCTGATTTTCCGGAAATTGCAGCAGCGGCTGTTGATCCAAGAAAAATAGTTCCTGCACCGGCAGCCATTGTGGTCACAAATTGCCTTCGGGTAAGATTTTTCTTTTTCATCTGTTTATTATATTAAATTTAATAAGCTGAAAATGGTATCGGGACGAACAGGCTTTCCATCCCTTGTTGCAGCGCCTGTCACTTTTGCCCTTACAATAAGTTTCATGTCAGGTTTCCTGTAAATCTCCTGATAAAAAGCCAGTCTTACGTTTCCCTCTTTACGTATTGCCGTTTTTACAATAAATCTGTCACGACTCCTCAGGGGATGTTTGTATTCAATTTCTACCTTAGTTACAATCAGATCAGTTTGCTGATCATGAAGATCTGCAAAACTGATACCTCTTGAAAGAAGGAATTCGTGACGTGCATGTTCGAGATAATGCTGGTAATTTGCATTATTAACAACTCCCTGCAGATCACATTCATAATCCCTTACAACAAATTCCAGTTCGGCAAGGTAATCAACCCTGTTAACAGTATTATTCACTATTTTGTTCAGTTAAGAATAATTTTTCGGGAATCTGCCGAAGAATTTTCGCAGCGTTGCATGGAATTTATGTATACCATGTGGCTTATAATGCATTAAAATACATTCTTTTGTTATGTAATTAATTCCCGAACCTTCCAGTTCCTTAAGCGCTTCCCTGCTTTCTGCCATCTGCTGGATCCATATCTGCCGGATACCTTTTTCCTTAGCTTCTTTAACGAGACCTGCTGTCTGTTGTTTATTCGTCATTATCAATAGTCCCCCGACATTGTCCGGAAGGCTTTTAATATCGGGAAATACTTTTACTCCGTGAATTTCAGTAGCATGAGGATTGACAGGAATTATATTCATTCCTTTTTCCTTTAATTCCCTGAAAGCTGCAAATCCAAATTTTTTTGGATTTCTTGAAACTCCTGCCATTGCTATCGGTTCCGATGCAATGAATTCCTGGATCTGATTAAGTGTTATCATTTATGTATCAGCGTGGTTGGTTTTTACGGCTATGAAAATAAATATCAATCCCCATTCTCCTCTAAGTATAAAGACTTAAAAATACAACAAAAAAATCAACTGATACATATTTTTATTTACTTGGTTGCTCCTAATTTAGATTAATCTGAAATGAAGAGAGAAAAGAATGAAGAAGGCTACCTTTTTTCCAAAAGGTATTCCAATTATATTTTTATTCTGTTGTTCCTGCTCTATATGTTTGATTACATTGACAGGATGGTTATTACATCAATGTTCCCTGCAATAGAACGGGATCTGGGCATCACTCACACACAGAGCGGGATGCTTGTTTCAGCAGTTTACTGGGCAATTGTTTTGCTTACTTTCCCTGTGTCTCTTCTTGTTGACCGCTGGAGCAGGACCAAAACAATTGGGATTATGGCAATTATCTGGAGTATTGCCACAGCACTGTGCGCACTGACAGGCAATTATGTTCAGTTATTCATGGCCAGGGCTCTGATAGGTGTCGGGGAAGCCGGATATGCACCGGGAGGAAGTGCAGTTATTTCAGGACTTTATCCGATAGAAAAACGATCAAGAATGATGGGCCTGTGGAATGCATCCATACCGATAGGAACAGCTATAGGCCATTTTCTCGGTGGTGTAATAGCCGTCAGACTTGGATGGAAACATGCTTTCGGGATTGTTGCTCTTCCGGGCCTTATAATTGCAGTCCTTTTTCTTTTCCTGAAAGATTATAAAACAGTTGATCTTGCATTTTTTAATAAAAGCAACCAGAAGATCAAGATGGAAAGAAAAGATATCTTCAGGGAATTTCTGACAAGGCCTTCAATTTTATACACATATTTCGGAATTGCTGCCGTTGTTTTCACGACGACAGCCCTTATTACATGGTTGTCAACATATTTTCAGAATGAACAGGGCATGCCTATGGATACGGCAGGGGGTAAGGCAAGTATTGTAATGGTTCTTGCCGTGGTGGGTGCACCCCTCGGCGGATACCTTACCGATGCCTGGAGAAAGCGACAACCCAACGCACGATTGCTCTTTCCGGCTATTTCAACTCTAGTAACTGCAATATTTATGTCGCTGGCCTTATTTGTCTTTAAGGGTACAGTTCAGTATATCTTTCTTCTTATTATGGGTATCAGCATAATGGGATTCATTTCAGGTGCAGCTGCAGTAACGCAGGATGTTATACATCCGGGACTGAGAGCCACTTCCTATGCCGTTGCAGTTGTGGTCCAGAACCTGCTTGGTTCATCAATGGCACCCATAGTAATAGGCAGGCTCTATGATGTTTACAGTATAAAAACCGCCCTTTCCATACTTCCTTTTATACTGCTGGCTGGATCCCTGCTGTTTTATCTGGGATCGAGATATTATGAAAAAGATATGGAAAAGGTTACCAAAATCAAACTGGAAGTAGCCTGATAACCGGATTTATTTATTCCTCGAGGTAGTAAAATTGACGAATCTTCTTAATGAATCCCTGATTGCGGAATCAGGATAAGAGTCGAGGATTGCCAGTGCCTTATCACGATACATGTTCATTTTATTTTCGGTATATCCGAGTCCTCCCGATGATCTGACAAAATCGATCACTTCATTGATCTCCGCTTTTGTCTTTTTCTTGTTTTTAACTATTGAAAGAATATGCTTTTGTACTGAATATGAAGTATTTTCCAGTGCATATATCATCGGAAGGGTAATTTTCCGTTCCTTTATATCGTTGCCGATTATTTTTCCGGTAAGACCGTTTGGTTCATAATCAAGAATATCATCCTTGATCTGAAAAGCAATGCCAATATTTTCACCAAAGTCTTTCATCAGTTGAATGGTATCCGGATCATCGGTAACCGATTTTGCTCCGCATGCCGTACATGCCGAAATAAGAGCAGCGGTTTTACTTCTGATTATCTTATAATAGTCTTCTTCCTTTATATTCATCTTCCTGGCCTTCTGCAACTGAAGAAGCTCTCCTTCACTCATTGACTGAACAGCTTCTGACACAATTTCAAGCATATCATACCTGCTTTTTGCCAGGCTTATTTCCATCCCTCTTGATAGCATGTAATCTCCAACCAGTACGGCAATTTTTGAATTCCAGAGAGCATTTATCGAAAGTGATCCACGGCGTTCACGGGCATCATCAACCACATCATCATGGACCAGCGAAGCAGTATGCAAAAGCTCAATAAGTGTAGCAGCCACAAAGGTCGCTTCCGATATTTTCCCGTTGAGGCCTGCTGTCAGGAATACCAGCAGAGGCCTCATCTGTTTACCTTTCCTGCGAAGTATGTAATTGAGGATGATCTTTAGAAGCGGGATCTCACTTTTCAGTGTTCTGTTGAAGTAGGATTCAAACTGATCCATTTCTTTTTCAACAGGTTTTCTTATCTCAGTGAGAATTGACATCGATATTTATTTAATCTGTTTAATCCACAAATATTCTTAATTTACTGTATTCCTTTGTGTTCCTTTGTGTAAACCTTTGTGTCCCTTCGTGGTAAAAAAAATTTAACCACAAAGGCGCTAAAAGGACTACACAAAGGCTTCACAAAGGGCATGAATTATAAAAGTTAAGTCAAACTTACATAAAATATGGTAAAATGATACTCTTTGAAAAAAATTGCATAATACCCGGATTTGTCATATTAACGTATTTATATATAAATTTGTTTAAAAATTACAATGATGAAATTCAATGAGTTAAAGCCTGAGACACTCGAAAAGGCTTCAATCATGCTGAAAGCCATAGCTCATCCTGCAAGGATTGCGATCATAAGTTTGCTTGAGGACGGAAAAAGGCAGACTGTATCTGAAATACACAAAAAACTGGGAATGGAGCAGGCTGTTGCATCTCATCATCTTGTAATATTAAAAGACAGAGGGGTATTATCATCGGTCAGGGAAGGGAAAAACATACTGTATTATCTGAGGAACCCGAATTTCGGGAATATGCTTAAAAATCTCAGTGATTGCTGCCAGGAATAGATATTCCGGATCTCCGGCATCAGTCAAAATCCCTGAACATTTTTTTCTGGAATAACAGAATTGCGAATACACCGCATGTAATAGCTGAATCTGCAATGTTGAAAACCGGCCTGAAGAAAATAAATGATTCACCCGGCCTTATGGGGGACCACTCCGGCCAATGTGTATTAATTACCGGGAAATAAAGCATATCAACAACCCGGCCATGGAGAAACGATGAATATCCGCCTCCGGGAGGAAACAGAACTGCTGGTTCATGAAAGCTTTCACTGAATATAATACCGTAAAATGCACTGTCGATAATATTACCTATTGCTCCGGCGAGAATGACACTTACCGCAAAGATCAGTCCAGGATATGCATTCTTTTTAATTATCGAATTGAGGAACCATCCGATGGCACAGATTGCAATTATCCTGAATATACTCAGTATCAGTTTTCCACCTTTTCCGCCCATCTCCATTCCGAATGCCATTCCGTTGTTTTCGATAAAATGAATCATTCCGCGCTTGCCCAGTAAAGGGATATCTTCACCTATGACCATATGCGTCTTCACCCAGATCTTAAGTATCTGGTCAAGTATCAGAATGATGATTATAAGTAATATAGCTTTTTTCCCTGTTGACATCCCAATTATTATAACAGGGTGGCAAAGTAATAAAAAAAATCCCGGTATAAAACCGGGATACGAAAAAAAAGACTTTATTGGGTAGGACAAATGACATTAACATAGTTGCCGTTCCAGCAATGCCATTCCGTGTCGGCAAAGAATTTTTCACATTTTACCCTTCCATGTCTTCCTGTTGTGCTCCACTCAACCAGCATTTCGGAAAAATCCAGTCCGTTGTAATAATAGATCTCATAATATGCATCATAGGCACCGTCCTGTTTTCCGTATTCAATATAACTTGTACGGAACGGATCATCTTCCCTTGAATCATTTAGGGTTCTGACATATGTATATTTTACAGTCATTACATCCAGGCCATCACCGGTCCAGTCAATCTGGATTACAGGTTCCTTGTAGGATGAGCTGTGATTAAGAATCCAGCGGCCTGCTTTTCCGTCAAGGTTCGTGGTTCCCTCTATCCACAGGAATTCTGCAAAGCCTCCGGATCCCTCCCGGGTCACATACATTTTCCATTCAACATCCTGAGACCTGACCTGACCTGTCAGCCTGACCTTATATGTCGCTGTAAACACCTGTGTTTCATACTTCCACTCCCATGTTTTGTTTTCAAGGTAAACAGGTGTCTGGTCAGTGGCATGCTCAAATGCTATTACAGGGATTGCCAGCGTAGTAACAATTATTGAATTCCAGTAACCTGCAACAAGAGCAGAAAACTCCCAGTTGACATTTTCAATACCTTTTGAAAGTGAAAAAGAAGCTCGCTTTTTCTCCGTATCAAAATTGCTGAAGTCGATTTTCAACGATTTTACCGGAGGAAGTGCAGGAGGATCTTCCTTTTCCTTATTACAACCAGTTGATAATCCGGCAATTATGACCAGAATTAAGAACAGATCAGTAATTTTTTTCATAACGGGCATAGTTATCTGTTTCTCTTAAACGGAAGATTTATTTGAAAGTTACGTCAATGACTAATTTTTTAACTTTAACAGGACAATTTTATAGATGAACTGAACAAAATCTTACATATTGTGTTTAACTGCAAAATAAAAGAAAAAATGAAAAAGAATTATTTAAAAGTTTTACTCAGCGGAATGATCCTGACCTTAACAACAGGGATCATACTTGCAGAAGAACCAAATGATAAAAAAGATTGTACTATGAAAGAATTTAAAACCAACGAATTTCCGGCTCTGCCTTACTCTTATGATGCACTTGAGCCGTACATTGATGCCCGGACAATGGAAATACACTATGACAGGCATCACAGAGCCTATTTTAACAACTTTGTAACTGCCATTAAAGGCAGTGCACTGGAAAATGCTTCAATTGAAAAGATATTTTCAGAAGTATCAAAAGCAGGAGATGCCGTCAGGAACAATGGCGGCGGTTTTTATAACCATGTGATCTTCTGGGAAAACCTTGGAAAAGGAACAACCTTGCCTTCGGCAGAACTTTCTGCTGCCATCAATAAGACATTCGGATCTTTCGAAAAATTCAGGGAGACATTCAGCAATGCTGCCAAAACACGTTTCGGAAGCGGATGGGCATGGCTGTACCTTACGGCTGACAAGAAGCTTGCAGTCGGAAGTACACCAAATCAGGATAATCCCCTGATGGATGTATCCCCCATAAAGGGTATTCCTTTACTTGCTATTGACGTCTGGGAACATGCATATTACCTGAAGTATCAGAATAAAAGAGCAGATTATGTTGAAGCTTTCTGGAATGTGGTCAACTGGGATATGGTTAACAGCAGGTATGCTGAAGCCGTTAAATAAGTGAATGTGATATATCAGAGAACGAAAGAGGGCCGTTGTTCGAAACGGCCCTCTTTTTTTCAGAAATATTTTATAAGGATATAAT
>CAYQZL010000001.1:67394-84309 GCA_964421975.1 uncultured Rikenellaceae bacterium
CAGGTGTATAAGAAGCGCTTGATCTTAAGGGTTGCAGTTTTCTGGAACGGATCAGACTGAACGACCACCTTGTTGATCTGGCTGAACTTGTTGACGTGGGTATTTACATATTGTTTAAGTTCAATGATCAATTCCTGTTTCTTTTCTTCAAATTTATCTTCCATACCCTGTTTCAGGATCTTGTATTTTTTCTCAAGTTCTTCCATATTCAGGTGGACCAGGGCAACCAGTTTTCCTTTCTGCTGAATTACAAGCGATTCCACCACAAAACGGAAATTATTAATAACTGATTCAATTTCTTCAGGATATATGTTTTCACCGCTTGCACCAACTATCATATTCTTAAGCCGGCCCTTGATGAAAAGATTATTATTTGAATCAAATACTCCCAGATCGCCGGTTTTGAACCATCCGTCAGGAGTAATAACCTCTGCTGTCATTTCCGGTTCTTTATAATATCCTTTCATTACATTTTCACCTCTTGCCCATATCTCGCCTTCCCCTGTTTTTGGGTCGGGATTGTTTATTTTCAATTCTATACCGTCAATGGCAGGTCCGGTTGAATCAAATACTGTCCCGCCTGGATTTGCCCCTGCAAGCAGGGGAGCCGTTTCAGTAAGTCCGTAACCAATGGCATAAGGGAATCCTCCTTCAAGAAGGAACCTTTCAACTGTTTTGTTGAGTTTTGCTCCTCCTATCCCGTAAAACTTAAGTTTGCCGCCAAATGTTTTATACAATTTTGCTCCGGCTATCTTATGAAGCTTCTTCCTTATCAAAGGTACCTTAAATAATTGTCTCATAATCCATTTTTCCGTCAGGGCCGGCAGTATTTTGTTAAAGTAGATCTTCTCGATTATGAGAGGGACGGTAAGCATTACAGTTGGCCTTACAGCTTCGAGCGCAGGAAGTAATACAGGCGGTGTTGGCGGCTTTCTCAGGTAATAGACACATGATGCACCAAGCATCGGTAATATGAGGCCAAGGGTATTCTCATATGTATGTGAAAGTGGAAGTACGGAAAGGAATCTGTCGGTCTCATAAACAGGTTGTATTATCTTTCCCTTTAAAGCATTGAAGGAAATGTTTTTGTGAGTAAGCATGACTCCCTTTGACCTGCCGGTTGTTCCCGAAGTATAAATAATTGATGCAAGATCATCTTCGGTAACTTCATATTTCCTGACGGGCATCGCTTCCGGATTATATTGCAGGATCTTTCCGGAGGTAAATATTACTGAAAAATCATCTATCAAGAACCCCGTTGAAGGATTTTCAGACTTCCTCCCCTCAATCTTCTGCTTCTGTGCTGCAGAGATAAAAATAGCTTTAACACCAGAATGTTCAAGAACATTCGCTACTTCAGTCGCTGAAAAGTCAGGCAGGATGGGAACTACCACCGCTCCCATGAAAGTTATCGCAAAATAAGTTATTGCCCAGTTGGGCATATTATTGCTCAGAATAGCCACATTATCCCCGGGCACTATTCCCGCAGATTCAAGAAGCGCAGATACGGATTGTATTTTCCTGGCGGCTTCCTGATAACTTATGGGATCTTCACCTACAAATGCATAGGCATTTGATTCAGGGTGCTTCCTAAGTGTTTCATTGAAAAGTGCCGGTATGGTAAGAGTACTATTTGTTATTGTCATTCATTTAATTATTAAAAGTTAGCAAAGGTACATAAATATCAGTCGCTTTGCGTAAATTCATGACAAATATTATTTTATGATTGACCGTTAACTCAAATTAATAAGTAACAGATTCACTGATATTGACTAATTTTGAGTACTGATTTTAACACAATTTGGCATGACTATTATAAGAGTTACCAGGGAATTTTCATTTGAGATGGCACATGTCCTTAAGGGTTATGATGGTCCGTGTAAAAATGTTCACGGACATTCATATCATTTATTTGTAACACTTTCGGGGATTCCTGTAAATGATAAATCAGATCCTAAGAACGGAATGGTGATCGATTTTAATGTTATCAGTGAGATTGTAAATTCGAAGATCATTCAACGCTTTGATCATGCAGTCGTTATAAGCAATGACTTTGACACTGAAAGAAAAAGGATGATGAGCAGTATTTTCGGAAATACAGTAATAGTTGATTACCAGCCAACATGTGAAAACCTGGCCGAAGATTTTGCCTTAATCCTGAAAAATGAATTGCCGGCAGGAGTTAAATTACATTCCATCAGACTATATGAAACGGCAAAATCTTATGCTGAATGGTTTGCAAGTGATAATGAGTAAATTATGCAGAATACCGAAATTAAAAAACTATTCCTTCTTGACGCATACGCGCTAATCTTCCGTTCCTATTACGCATTTATTAAAAATCCCAGGATAAGCTCCAAAGGACTTAATACATCTGCAATATTCGGATTTCTTCTTACACTTGAAGAAGTTCTTCAGAAACAAAAGCCCACTCATATAGCAGTGGTGTTTGATCCCTCAGGTCCCACTTTCAGGCATGAGATGTACAGCGATTACAAGGCCAACCGTGATGAAACACCTGAAGATATTAGGAAATCAGTGCCATATATCAAAAAGCTTATTGAAGCATACAGGATACCTGTTATTGATTATCCCGGATATGAAGCTGATGATGTAATTGGTACACTGGCAAAACAAGCTTCAGAAAAAGGATTCATCACATATATGATGACCCCGGACAAGGATTTTGCCCAGCTTGTTTCCGAAAATATCTATATGTACAAACCTTCACGCAGCGGAAATGAATCGGTACAATGGGGGCCTGACGATATCAGACGCGAATTTTCCGTTAAACAGCCACTGCAGGTTATCGATATACTTGCCCTTATGGGTGATTCATCGGACAATATCCCGGGAGCTCCGGGAATAGGACCCAAAACAGCAATGAAACTGATATCCGAATATGGATCGGTTGAGGAATTGTTAAATAACACCGGGAAACTGACAGGAAAACTCAGGGAGAATATCGAAAACAACAGGGAGAAAATTGAACTTTCCAAAAAACTGGCAACGATCATCATTAATGTACCTGTTGAATTCAGGGAAAATGAACTGCTCAGGGAGGATCCTGATGTGGATAAGCTCAGGTCTCTTTTTGATGAGCTCGAATTTAAAACAGCCGGTGCAAGAATTCTTTCAGAAGTCCGGAAACACAGTGAACAGATATTGGATAAATCCGGAACAGAACCTGAACGATCCGTTCAGGGTAACCTTTTCTCTGAGAATCTTAGTGGCTCTCCCGTTCCCGGAACTGAAAAATCGGATATCAGCAATGCAGATCATGATTATCAGCTTGTCTCAGATGAAGCTGAACTTAAAAGGATAGTCGGACTTGCACTGGAACAGAAGGAATTCTGTTTTGATACGGAAACGACAAGTATAGAAGCTCTGGAATCAGAAATTGTTGCACTTGCTTTATCCTGGGACAAAGGGAAAGGTTATCTGGTCCATTTTCCCCCGGATGAAAAACAGACCCGGGTATTACTTGAAATTATAAGACCATTATTTGAAAACACCGGTATCCTGAAAATCGGACAGAACTGCAAATTCGATATCCAGGTACTTGAAAACTACGGGATCAGTGTGAAAGGACCACTCTTTGACACAATGATAGCACATTATCTGCTGGAACCCGATATGCGTCATAATATGAACCTTCTTTCTGAAATATACCTTTCCTATACACCTGTTCATATTGAATCTCTTATCGGTGAAAAAGGCAGAAATCAGAAGAACATGAGATCAGTGCCTGTTGACCAGCTGAAGGAATATGCTGTTGAAGATGCTGATATTACACTTCAGCTTAAGAATTTATTCGAACCAAGGATCAGAAAGGAAGGACTATATAAGCTGGCATCGGAAATTGAAATGCCATTGATACAGGTACTGGCAACAATGGAAAGGAACGGGGTTATCCTTGATGAGGAAGAGTTAAAATCCATTACTTCCGGATTACGTGATGATATACTTTCTCTTGAAAAAGACATTTATGATCTTGCCGGTACGGAATTTAATATCTCTTCACCCAGACAACTGGGAGATATCCTTTTTCTGAAGCTCAGACTGGATGAAAATGCAAGGATGACAAAGACAAAACAGTTTGTCACCAATGAAGAGATACTCCAGCGCCTGGCCCATAAGCACCCCATAGTAGATAAAGTATTAGAGTACAGAGGATTGAAGAAGCTGTTATCAACCTATGTTGAAGCACTTCCCCTGCTGATCAATAAAAAGACCGGAAGGATACACACTTCATTCAATCAGGCGGTAGCATCAACCGGAAGGCTTAGTTCCAACAATCCGAATCTTCAGAATATTCCTGTAAGGGATGAAAGGGGAAGGGAAATAAGGAAAGCTTTCATTCCGGCAGAAGGTTGTTTATTTTTCTCTGCCGATTATTCACAGATCGAACTAAGGCTGATGGCGCATCTTAGCAGGGATGAAAGTATGGTCGCCGATTTTTTATCGGGCAATGATATTCATGCTGCAACTGCGGCAAAGATATTTGGAGTTGATATCGGGGAGGTGACACGTGAAATGCGCGGCAGAGCCAAAACCGCAAACTTCGGGATAATTTACGGTATATCATCCTTTGGTCTGTCAGAACGGCTCACTATAGGCAGAAAAGAAGCCAAAGACCTGATAGACGGATATTTTGCATCCTATCCGGGTGTGAAAAAATATATGGAGGAAAGTATCCGTAAAGCCAGGGATACCGGTTATGTTACAACAATGTTCGGAAGGAAAAGATACCTTCGGGATATTCATTCGAGGAACCAGGTTGTAAGAGGAAATGCTGAACGGAACGCCATCAATGCCCCTATCCAGGGTTCTGCGGCAGATATAATAAAAATAGCAATGATAAGGATACATGACCGGCTGAAAAAGGATGATTACAGATCACGAATGATACTTCAGGTTCATGACGAACTTATTTTTGAAGTACCTGACGGTGAGCTTGAAAGGCTTAGGGAGATGGTTATATCTGAGATGTCGGCAGCTGCGGATCTTGATGTACCATTAAAAGTTGACTGGGGTACCGGCCGGAACTGGCTGGAAGCACATTAGCCCTGAGAACAGGAAGACTTTTTCCACTAAGTATTGAACTGTACTTTGTTTTATCATTCAGTATTTCGAGGGCTTTTATTATCTGCTCATCCTTGTCCACTGACCAGACAATAGCTCCTTCTTCATAAAAATAACGGCCTATTATCTCTTCTTCCAGTAACTGTACTATTTCGTCCCTGAAGATTGTGAGATCCTGATCCAGACTATGTGCTAAATCCTTCTCAAGTTCTGTCAGCAGATCTTTGTGAATATCATAGAATTTTTCCTTTTTGGCATTGGAAATAAGTTCATTAAGACTAACTTCTGTGACAGTTTTATAATCGAATTTCTTTTCCTTAAGGAAATTGCCGAAATCAGAATAATCCTTATCTGTAAATGAGAATTCCTGAAGAGACTTTATTTCGGGATGTGACCAGTAGTATCTTGTTGCGAAATCAAAAATAAAATTCCTGTAATAAAGTTCCGTAGACATCTGGCTGAGCATTTCAGGGTTTACTGTTAAATCCGGAGTTATTCCGCCGCCATCTTTTACTGTTCTGCCGTTACGGGTTTTGAATTCCGATATAAGTGAATCCGGAATTATTCCCACGCTTCCGTCTTCATTCGGATTGGAAAAATCGAGGGCCTGAACACATCTGCCGGAAGGGATGTAATATTTTGCAGTGGTAACCTTAAGCTGGGTGTTATAGCTGAGGGGGCGGGTTACCTGAACCAGTCCCTTGCCATATGAACGCTGGCCTACAATCACACCTCTGT
This sequence comes from uncultured Rikenellaceae bacterium, assembly GCA_964421975.1. GTDB lineage: Bacteria > Bacteroidota > Bacteroidia > Bacteroidales > VadinHA17 > LD21. Next base: position 73,218 of record CAYQZL010000001.1, read on the forward strand.
CAAGATCCTGAATGGCTCCGGCAACTATTTCGGCAGCAGAAGCTGAGGATCTGTTAATAAGAACAGCGAGCGGTATGGTTTCATCAACTGCCGGTTTCGTGGTTCTGAATTCCTCGTCAAACTGTTTGACCTTTCCCCTGGTGGAAACTACATTGTTCCCCGGTCCTACAAAGAGATTAACAATTTCCACAGCTTCCGAAAGAAGACCTCCGGGATTGCCTCTCAGATCGAGGATCAGCTGTTCCGGGGCGGATTTCTTTAGTTCCGTAAGTGCATTCTTAACATCCATAATACAGTTCTGTGTGAAATTTCTGAAACGGATATATCCTGTTTTACTGTCAATCATACCGTAATAAGGAACAGGAGGGATAACTATCCTTTCACGTTTCATTGAATGATCGGATTCTTTACCGTTCCTTTCAACAGTAACAATAATATCTGATCCGGGAGTACCTTTAAGCCTGTCACTTACCTTATCCGTCGTCATTCCCCTAAGTGATACTCCGTCTACTTTCTTGATTATGTCCCCTGCTTTAATGCCGGCACGATCAGCCGGAAAACCTTTATAGACTTCGCTTATAACCACATAATCACCTCCACCTCTCACAAGGGACCCTATACCTCCGTATTTTCCCGTAGTCATGAAAGTAAAATCATCAGCTTCTGATTCAGGATAATACACTGTATACGGATCGAGAGTCCTGAGCATATTATCTATTCCGGTCTTAATGACCTTATCAGGATTGATCTCATCGACATAAAAAGTATTGAGTTCCCTGAAAAGTGTAAGAAAGATATCAAGGTTCTTGGCAATCCTGAAGTCGCGTGTCTCCTGTATGGCAAGAAAACCGGCTCCAATGCTTCCTGATATCAGGATACAGATTATCACCGCCAGCCTGACTGAGAATTTCTTTTTCATATATATCTGTCAATTGAGAGGACGAAAATAATAAGAATATTTGTTCAATAAGAATTTCTGTTATCTGTGACTCTATTCTGTTACCCGTGAACCGTAATAAATCCATTCTTTTAATAAACGGCCTGTCATTCAGTTGTTTTTCTCCGGATATCACTCCGGAGTCTGTCCATCATATCCATTAAGGCCGATTCCATTACACTGTATTCTTCGGTTATCTCTTTTCTGTATATAACTATTAAGGCTATATTGATATTTTCCGAGACAAGAAATTCGTACAAAGATGTTTTATTTTTACGGTACGCTTCTTTCATTCTTCTTTTTAACAGATTTCTTCTGACAGCGTGTCTGAAGGCTTTCTTAGGTACTATAAATAATACAGTGGCGGGAAATGGCTGGTACTCTTCTGCTTTTCCCCAGATGACTTTAAAATACCTTGTATAAAAAGTATTACCTTCCCCGAAAAGGTTAGTGATTTTCTTCCGGCTGCAAAGCCTTTCAGCTTTTCTGAATGTTTCTCGGGTACTGATCATTTAAGCAAACCTTTTTTGGAAAGGTTTCCTTTATTTAAGTGCTGATTTTATAATAATTGTATCCGGTTAAGACTTTATTTCGAATTCCGGTTAAAATCTTTCAGGAAATTATCAAGGGCCATTGTCATCGAGGGAGCTTTGGGATTCGGTGCATTGATATCAAGTCTGAGCCCTTCCTGTTCAACGGCACATGCCGTGGTTGGTCCGAATGCCGCTATTTTGATATCTCCCTGTACAAAATCGGGGAAATTTTCTTTAAGCGATTTAATACCTGAGGGACTGTAAAAAACAAGGATATCATAATCGAAATTCTTGACATCGTCAAAATTGCTGCTGATAGTCTTATAAAGAATCCCTATGGTATATTTTATATTGTTTTTATCAAGCAGATCCGGGATTTCTGCATTGTGAGGTTCCGAAAGAGGGACAAAATAAATATCATCCCTGTGCTTGACAATTACATCAATAAGATCCTGGAATTTGGCTTTCCCATGGAATATTTTCCTTTTCCTGTAAATTATATATTTCTGCAGGTAAAATGCTACATTCTCGGTAATACAAAAGTATTTCATTGTATCGGGAACAACAATCCTGAGTTCGTTGCATATCCTGAAAAAATGATCTATCCCGGTTTTGCTTGTGAAAATTACGGCAGAAAAATCGAGGATATTAATTTTTTGTTGCCTGAAATCTTTTGCCAGGATACCTTCTACCTGAACAAAGGGTTTGAATTCTACTTTCAGATTGTATTTTTTTGCCAGATCGAAATATGGAGATTTCGGATTCATCGGTTCTGGCTGCGACACTAAAATCTTCCTTATTTTCAACTCCTTACGATTTTTAGTTAAACTTCTCAGGAACCTCTCACTTAATCTAAAAAAGATTTGTCAAATATCTCATTACTATCAGTGCCGGAAGAAATTCCAGCGCACAAAGGTACAAAATCAAATATAAAATTGAAACATCCCTCTTCAGAAAAATTAAAAACAGTCTCAGTATGCGCATAAGGTAGACCATGGCAATGAGGACAAATCCTGTGTCAAGCAGGGATTCAGGCCGGAAAAACCGGGTATATGCAAGGAGAACCGAAAGAGTGAACAATATGAATCCTGTTACGTGGTAAAACTGAAATACCGTTGCAGTATATTCATCAAACAATGCCTTTTCGCTGCTGATATTTCCGAGAAGAAAACATGTAATAAAACGTAAAGTAATAATCAGGGCAACAAGTATGAAAAAAATAAACCAGAGGATTATTCCGGATATTCCGAATGGGATAAATTCGTAAAAAGCGGCAGTAAGATAAAAGAAAAGGGCTGATCCGGATACAGAAACAATATTTATGATACCTGATTGCCAGTGAAAGAGACTTCCTGAATCACGTGCCGACTGTTCCCCTATTCCTTTGAAAAGGATGAATGATTTGATATTATGTATAAACTTACCGTGAAATGCGCTCAGGGCAGAATAAATAAATGCCGAGATAACGACAAGGATAATGATCCAGTCGGTATTGAATGGTTTCCCGGGCATGGCCTGCCCGTCTTTCAGGTTTTCTGTGAATGGTAAGACCGGTGAATACTGAGTATTTTTCGTTGATTCCAGAAAGCTGAACGGGAACCGGGATGAATGTTCCCCGGAATGTTTGTCAGACAGATCTTTCTGTCCGGAAAAGACCACATCACTGAAGCGCCTGCTAAAGCTTATGATGGTTGAATCAGTTTTAACCGGATCCTTGAACTGCTGTGGCAGAAAAGTGGTTATAAGAGAATCGGGTTTCTCATTTAAACCCACGGTGTCGGCAGGCAGAGAGTTCTTTTTTAAGGATGAATCCTGTTTTTGTATTTGCGGGTCCTGCTGTATAATATTTTGGTCCTGTTCAAAAATGATCATGTCTCTCTCCGGCAATTTCGGACAGAATATTGTTTGCCAGACGGCTTGAACCAATCCTGAAATAATTATTATTGAGCCAGTCTTTTCCCAGACAGTGTTCTGTTATCCTGTAATATGATATTGCATCATTTACAGTCACAATGCCACCTGCAGGCTTGAATCCGACTTTTATCCCCGTTTCTGAATAGAAATAAGAAATTGCCCTGCACATAACGAATGCTGCTTCTGGAGTTGCTGAAATATTTATTTTACCTGTGGATGTCTTTATGAAATCTGCACCTGCATCCATCGCGATCATTGATGCTTTGAATATATTTTCATGATCCCCGAGAAGACCTGATTCCAATATGACTTTCAGATGCTTATTACCGACTGCTTCTTTTATTTCCCTGATCTCATCCGCAACGGCTGCAAAATCATTGCTTAAAAATGAACCAACTGAAATAACCATATCTATTTCATCGGCACCTGATTCAAGAGCCATCTTACATTCAGCCAGCTTAACCGGACGAAATGTCTGGGACGAAGGAAAAGCCCCGGCAACGGATGCTATCCTTACTGTTTTAACTGCAAGTTTTTCCTTCACAACAGGGACAAAATTGGGAAAAACACAGATGGCTGCAACATTCGGGATATTCGTAAACCTGCCCGAAAAACTGTTTATCTTTCCGGTAAGCTGTAAAATATGACTCTTATTATCGGAAGTGTTCAGACTTGTAAGATCAAGGCAGTTCAATATTGTCATAAGCAAATGTTTGTCCGGAGGCTCAGCCATGCTTTCAGACACTTTCTTAAGCTCTCTTGTGATCTCTGATACGGACGGACATTGCTTTATTAATTTCTCATATAATTTGGTCATGATATCAGGTTTAATTCAATAAAGAAATGGATGAATTAGACGGGGGTTAATATAGTGTTTTTTGTATTTCAAAATGGTCTGTTGATAAATTTATATAGGAGATACGTGAGTAATACTGTTATTTTCTGGCAAGAGAGGCGAATATACCAATGATACACAGGATTGAAAAAATAATAAACCCGGTACGCATTCCAGCCATTAATTCAGGGTACGAAGATGGTACTATTGTATGATCGCCCATATAAAGTGCCAGGAGCATCATTGCTATCCCCATGCTCATCATCTGTCCGGCCATACGCATAGTCCCGAGAACGGCAGAAGCAACACCGAGATGTTTTTTATCGACCGAGCTCATGATTGCATTTGAATTGGGTGATGAAAACAGGGCAAAACCAATACCCATTATTACCAGAAGTGTGATGATCAATGCTATTGAACTGCCGGTATTAATGAAACAAAGCATTATCAATCCTGTTGCTGTCAGACCCATTCCATAAGATGCTATTATCCCCGGATTGTAACGGTCAGATAATTTACCGGAAAGAGGTGATAAAAGTGCCATCATTACCGGCTGGGATATCATTATCAGTCCTGCTGTCCTTGAATCAAAACCCTTAAGATATTGAAGATACAGGCTTATAAAGAATCCTGTTGCTGCTGTCGCTGAATAGTGAATAAGTGCTGCAATTCCGGAAAAAGCAAAAACCCTGTTCTTCAGGAAGAGTCTTATGTCAAATACCGGACTTTCTGTCTTTTTTTCGTATAAAAGGAAGATTATTCCTGTAATTAATGCCGTTACTGTCAGTATCAATCCTGTGGAAGACGGAAGTTTTGAAAAACCTGACATGAATGAAGCCAGGGAAATCCCGTATAACAAAGAGCCGGCCCAGTCAAATTTTTCACCTTTTGCTTCTGACCATTCTGTTTTTATTTTATCAAATATCAGATATAATGATATCAAACCGACAGGGACCAGGAAGATAAAAATACTTCTCCAGCCGAAATACTGTGTCAGTAATCCACCAATAACAGGTCCGCTGGATAATCCTGAATATACGGCTGTAATATTTATACCCATGGCTTTTCCTCTTTCTCCCGGACCAAAGACTGAAGTCAGAATAGCCATGCTTGTACCGAATATCATTGCTCCGGCCATGCCCTGCAGAATCCTGAAAAAAATCAGCGAACTTATGTTCCAGGAGAAAATGATCAGGAAAGTCGATATGGTAAACAGTAAGATCCCATAGCTGAAGATCTTCTTTCTTCCGGCAATATCAGCAAGTCTGCCGAAGGGAAGAAGAAACATTGCTGATGTGAGAATAAAACTGCTTACAATCCATCCGAGCTCAAGTGCTGTTGCATCAAATTCTTTTCCGATGGCAGGAAGTGCCAGGTTTATTGCAGAGCCAAGGAAAGGTGTAAGAAATGCAGCAAAAGCAGAAACAAGTAGGACGGATCTTTTCAGTCTGTCCTGATCATGCAGACCTAATTTTTCATTCATCAGTTCTACTCTTTGTTTTTAGTATCAATTAATATGGTAACAGGGCCATCATTATGTATCTCCACCATCATCATGGCTCCAAACTTACCTGTTCCTACAGGTTTTCCCAACAGTTCCGTGAGTTTTGATACAAACATGTCATACAGCGGTATTGCTTTTTCCGGACAAGCAGCTTTGATGTATGAGGGCCTGTTCCCTTTTCTGGTTTTTGCATGCAGAGTGAACTGACTCACAACGATTATATCTCCTCCTGTTTCACTTACTGAAAGATTCATAATGCCGTTTTCGTCATTAAAGATCCTTAGCTGAACGATCTTGTTACTCAACCATTCAACATCCTCAACAGTATCTGCTTCCTCTATTCCGGCAAGGATCATTAATCCCCCTCCAATAGATGCAAGGATCTCTTTTTCAACACTTACCGATGCCCTGCTTACCCGTTGAATGACAGCTTTCATATCTTTTCTCAGATTAAGGGGTGTAAATATAAGATCAATTTGATAAGCCGCGAACCGTTTTTTAAGTAAGTTTGAAGCTCAGTATATTTTTATGGATCTTATAACAATTCTTGCTGTTGCCCTGGGACTGTCATTCGATACTTTTGCCATATCTCTTTCTTTCGGTGTAATCCATAATGGTATATTTTTCCGTCAGGCAATAAGAGTGGCCCTGATTTTTGCGGTTTTTCAGGCCGGATTGATGGTGGCAGGATATTTCCTGGGGGCGGTTATAAGTGATTTTATGAAAGCTGCCGACCATTGGGTGGCACTTATTCTGCTTTCAATACTTGGGATCAGAATGATAATTGAGGGTGCCGGCAGAAAAGAAAATGAAAAGATAAGGGATTATACCACATTTTCCAGTCTGATTACATGCGCAGTGGGTACAAGCATTGATGCATTTGCAGTGGGTATCAGCTTTGCACTCCTCGATATAAGAATATGGTTATCAGGAATCCTGATCGGAATAGTTACTTTCCTTGCATCTATGACGGCTATCAGAATAGGTAAATCTGCCGGAAAAAGACTTGGTAAAAATGTAGAAATTATCGGAGGACTGATACTGATAGCAATAGGGATTAAAATATTCCTTGAACATACTTCCGGCGTTTAACAGGATCAGATGGGAATGAAGCTTCTCTGACGTCCGCTGAAAACAGCCATCTCCGTAAAACCAGAGGATTTCAGCAACTGATAAGCTTCATCAAAGTACTGCCCGACCCTTGCCGGCATGTGAGCATCCGAATTAACACATACAGCTACCTTTTCTTCACTGAAGATTCTCAAAAACCTTCTGTCGGGATAAAAATCGGCAACAGGCCGGTTCCTTCCGTTAGTATTGACTTCAAAGACAACATCGTGTTTTTTCATTGTCCTTGCAAGTTCCCTGTAAAAGGGCTCCGGATCAAAGGTGGCCTTGTATCCGAAGATCCTTATCAGATCACAGTGACCAATAATATCAAAGATTTCTGATGATACTGCATGCCTTACAATTGAAAAATATGATTCAAATAGCCTGTCAAAGATCTTTCCATTATAAAAATCAGGCCCTTCATCTACTGTCCTTTCTCCAAGATAATGAACCGATCCGATCCGGTAATCAAGATCAAAGCGGTCAAGAAAGTTGCTTATCTCCTTCTCCTTCCCTTCAAAATAATCAACTTCAAGCCCCGATCTGATAATTATGTTCCTTGTTTTTTTTCTTAAATTGTCAATATATTCAAGATATTTATCCACGTTACCCGGATTCATGACCCAGTCCTGGTTTTCAGTGAAAAGGGCGAGATGTTCCGAAAAACCAATCTCTGATATCCCCGCAGCAATCGCAGGAGCAATGTATTCCTCCGGAGCAGCCTTCCCGTCACTGAATGTGGTGTGTATGTGGTAATCGGTTTTATAACTCATAAAATACCAGAATGGTTATAGTTCTCTAATAAGTTCCCAAAATAGTCTCAAATTTGTCAATAAACCAAACAGCCGCTTAAATTATGTTCTTGAAAAGCAATAATGAGAGGGAAAAATGTAAATTTGTGGAGAAGCAGTTATTATGGAAATAAAGAACATAGATTGTATTTGTGAAAACTGTGAATTCAGACATGTCGTTTTTTCAAGTCTTGATAATGAAGCCATACTTGAACTTTGCAGTAACAAGCAGGAATACTCTTTTCGAAAAGGAGAGATAATCAACCATGAAGGGGAGAAAATAACAAGTTTCAAGTACCTCAAAAGCGGACTGGTAAAACTATTCCGGCGATCCCATTCGGGAGAAGAACAGGTAATAACAATCACCAGACCATTCGAATTTGTAAGCAACATGAGTATATTCTCCGGTGAGCGCTACAATTATTCAGTAGCTGCACTCGAAGATTCAATTGTCTGCTCGGTAAATCTTGACTATATAAAGAATCTGTTCTTAAAGAACGGAGCCTTTGCAATGTTGCTGCTGACAAGGATTTCCGACATCAATGAAAAAATCATTGGCCAGACTCTCGACCTCAGGCAGAAGAACCTCATTGGCCGTATCGCATATGTTCTTCTGTATTTCAGCAGGGATATCTATAACTCAAGGATATTTGATCTTCCCGTCTCAAGAAAAGAGATCGCTGATTATATCGGAATGAGCACGGCAAATGTTATCAGAACTCTTTCTGACTTCAAAAAGGAAGGCATCATCAAAGTATATGGCAAGACGATCGAGGTATCAGACATACATAAGCTCGAAATTCTTTCAAAGCGGGGATAAATAAAAACCGGAATTCCATTTAAATCATTAATTATGAAGAAATTTTTTTTAATAAGCCTTATTATTCTTTCAATTTTTATCTCCGGCCTGTCTCAGTCCCAACAGGTTGAATTACCTGATAAAATAGTGAACTATACACTTACAGGTATGAGACATGGAGTAAATTTTTTTCCTGAAGTCAGGCTTCCCAATGTTCAGTATGAGACGGGAACAGAGCTGCTTTTCGATAATTATCATTCTCTTAATGTTATGTATGACTGGCTTGAAATTTGGGCGGAAAAATACGTGGACCTGACAGATCTTTATGAAGTAGGAAAGAGTTATGAGGGAAGGCCTGTAATGCAGATTACCCTTACAAACAAAAAAACCGGAAAGGATACTGACAAACCTGCCGCGTTTTTTGAAGGGGGAAGACATAGCGGAGAGGTCACAGCTTCAGAAACGGTGATGTGGCTTGGAAAATATCTTTTGGAAAATTACGGGAAAGATCCGGAGGTTACACACCTCCTTGATACAAAGACAATTTACCTGCGTCCGGTCAACAATCCGGACGGGCATAACCTTTATCTTCATACAGCCCAGAGTAACAGGAGCACTGTCCGTCCTGTTGATAATGACGGAGACGGACTGCTGGATGAAGATGCTCCCGACGATCTGGATAATAATGGTATTATTCACACGATGCGCTGGAAGGATGAAAAAAAAGGTAACCTGATACCCGATCCAAAAGATCTCAGCGGCAGAATAATGAAAAGAGTGGAACCGGGGAAGGGAATTTATCTCTCATCCTCTGAAGGTATAGATAATGACAATGACGGACGTATTAATGAAGACGGTATAGGCGGACTTGACCTTCACCGGAATTACCCGGAAAACTGGAGACCGCAAAAGGAGGAAACCGGTCGCGGCTTTACTCAGGGAGGAGCCGGCGAATACCCCCTCAGCGAAACAGAAACACGGTCTGTAGTCGCATTCCTCCTTACCCATCCGAATATCTATGTGGTTAATTCTATGGATACCAGTGTCCCAATGCACCTGCGTCCTCCTTCAACATCAGGTTCTGAGGAACGTATGTATCCTGAAGACCTCAAATGGTACAGATATTTCGATGAACTCGGGAAAAAACTGACAGGTTATGAAAGAGCCGGCGATGTTTATAATGACTATGGAAGGGGAAATCCTTTGTTCGGACATGGTCCCGATTTCGGATACTGGTATTACGGATCCGTATGGTATGGAGATGAATTATGGAACAGTGGCAGATTCGGCGATCTGAACGGTGACAGTATTACTGATCAGACAGATATGCTTATCTGGGACGAAAAAGAAAATGGTGGTGAAGGTTTTAAAGAATGGGGAAAGACAATGCATCCGGTATATGGTGAAGTAGAGACCGGAGGATTCGATCCGAAATTCTTTTCACAAAATCCGCCTGCCCGCTTTCTTGAAACATGGATAAAAAACCAGGCTTTGTTCAATATTGAAATGGCTGAACATCTTCCTGAACTTGCATGGGAAAACATTGAAATTAAAAAAACAAGATCATACAAAACAGATTCTGCTGATTATCAGATTAAGATAAGCTTCAGGAACATTGGAAAACTGCCTACTGCCTTTAAACAGGCTCATCTGGTTAAAATAGTTACTGAAGACCGGGTTGTGGTCGAACTGGATACAAGCGGAACAGCTTCAGGTAAATTACCTTACAGGATCCTTCCGGATGGAAAGAAAACGGTCCAAAGAGAAACCAGGAGAACCAATCCTTATGATGATAGTACCCTGAGGAACAGGCCTCTCATCAAAACTGTACCGTTTACCGACGGGGGATCTGTTACTGCAGCTGTTTTTAATATCAGACTGTTACAAATAAATGAATTGAACGCTAAAGCAAATATATTTTCTACCAGGGGAGGGATTCTGAAGGATAAAGAATTTATAATCAGATAAAGCGGGGAAAATAATAATTTATATTTTTAGCCGGGAATGACTATGCGAAATTTGAACACGATAATTGAAAATTAAATTATATCAATATGAAAATTGAAAAATACAGTGCCAGTGATATTCCCAGACGAAAGTTCCTGGAACTGAGCATGAAAGGGGGATTGCTCATAGCGGCTACCCCGGCTCTGTTATCACAACTCTGTTCATGTACGGGAGGAAAGAAAGTCAGCGCGGAGTTCGGAATGGACAAAGTGACGCTGGACAAAGTAATAAACAGAGCTCTGGGCAAAGGCGGAGATTTTGCGGATGTTTATCTTGAGAATCGAATTTCCAGACAGATCATTATGGAAGAATCAAAATTCCGCAGCGGACTGTATGGAATAAGTCAGGGTGCAGGTGTAAGGGTAATATCCGGTAACAAGACAGGTTATGCCTATACCGATGAAATTACTGAAGAAAAACTGAATCATGCAGCCGAAGTGGCTTCTTATGTTGCAAGGGGCGGAACCTCTGTCACTCCTGTGAGTGTTTCAGCTGCATCAAGGCCTTCATTTGTGACAGTAAAGCTGCCACTTGGAGAAGTGGCTGATGAAAAGCGGATAGAGATCATAAAAAGAGCTGATCAGGCTGCAAAAGATTATGATCCAAGGATCAGAATGGAGATCGGAAGAGCACACGTCTGAACTCCAGTCACCGCTCATTAT
>CAYQZL010000002.1:0-80017 GCA_964421975.1 uncultured Rikenellaceae bacterium
TATCTTGCCGAAACAGAAAAAACTCTTGCAGGACTGGGTTTTGAAAGAAAAGATCTTGACAGGCCCACCAAAGAGCTGAGCGGCGGGTGGAGAATGAGGATCGAACTTGCAAAGATCCTCCTTAGAAAACCTTCATTATTCCTGCTGGATGAACCCACAAATCACCTGGATATTGAGTCAATACAATGGCTTGAGAGTTTCCTTGCTTCATACCGGGGAGCTGTGGTACTGGTCTCACACGACAGGGCATTTCTCGACAATGTTACTATGAGAACAATAGAGATCTCTCTTGGAAAAATATATGATTACAAGGTCTCATGGTCACAGTTCGTCGTTCTCAGGAAAGAAAGAAGGGAACAGCAGATTGCAGCCTACAAGAACCAGCAGAAAATGATAGAAGATACCGAGAAATTCATTGAGCGGTTCAGATATAAAGCTACAAAGGCCATCCAGGTACAATCGAAGATCAAACAGCTGAACAAAATAGACCGTATTGAGGTTGATGAAGAAGATTTCAGTGAAATAAACCTTAGGTTCCCTCCATCACCAAGATCCGGGACCAATGTGGTTGATGCCAGGGAATTATCAAAGAGATTCGGTATCCACCTCGTATTGAAGAAAATTGATTTCAGGATCCACAGGGGAGAAAAAGTGGCTTTTGTCGGACGTAACGGTGAAGGGAAAACAACATTTTCGAGGATCATTACCGGAGAACTGGATCACGAAGGAATACTTAAGATCGGGCATAATGTCAAGATCGGATATTTCGCCCAGAATCAGGATGAACTCCTGAATGAAGATAAAACAGTTCTTGAAACTGTTGATGATGCAGCAAAAGGAGATATAAGGGCAAAGGTCAGGGATATTCTCGGGGCATTCCTGTTCAAGGGTGAAGATGTCGAAAAAAAGATTAAAGTCCTTTCAGGAGGAGAACGGTCAAGACTGGCTCTTGTAAGGCTCCTGCTTGAACCTCACAACCTGCTGGTACTGGATGAACCCACAAACCACCTCGATATGCGGTCCAAAGACATACTAAAACAGGCTCTTATCAGTTATGATGGCACATTAATTGTGGTTTCTCATGACAGGGATTTTCTTGACGGAATTGTAAACAAGGTCTATGAATTCAGGAACAATAAAATCAGGGAACATATCGGAGGTATATATGATTTCCTTCGCAAAAAAAAGATTGAAAGCCTGAAAGAAATTGAGAAAAAGGAAGTCAGGGTGGAAAAATCCGGAAGCAACGAAAACGGTAATATTTCTACAAACAAACAGAAATACCTGGAAAAGAAAGAATATGACAAAACTCTCCGTAAACTTAAAAGAAAGCTGGAAGAATCGGAGAAAGAGATTGAAAGTATTGAAAAAGAGCTTGCCGTCATGGATGCCCTGCTGAGTTCTCCCGACCACACAGCATCAGGCGCAGATGAGCTTTATACGAAGTACCAGGTTCTTAAGGAAAGACATAATGAAGAAATGGACAGATGGGCACAATATACACATGATCTGGAAGTTTTCTTAAATGCAGATGAATAATATGAATATCCAACAGCTTGAAAGGGAATACAGGGTACATGTTTATGAAACCTCGCCTGACGAGAATGTGAATATCTGTGCACTCTTTAACTATATGCAGGATATTGCAGCTATTCATGCTATAAAGCTGGGTTACGGACGGGATGAGCTTATGAAGGATAATCATTTCTGGGTCCTGTCCAGAATGTATGCAGAAATAGCAGAGTACCCGTTCAGGGATGAAAAGATTATTATCAGGACCTGGCCTTACGGTACTGATAATGTCTTTGCATTAAGGTTCTTCGAGCTTAGATTACCGGATGGAAGAATCATTGCAAAAGCTTCATCCTCCTGGCTGATAGTTGATGCGTTAAGCAGGCGGATACAACGTCCGGATGAAACACTCATCAGAAATAATTCCCTCAGGGAAGCATCAGAATTACCTGTCAGAATTGCCGGAAAGATAACGGAAGCTGGTCCTGATGGTAAGCTGTCTTCTATGTTCAGTGTGAAACCCAGCGATATTGATGTCAATCTGCATACAAATAATGTCAATTATCTCAGGTGGACAATCGACTCATATGATTTTGATTTCATAATGAAGTATGTTCCTACTTCTGTGGAAATAAACTATCTTGCCGAATCGATGCCTGGTGAGTATATTACCATCAGGACCTCAGGGGAAGAAGGAGAAGGCACTATCTTCAGGCATTCAATTCTGCGGGATTCCGGAAAGGAACTCTGCAGGGTAAGGCTTGAATGGAAGGAACGTAAAAACTGACAAATCAATTACAGCTATGAACATGCATAATAATCATAAAGCGGGTTTCTCAGGGCTGATATTCATTTTTACTCTGCTGGTCGTTCTGCTGGGGTCATGCGGTACCACTCAGACCATAATCGATCCGAAAGACCTTTCATATATTTACAATCCATCCAGGAATCCTGTAAATCCCAGATACAGTGTAACAAATGAATCGGAGAACCAGTCGTATCTTGCCGTAAAGTTTTTCACGAGTGAACTCTATTTTTCAGAAGCAAATCCGCAGGGTATTTCCATGTCACAGATGCTTATCACCGTCAAGCTATATGACATCAGCAGGGGAAGGATTCTTGCGGATACTGCCTATTATAATCTTAATATAATCAAAGAGGAAGGAAGGCTTGAGTTTGTTTACAGAATACCACTCAGGGTTCAGCCGGGCCTCGATTACATGGCTGAAGTCAAGATACTCGACAGGGTGAGACAAAGGGTCATTCAGGCATTTGTTCCCTTCAACACCCTTTCTCCTGCCAATAAATATAATTTTATGGCAAGGGGCCACTTTGCTAAAAATGAGCTCTTCAATCCCGTTATCAGGAAAAACGAATATGTCAATCTGGTCTATCTGAAAGGAGCGATAGATTCACTTTTCATATCTTCTTACAGGAAATTTGGTGAGATCCCTGATCCTCCTTCGATGCTGCTTCCGGAAAAAACTATTGATTATGATCCGGATACAACAATTGCACTGGCTTATTCGGATACTTTACCGTTAATGTTCCCTAATGAAGGAATATATCTGTGCAGCACCGACAGAAAGATCGCGGACGGGTACACATTTCTCAATCTGGGACCGACATACCCCCAGATGACAGCCCCGGAAACAATGATCGATCCGCTGGCATATCTTGCAACACCTGATGAGATTTACAGAATGCTGTCTGCAGAAAGGCCAAAAGTTGCTCTTGATGAATTCTGGATCGGGTGCGGTGGAAACGTTGAAAAGTCAAGAGAACTGATAAGAATTTACTATACAAGGGTTTTGTATGCCAATTACTATTTCACTTCATATAAGGAAGGATGGCGTACGGAAAGAGGGATGATCTATATTATTTACGGACCGCCCGACAAAGTATACAAGACCAATGAAGGAGAGAACTGGGGATACCGTAAGCCTGTTATCAAATCTTCATGGGGAACAAGATACCGTGTAAAGGAGGATTATCTCTTTTTCAACTTTAAAAAGAAACAGAACGTTTTTTCCGACAATGATTTTTTCATAAGCCGCAGCGAAACACTGATCACTCTGTGGGATCAGGCTGTTGCAAGCTGGAGAAAAGGGATTGTTTTCCGCCTTGATAATCCCGAAGACCTCTGAAAAAATGATAAAAGAATCTGATTGTATTTTCGGATTGCGACCGGTCATTGAAGCCATAAGGGCCGGTAAGCAGATAGACCGGCTGCTTGTTAAGCAGGGATTACAGGGTGCCCTGTATCACGAACTGATGACTGAAGTCAGTAAACACAATATTGTTTACCAGATAGTCCCGGTTGAGAGAATTGAACTTGTCACAAGAAAGAACCATCAGGGAGTTCTTGCATGGCTGTCGGTTGTTGAATACCAGAATTTATCCAACCTTCTGCCGATGATATATGAAAGAGGGGAAGATCCTCTGATAATTGCCCTCGATGGAGTCTCCGATGTAAGGAATTTCGGGGCTGTGGTCCGTTCTGCAGATTGCATGGGAGCTCATGCAGTTCTTATCCCTGAAAAAGGATCGGCAAGAATTACATCGGATGCCGTTAAAGCATCTGCAGGTGCACTTCATACAATGCCTGTATGCCGTGAAAGATCCCTTACAAGGGCAATCCGCTACCTTAAAGATTCCGGTTTGAAAGTTATATGTTCAGCAGAAAAAGCCGGAACAACTCCTTCAGGATCGGATCTTACAGGTCCTGCAGTACTCATAATGGGATCGGAGGATAAAGGTATCAGCCGTGAACTGATCTCACTGGCGGATCATGTCGTGGGCATACCCATGACCGGTAATATAGCCTCACTTAATGTTTCGGTTGCTGCAGGTATTTTCCTGTATGAGATAGTCCGTCAGCGAAACAGCTTAATCAGGAAATAATACCAAGTATTCTGTCGTCAAGCATTTTCTGATCGGCAGTAAATGAAGCCAGCCCTGCAAGGGTGAGAAGGGTGTCGGGAGCTATTGTACCCTCATTTATTCGTTTAGCCCATCTGGAATATACAGGGATTTTCCCGTCTGATGCTATCAGCGTCTTTTCTTCTTTTGACAGTGAGGGGAACATATCGCCGCATCCTTCTTCATGGGCAATATGAATAAGCTCGCTTCCCGAACCAGGCAGTTTGTCTGATAAGCGTCCGGCAAGATTGAGAATATTGTCATCAACTGTCCAGAATTTTTCAATACGGGCTCCGGCAGCCGAAGGAAACATATTTACTTCATAATTCTCATGCATCCTCGGGAAAAATTTGCCCGGAAGTGATTCCCTTCCGGCAGCAGCCACTTTTGGCGGCATTGTAAATACATCGGCGCCCGCAAGCAACTCAAGCTGCTGGTGATTCCTCAGGCTGGCGGCAATAAGCTTTGTCTGCCACGGATTTTTTGCAGATAAAGCAGTAATCCAGTTCTGTGATGATATGACAGCCATCTCTCCTGCCCCGCTGCCATCCCCGAGCTTGTTGTCTGCAATAAAGGCACCTATTCTTCCCAAAAATACATTCAGATAATCGGGACGTGCAACACTTGTTACCAGAACATTCTGACGTGCACTGAAGTCGAGCGTGAAATTGACTCTTATCCCTGCTTCCTTCAGTTTTCTTGCGCCGATAAGTCCGTCTGCAGTATAGGGCACCTTGATAATGAACTGATCGGGACATAATTCGTGATATCTCCTCCCGTAATATTCGATTGCTTTGATATCGTGAGCCGTATCTGTGTGCAGTTCAACACTGACCATAGCTCCGAATTTTGTTGCAAGCCTTAATCCATGCCTTGCATTGAGGATGAATGCTATCTCTTTTACTCTCTCATTAACGGGAAGATGACTTACAATATGTTTTGCCTCGGAGATGAACACATCATAGATCCCTTTCTGTATCTCATTGTTCAGCAAAGTATTATTTGTAGTAAGGGCACTCATTTCCGCGGTCCAGTTTTTTTCTGCCTCTTCCATATCTCCGGTATCAAGCCATAGCTCGGTACCTGTTTCCTGCAGGGCTGCCCAGAAAGGATCCTTCTTAGGAGTGTTTTGCTTTTCATAAAGTTCCTTCCAGAGAAAATCGCTTATACGTGTATTTAAATCTGCCATAATTCACAATATTTATCAGGTTCCGGGTTCAATGCTCCGGGCTTTGCCAGCTGAATCCGCAATCTGGCGGAGAAGGCTGGTTCCGGGTTTGTACCAGGACCCTGGAACTTTGAACAAGAAACCTTGAACCTGTAACCGTTAAATTTTATCCGGCAAATTTAGACAATTTATTGACGTGCGAATCATCTATTATTTTAGCTTTGCTGTCAGCTAATTAATTCAGTACAAAATGAGAATCATTTCCTGTATATTATTAATTCTGGCGCCACTGATGGGAAAGGCTCAGATCAGCTTTGACAGGTATTTTAGTGATAAGGTTCTGAGATTTGATTTTATGTTTGCCGGCAACCACGAGAAGACAATAGTATATCCTGCCGGCATGAAAGAAGAACCTTTTTACGGTGGATCAAAGACCCAGCTTACCGATCCCTTCGGATACGGCAATTTCAGATATGAACTTCTTGATTCGGCAACGAACAGGCTTATTTATTCAAGGGGTTTCTGTACTCTTTTCCAGGAATGGCAGACCACAGCCGAAGCAAAGGTTATGGAGCGAAGTTTTTATGAAGTCGCTACCATGCCATTTCCCAGGAATAAATCGAAATTCGTGATCAGCAGACGTATGCCGGACGGTTCATTCTCAAAACTTTACGAGACATTTATTGATCCGGAAGATTACTTTATCAGAAAAGAGAAACCTGCCGATGCCCGTGTTACCAGGATCCTGTATTCAGGCGATCCTGCTGTGAATGTCGATCTGGCCTTCATTTCAGAAGGTTATACCGCTGGTGAAATGGATAAATTCAGGGAAGATGTAAAAAGGATCAGTAATATACTTCTTGATGAACCACCGTATAATGAATATAAAGATAAATTCAACATATGGGCAGTGGAAGCTGTCTCCGCTGAAGCAGGTACAGACATTCCCGGAGACGGGGTCTATGTTTCGACGGTTCTTAATTCAAGCTTCTATACCTTTGATCTCGACAGGTATCTGACAACACAGGATATCAGGAGTGTGAATGATTTTGCAGCCAATGTACCTCATGATAATATTGTTGTCCTGATCAACAGCCAGAAATACGGAGGAGGAGGTGTATACAATTATTACAGTTGCACAACCGTTGATCACCCCCTTTCTGAGCATGTTTTCATTCATGAACTGGGACACGGTTTTGCGGGCCTGGCCGATGAATATTATTCGTCCACAGTTGCCTACGATAACTTCTATCCTCTCGACGTTGAACCATGGGAACCCAATATAACAACACTGGTTAGTTTCGAAAGCAAATGGAAGAAAATGATCGCACGGGGTATACCGGTACCCACACCGGCAGAAGAAAAATATAAGGGCACTATAGGATTATTTGAAGGCGGAGGTTATTCCGCAAAAGGGATCTACCGTCCCCAGATGGAATGTACAATGAAAAGCAATACACCTTCCGGTTTGTGTGCCGTGTGTCGCAAGGCTGTAAAAGAAATGATCGGATTTTATATCAGATAGATCATTTAAGGCTGTTAAATAACTGTTTTGCTGTCTCCACAGGTATCTCCTTCTTCCCAAGCCATGCAACAACTTTTGCATCGCGATAGCCGTTCCGGACAAGCAGATCGGCATAATTTATAGCACTTTCGTATGTAATGAACTGGCCGATGAGATAAACGATATTACCATCAGGAAGAGTTTCAACATCAAGACCCCTTGTACCGGAAAGTTTTTTCATTTCTGCATATATTTTCTCAGCTACCGGTTTCTGAACCCTGGTTGCTTCAACCCTGAATGATAATGTCGGAGGTATGGTATCCGCCTGAATCTCTTTTATTATTGCATCGTCGGGAGTAAAGGGTATAATACCCCATTCCTTTTCGAGTATTGCAGCTCTTTCGAGCGAAACAGGCTTCCCTCCCGAGAAGGCTACAATAAATGCATCCCTGAAGCCCTTTTGTTTAACCTGTGGAAGTGCCGTCCTTGCATCATCGCTTTTCCGGAACATGCCTGCATAATATGTCGTCAAACCTGATCTGGCATTCCTGATCCCGTAGACCGGAGTAATGCCCTTGAAAAATGTGGAAGTCACCGCATTACGGAATACCGCCATCTGTATCCTGTATATCAGTCCCGGAGGATGGACCGGATTGATCCTGATCTTTTCTCCTGTTTCATGAACAGGCAGGGGATCAATCCTGAAAAGCATCAGAACTCCTGTTGCAACAGGCTGTTTTACAGCTTCTGCAACATGCTCGTCAATAAGAACTTCAAATGTAGAATCAGCCTCCTCCCCTATTTTTTCCTCCACCTTTTTAACATCCTGAAGCACTGTATCTGTCGCCAATCCTGAAGATGGCGGTATACTATCCGGCTGCTTTGATGCGATGACCTGTTCCTGAGGCCTGTAAACAGGAGGCTCCTTATTTCCGGCTTTTAAATCCGGATCTTCCCTTTCCGGCTCTTGCTCATCCCTGACCTCAATCTTCCTGTCCGCATCGATTTCTGTGATGTAAGTATCAGAAAGGGATATCTTACCTTTCTTATCTATGCACTGCTGGATAAATTCCTGTGTGTTCAGCTCCCGTGCCCGTTTCCTGCCTGCCTGATCTGTAAATTCATTGAATGCTGTAACAGCTTCTTCAAACCGGCCTGCCGACTGGAGAGCTCTTCCATGCCAGAACAATACATCTGGCGGAAGCCTCCGCAACATTGCATCATCCTTCCTTGCCTCTTTAAGCAAGTCACTTGCCGCTTCCGGATCCTTTTTCATCTGTACAAGACAAATTCCCGAATAATACTTATATAAGGGATCCCTGGGATATACCGACAACAGTTCACTGAACTGATCATATGCCAGCTGATAGTTCCCTTTATTATAAGCACTTACAGCTGTCTCCCTGGATATTTTCTGCTGTGCTGTTACAGAACAGAATATACTCAATGTCAGAATGAAAACTGGCAACCTGCGTATCCTGTCCGAAAGCTTTACCTTTAATGTACTATTTTTCTGACCACCCACTGCAATTAATTGTATATCATTTAATTACTAAAATCCAATTCCTGCCGGTACCACTAATGCTGTTAATAACAAAATATCAACCAACTGATAGGAATACAATTCAAACTTCGTAAATTTACCCATAATAACAAAATTACTAAACCCATGGGAGAATTAAAAGAAGGCATGAAAGCACCTTCATTTGAAGGGAAAGACCAGAACGGCAATCTGATAAGGCTGTCTGATTTTGAGGGCAAAAAACTGGTCCTCTATTTTTATCCTAAGGATAATACTCCTGGCTGTACTGCAGAAGCCTGCGACCTGAGAGATAACTATAATACCTTTCTGAAAAAGGGATTTGCAGTTGTCGGGGTTAGCATGGACAGTGAAATATCACACCGAAAATTTGCAGAAAAATATTCCCTTCCTTTCCCGCTTATTGCAGATACATCAAAAAAGATGCTGGAAGACTATGATGTATGGAAAGAAAAAAGTCTTTACGGGAAGACTTTTTTAGGAACAGTACGGACCACATACATTATCGACGAAAAGGGGATCATTGAAAAGATCTTCAAAAAAGTCGATACAAAAGCACATTCCGAACAGATATTTAAGATATTCAAGTAATAAACAAGTAATATGAGTAACGAAAGAAAAGAGATCGATAAGGAAAAGCTTAAGGCATTAGAGGTAACAATCGGCAAGATTGAGAAGGATTTTGGTAAGGGAACAATAATGAAGCTTGGAGACCAGGCAGTTGAGAATATCCAGGTCATTTCGACCGGTTCAATCGGCCTTGATGCCGCTCTTGGTATCGGCGGATTACCGCGCGGCCGTGTTATAGAGATCTATGGCCCTGAAGCATCAGGGAAAACAACTCTGGCAATACATGCAATAGCCGAGGCACAGAAGAACGGAGGTATTGCAGCTATTATTGATGCCGAGCATACTTTTGACAGAAACTATGCCGAAAAACTCGGGGTAGACGTTGAAAATCTGCTGATCTCACAGCCGGATAACGGAGAACAGGCACTCGAGATAGCAGATAATCTTATCCGCTCAGGTGCACTCGACATAATTGTTATTGACTCAGTAGCCGCCCTGACACCCAAAGCCGAAATTGAGGGTGAAATGGGTGACTCCAAAATGGGACTTCAGGCCAGGCTTATGTCACAGGCTCTGAGGAAACTGACAGCCAACATCAGCAAAACAAATACATCCTGTATCTTTATCAACCAGCTAAGGGAAAAGATCGGGGTCATGTTCGGTAATCCCGAGACAACAACCGGAGGTAATGCCCTTAAGTTCTATTCTTCGGTCAGACTTGATATACGTAAAACAAATCAGCTTAAGGATGGTGAAGAGATCGTAGGCAACAGGACAAGAGTCAAGATCGTCAAAAACAAGCTTGCTCCACCTTTCAGGAAAGCCGACTTTGATATACTTTACGGTGAAGGGATATCGCAGCTTGGCGAGATAGTCGACCTGGGAACTGATTTTAATATTATCAAAAAGAGCGGATCATGGTTCAGCTATAATGAAACAAAGATCGGCCAGGGAAGGGATTCAGTGAAACAGATACTGAAAGATAATCCGGAATTATATGAAGAGCTGAAATCAAAGGTATACGAAGCCCTGAAAAACCAGTAACTTTCAACTATATACAACAATGAACAAATTTCTTTTCCCGGTAGCCTTATCGGCTATCCTCTGTATTGTTTCGTGTAAAAGCAAAAACGAAGAAAGTAAAGATGCCACTCCCCGTTTCAGTAATGAGCTCACAAGGGAAGAGAAAGCCGGAGGCATAATGACTCCCGAAATCCTCTGGAAATTCAGCAGACTGGGATCATTCGATCTTTCACCGGACGGATCAACGGTCATATACACCGCGACTGATATCGACATGAAAACAGAAACAAGGAGAACCAATATATTCAGGATACCTTCATCAGGCGGTGATCCGGCACAGATCACCACCGAAGGGGGCAGTTCTCCCCGTTGGTTCAGTAATGGTCAATCCATTGCTTTCGTCAGTGGCGGCCGTTTAATGACAATGAAACCCGACGGTTCGGAGAAACAAACAGTTGAAGGACTGGAAAATTTTGAATACTTCAATATTTCACCGGCAGGAGACAAAATCCTGTTTACCAGAAGGGTAAAGCTCGACCAGACTGCAAACGAGAAATATAACCTTTCAAATGCCCGGGTAAGGATTATCGACGATCTTATGTACCGGCACTGGGACTATTGGAGCGATTATTCATACAGCCATGTTTTTGTAGCTTCATTTAACGGCAGGAAAGTCTCGGGTATAAAAGATATAATGGAAGGTCAGAAATATGAATCTCCGACTGCACCTTATTTCGATGAAAATGAAATATCGTGGAGCCCCGATGGCAGGTATATTGCATATACATCCAAAAGGATGAGCGGTAGAGACGATGCCCGAAGCACAAATACCGACATTTTTCTTCATGAGATCTCAACAGGAAAGGAAGTGAACATATCGGAGAAAAATCATGGTTTTGATAAATACCCTGTTTTCTCTCCGGACGGATCAAAGATCGCCTTTCAGAGCATGGAAAGGGAAGGATATGAATCAGACCTCGACAGACTTTTCATTTATGATATTAATACCGGCAAAAGTACCTGGCTGACCCGGGGATGGGATTTTGATGTTGAAAACATCTCATGGTCTGATAACACGACAATCTTTTTTACCTGTGCCCATCTCGGAACAGCACAGATCTTCAAAACAGACCTTGAAGGGCAGGGTGTTAAAAAAGTAACCGAAGGTGTTCATGATCTGGGGCCGCTGCAGCTCAGATCCGGAGTCATGGTCTCCCGCATACAGTCAATGTCTATGGCACCGGAAATAACATCAGTTGATGCCGCCACTGGTTCGCTGAACCAGATAAGCTTTATCAATGAAGCAATCTATGAGGCAGTTAAAATGGGGAAAACCGAAGAAAAATATATTAAGACAAAAGACAACAAGGATCTGCAGATGTGGATTATTTATCCACCCGATTTCGATCCTGCGAAGAAATATCCGGCATTATTATTCTGTAAGGGAGGTCCTCAGGGTCCGCTGGGGCAAAGCTGGTCCTACCGCTGGAACTACCAGCTGATGGCTGCAAAAGGATATATAGTGATCGCTCCAAACAGAAGGGGAAGTTCAGGATTCGGACAGGCATGGAAAGAACAGATATCCGGAGATTATGGCGGTAAGAACATACAGGATTATCTTGATGCCACCGATGCCATGGCAAAGGAAGCCTATGTCGACAAAAACAGGATAGGAGCTGTTGGCGCCAGCTATGGCGGCTCTTCAGTCTTCTACCTTGCAGGTATGCACGGAGGCAGATTTAATGCATTCATTTCACATTGCGGTGTATTTAACCTTATAAGCTGGTATGGATCAACTGAAGAACTCTGGTTCCCCGATAAAGATATAGAAGGACCATACTGGGAGCTTCCTAAAAGCTATCAGTTCTCTCCACATCTGATGGCAGGTAACTGGGATACCCCGATACTTATAATCACAGGAGCTCTTGACTTCAGGATACCTTATACCCAGAGCCTGGAAGCTTTCACAGCTGCCCAGCTGCATAATGTCCCGAGCAGACTGCTCTACTTCGAGGATGAAGGACACTGGGTGCTCAAACCACACAATGCACTTATATGGCAAAACGAATTCTTCAGATGGCTGGATACATATCTGCAGTAGAAGACAGGTGCAAAAGTTAAATTATAAGTATAAGCTAAAATAAACGCAGTATTCTTTCCACCTTCTCATCCATTGGCAGCTCCGCGCTTATCCAGTGGATGATAATACCTTTACGTTCCATACCCCTGAACCAGGTCATCTGTCTTTTTGCAAACCGGTGGATCGCGATCTCAAGCTCCCTGAACATTTCATCATAAGACATCCTGCCTGAAAGGTATAGAGTAATATATTTATATTCAAGTCCGTAATAGATAAGGTCTTCATCACTTAAACCCATCTCCTTAAGCTTTCTTACTTCATCGATCATACCCGAGCGGAGACGTTGCCTGAGTCTTTCTGTTATCCTCAGACGTCTTGTTTCCCTGTCTGTCGCAATACCGGCAATAATATATCTCAGGCCGGGGAACAGTGAAACCTTTTCCTTAAACGATCTGTGATAGTGTTCTATTTCAATTGCCCGTATCGCCCGTTTTCTGGTATCGATATCGGTTTTATTGTGAAGTTTTCTGTATGATGAAAGGATACCGGTAAGCTCGTCCATCGTTTTCGTCTCAAGCTGGTCACGTAATGCGGGATCTGGTGGCACTTCAAACATATTATATCCTGAAACAATACTGTCGATATACATCCCTGATCCGCCGCATAATACGGGAAATACATTTCTCCGTTTCAGATCGTTGTATACCTTCAGGAAATCGTGCCGGTATTCAAACACATTGTATTTATAACCCGGATCAACAATATCAATGAGATGACATGGGATCCGTTTCCCTCCGACGATATAGTCATCATAATCCTTCCCGGTACCGATATCCATTCCCCTGTAGACCTGCCTCGAGTCAGCACTTATGATCTCGGCATTCAGACGGCTGGCGACTGCAGCTGCAACAGCTGTTTTTCCTGATGCAGTAGGTCCGGTGATCACAAGTATGTCATATTCCGCTTTTTCAGGATCAGTCATTGGGAAAGAGATTTTCAGGACAACCAATTTACCAAAAAAACACTAATTTTGAGCCTCCCGTTAAAACAGAAAGATGAAAAGGAATTCAGGAGATATTGTGATAAGGAACAAGAAGGCCTCACATGATTATGAGTTCCTTGAGAAATTTACAGCCGGCATAAAGCTTACGGGAACAGAAATAAAGTCGATAAGGCTTGGCAAGGCAGCTCTTGCGGACTCTTACTGCTTTTTCAGGGAAAATGAGTTGTATATAAGGGGAATGCATATTGCAGAATATTACTGGGGCAATCTCAATAATCACGATCCGCTCAGGGAAAGGAAGCTATTACTCAAGAGGAAGGAGCTTAACAAGATTGAAAGGAAAGTAAAGGAGACGGGACTGACGATCATTGTGATCAGGGTTTTCATAAATGAGAGGGGGCTTGCGAAGGCCGAGATTGCTCTTGCCAGGGGTAAAAGGGAATACGATAAAAGGGAATCTATCAAACGCCGTGACAGTGACAGGGAGCTTGACAGGATGATGAAAAAGTGAGACCGGAGATCAGAAATTGGGACTCAGGAGGTATCTTGAATAGAATTTAACGATATTTTCAACAGCCTCATCAGCCGTATCAACGACAGTGAAAAGATTGAGATCTTCAGGTGAAATGTTACTCTCCTCCTGAAGCATTATGTCCTTAATCCATTCAACCAGACCTTTCCAGTACTTAGCTCCCACGAGTATAATCGGGAACTTACCGATCTTGCGTGTCTGGATAAGGGTTATAGCTTCAAAAAGCTCATCAAATGTACCGAATCCCCCGGGGAGTACAATGAATCCCTGAGCATACTTCATGAACATTACCTTTCTCACAAAGAAATGATCGAAGGTAATGAGTTTATCGGCATCGATATATGCATTTGGTCTCTGCTCGAAGGGCAGATCGATATTTATCCCGACTGATTTCCCGTTTCCGCGTTTTGCACCTTTGTTGGCGGCTTCCATTATACCGGGACCACCACCAGTAATTACTCCGTAACCGTTCTGAGTAAGCTTAAATGCTATTTCTTCCGCCAGTCTGTAATATTTATCATTATGATGGGTCCGTGCGGATCCGAAAATTGAGACACATGGCCCTATTCTCGCGAGCTTTTCAAATCCCTCAACCAGTTCGGATATTATTTTGAACACCCTCCACGAATCGGTGGTATGGATCTCGTGCCATGTCTTCTCTGCAAAAGCATCCCTTATCAGGTCTGCAGGTTTGTAATTCTTACCCATTGATATTTTTTTTCGGATTTCAAATATATATAATTATAAAACAAGCTCATCTTTAAGGAATCTGCCCGTATAACTATCTTCACACCCTGCAAGTTCTTCGGGTGTTCCTGAAAACACAAGATTACCTCCTTCCCTTCCTCCTTCCCTTCCCAGGTCAATAATATGATCGGCCATTTTGATAACATCCATATTATGTTCAATAATAATGACCGTATTCCCTCTGGCTACCAGCCTGTTCAGAACATCGAGAAGAACTCTCACGTCCTCAAAATGAAGGCCTGTTGTAGGTTCGTCAAGAATATACAGTGTCCTGCCCGTATCTCTTCGTGACAGTTCTGTTGAGAGCTTGACTCTCTGGGCTTCACCACCTGAAAGCGTTGTCGATTGCTGGCCGAGAGTTATGTAACCCAGGCCTACGTCCTGAAGTGTCTTGATCTTATGATAAATTGACGGGACATTGGCAAAGAAATCGACTGCCATGTTCACCGTCATATCAAGAACATCACCGATTGATTTACCCTTATATTTAACCTCCAGCGTCTCACGGTTATATCGTTTACCGTTACAGTCTGTACAGTGGACATATACATCCGGAAGGAAATTCATCTCAATTGTTTTGACACCTGCTCCCTCACATCCTTCACATCTTCCGCCTTTTACATTGAATGAAAAACGTCCTGCGGTGAATCCTCTAATTTTTGCTTCAGTGGTCTGCTCAAACAGCTTCCGGATATCGGTAAAAACCCCTGTATATGTTGCAGGATTTGATCTCGGTGTACGTCCTATCGGTGACTGGTCAACCTCGATGACCTTATCAAGGTATTCAATACCCGTCAGTTCCCTGTATGGCAGTGTCTGCTTCCCGGAATGATGATATTTTCCGGCCAGTGCAGGATGCAGGGTCTGGTTTATAAGTGATGATTTTCCACTGCCGGATACTCCCGTAACACATATGAGTGTTCCGAGAGGGATCACAACATCGATGTTATTCAGATTATGTCCGGTAGCGCCTCTGAGTACAAGGGATTTACCATTCCCTTTCCGCCTTGAAGCCGGGATATTCATTTTTTCCCTGTTACTCAGGTAATTTGATGTTGGTGAGTTAAATCCGGCCATCTCTCCCGGACTTCCTTCCGCGACAATGATCCCTCCGTGTATCCCGGCCCCGGGTCCCATATCAATTATATGATCTGCCGAAAGTATTGTGTCTCTGTCGTGTTCCACAACTATGACTGAATTACCGGCATCCCTCAGTTGTCTCAGAGAACTTATCAGACGCCTGTTGTCTCTCTGATGTAATCCGATACTGGGTTCATCAAGGATATAAAGTACGTTCACCAGTTTTGAACCGATCTGGGTTGCCAGTCTTATTCTCTGGCTCTCTCCTCCTGACAGGGTTTTAGCCCCCCTGTTCAGTGAAAGATATTCCAGTCCCACATCAATCAGGAAACCTACCCTCGACCTTATTTCCTTAAGTACTTCAGATGCTATCTGCCTCTGTCTGTTAGTTAGTTTTTCTTCCAGATGAAGAAGGAATTCCGATAGTTCGCGGATATCCATTGCAGCAAGTTCACCGATATTCTTATCAGCTAATTTAAAGAAAAGAGCCTCTTTCTTCAACCTGGTTCCCTTACATTCCGGACAGATCTCATACTGGACATACTGATCCTTGATCTTTGTTCCGTTCTTCTTTTCCTCGCCATTCTCAATATTACCGATAAAGTTTACCACACCTTCGAATGTAAGGAAATAATTTGAGGTCATTCCCAGAGGCGTGTTTGACAGTCTCAGTACTTCATCAGATCCGTACAGTATTTTATTCAGAGCTTCCTCAGTAATATCCCTGATGGGTGTATCAAGTGTAAAGCCGTTCTTCTCGGCTATTGCTTCTATCTGCCAGAATATCCAGACATTCCTGTATTTCCCAAGCGGTTTTATTCCTCCCTTCCTGATGCTCAGGTCGCGGTCGGGAATAAGCTTATTCTCATCAATGCTCGATATTTCACCGAGTCCGTTGCAATGAGGACATGCACCCTGGGGAGAATTAAATGAAAATGTATGTGGGGCAGGTTCGTTATAGGAGATGCCGGTAACCGGATCCATCAGATGGCGGCTGAAATATCGTGGCTCAGTGTTACCGCTTTCCAGAACCATCATTACACCGTCGCCCTGATCGAGAGCAACCTGTACAGAATCCCTGAGCCTCTTGTCGGTGACTTCTCCAACAGTAAATTTATCCACCACAATCTCAATGAAATGAACCTTATAACGATCCAGCTTCATTCCATGAGTGATCTCCTTAATTTCATTATTGACACGGACACTCAGATACCCCTTACGTCTTATCTGTTCAAAAAGCTCCCTGTAATGTCCTTTTCTGCCTTTCACAACGGGTGCGAGGAAATAAACTTTCCGGCCTGAGAACCGTTCTTTCACCAGATCAATTATCTGGTCGTCATTATATCTGACCATTTTTTCACCTGATGACCAGGAATATGCATCTGCAGCCCTGGCGTAAAGCAATCTGAGGAAATCATAGATCTCGGTAATGGTCCCGACCGTAGACCGGGGATTTTTATTTGTGCTTTTCTGTTCTATGGATATCACAGGACTCAGACCGCTTATCTTATCCACATCAGGCCTTTGCATTCCTCCGAGGAACTGTCTTGCATATGCTGAAAGAGTCTCCATATAACGGCGCTGCCCTTCGGCATAGATCGTATCAAATGCCAGAGATGATTTCCCGCTTCCGCTGAGTCCGGTTATAACCACCAGCTTATTACGGGGTATTGTCACATCAATATCCTTAAGATTATGAACTCTGGCACCCAGTACTCTGATCTCTTCACTCATCTTATGACCTGTCAGAAATGGATTCAGTTAACAGTTTCAGTACTTTCAGGATTTCTCATGCCTTCGGCAGGGATCTTGATAAAATAATCTTTCCCTGGTTTCGGGGTTAAGTATGGCTTTCTCAGCCAGGGATTAAGGAATTTAAGAAGTTTGTAATTGGTTCCGTATGTTGATGCAAACCGGGAAAAATCAGAAATCGCAGTATCTACTTTTACCTCATAGTATTTAAGCTCCGGGTAAAGATCGTCCTCATCAATATCAAATCCGTAAGCCTGAGGATCTGAAATAACAAGCTTATAAGCCACAGCCCTGAAAATATATCTTGCAGTCTCTTCCGTAAGCAGAAGATCATAATAGTTATTCCTGCGCTGAATGGAGATCTGCTCATTTATCGCAGCCCTTCCTCCGTTATATGAGGCTGCAGCCAGTGTCCAGTTCCCATATTTCTCATATGATTTCCGGAAATAATCACATGCAAATTCTGTGGATTTCTCAATATGATACCTTTCATCCACAATGGTATTGATCTCCAGACCATATTCTCTTCCTGTAGCCTGCATTATCTGCCAGAAGCCTGTTGCACCTGCAGGTGAGATCATATTGCTGTATTCGCTTTCGGCTGCAACCAGGAATTTAAAATCGTCAGGAATGCCATTTCTGGCAAGTATCTTCTCTATGACAGGAAGATAACGGTTTGCTCTTTTAATTATGAGGATCGTTGAAGAATGGCGGTATGCACTGACAAGTATCTCACGTTCAAGGCTCTCTTTTGTATCAAAATTCTCGAGAGGCATCCTTTCACCCGCAAATGTAACCACATCCGGTAATTTGTAAGCTGTATTAAAGTATACGGAATCCCTTGTTGTTTCTTCCAGTGGTGTGTTACTGAAGCCCTTGGAACCATTAAGGGCTGAGATGACAAGGATCAACGCAGTTATCAGTATTGTTGCAAGTATAACAATATTTCTTCCGGGGCCATCCATAATCTCCGCGTATTAAAAAACAAAATGCAAAGGTACAATTTTTCGGGGTGATAAGGATATAAATCAATGCCGAAAGTGATCAGAATCCTTAAAAAGGGTATTTGAGATCAGAATCTGTAAGATATGCCGGAGAATATTCCGAATGAATAAGGATGGATTTTCAGAATGGGAGTCTGGCTGAATGGATTAATATAATACCTGAATGTAGGTTCCAGGTTCAGGGAAAGATTTCCTGAGAAATTATACTCCATTCCCATACCGAGTGAACTGCTGAATGTCAGCATGCTCATTCCCTCAGTTCTTCCTACCTGGTATCTCTCACCCTCTATGGAAGCATATACTGAATTATTAACCAAAAGATTAGATGACAATCCTCCTACCAGGTTAAAATCGATTGTCTTGTCTATGAGTTTGTATCTGACGATCACAGGCAGTTCGAGGTAACTGAAATTCTGACGGAGAGAATTGTCTAAATACCGGAGGTTTGCCTTTGAAGGATCAAAAAAGTCCCTGGTATATCTTGTTATTATCCTGTCATCGCTCCGGTCGTCAAGAAGGAACACATCTGAATTATTTGTATATACTTTCCCGGTTGTTGTAAGGACTTCAAAATTGCGGTCGCCTTTTGTATAATCATATTCCTGGAATCCGGCATATGATGTGATCCCTGACAATTCCTGTCCGAATGATGAATAATAGAGGCCCGACTGAATACTGACCTTTTTGTTTATTTTATATGCAAATGATACTCCTCCGGAGTATGAGAATATCGGCTGTTCGTCAGTTATGAGCTGTGATGTGAATTCGTCACTTCCCGAGTAGAAATTGGTATAATAGGTTGGAGAAACAAGGGCTGCTATTGTCCATCTTTCTGTCTTATTCTCTGTTTCAGCCGTTTGTAAAATCAGAGATTCCGGATTCAGTATGCTTATTTCCTCCTCCGGTGGTTTTATTGGTTTTATTGGTTTTATCAGATCATAATCTGACTGATCCTGGTCATTTAGATAGATCCTTCCTGATGAAGGCTGGAATACTGCAGCCGGCATGTCAGTCAGGTTATTGTCCGTGATGATTTCAGCTTCTTCTGAACTTACCGGAATTATTGCCTGTGCAAGGGTCTTTTTATCTGATGGAGCCGGAACTTCCGCTTCCGTATCTTCGTTAAAGACAGGTATGACATCCGGGGGCGAAGATTCTTCAGCAGAGCTTATGATATTATCCTCCTGCAATGTATTGATGCTTGTACTTAACCTGTATGCAAGAAAACCAAGGGATAACAGTACAGCAACAGCAGCAGCAGTTCTCAGAATGATAAAAGGCTGCTGTCTTTTACTGATGGCCGGTTTGATATTATTCCACACCTCCGGAGGAGGCAATACCTCATAATCTTTCAGACCGTTCCTGAAAACAAGATCAATATTTGTTTCACTTTCATCCATTCAATACCTTTTTCTTAATTCCGGTATATGATCCCACCCTGCGCTGAAGTATTATCCTTGCACGTGCGAGGTTGGATTTTGATGTTCCTTCCGAGATATTAATCATCTGACTTATCTCTCTATGAGAGTATCCTTCAAGAGCGAAGAGGTTGAAAACCATCCTGTATTTTGGCGGCAGTTCCCTGATTATTTCCATCAAGTCGCCTGCTTCAAGTCCTGAATAATCTTCAGTATCAGGCTCTGCATCCGGTTCCGGTATCTGGTCTATATCGTCAACCCTGTAAAGCTTGTTCCTGCTTCTGTATTTTTCCAGTGCGGTATTGACGATTATCTTTCTCATCCAGCCTTCAAAAGAACCCTCATACTTGTAATGGATCAGATTTTCAAAGATCTTTATGAACCCTTCCTGTAAAATATCTCTGGCTTCTTCATCATTTCCTGAATATTGCAGACATACTGCATACAATTTAGCTGCATGACGTCTGTACAGAAGTTCCTGATCCCTTCTGTTTCCTTTCAGACAACCATTAATGATATTTTTAATCTCAGGCAAGGTTTGTTTCCTTAGAACTGAGTATAAAAATATAAAAATAATATCTGAAAGCCAATATTCTTTCCTAAAAATGATGTTAAAAACTAAAGAAAGGTTGCGTAGGCAACAATTTTATTTTAATGTTTCTTTTGAAAAACATCCAGATGCCTGAAATAGTCTGATCCATGCCAGTTTCCATCGGAGATGAAAAGCAGATATCTGCATTTCAGGTTGTCATCGAAAGACCAGGTTATTCCGGATCCGCCGAATCCTCTTCCGCCGGTTGAGCCATAAGCTCCAAGATATTGCCATCCTTTTGTTTTAGGATCACCTGTTATATCGGAGCCGGATGACGAAGCCCATACTGAGAATATTTGCTGACCCCGGTTCCTTGGAGGTTCAGCGGGCCCGGCCGGTTGCGGTCCTTGTACACTGGCACCCGGTTCTCCCTGAGTACCCGGTCCCGGTCCAACTGGTCCAACTGGTCCACCTGGTCTACCGGATCCTCCTGGTATACCGGGTCCACCCTGGGGTCTATTTCCCCTTGAATTATACAGGTAGATATTGATCTTTTCGATGGAAACAGGCTTTTGCAGATCGATAAGTATCCGTCCCTCGCCGTTATCGAAAAACAATACATCCGATATCAGATCCTGAGCCGCATTAAGGATACCCGGTATATCTGTTTTCTGTCCTTTGTATTCAATTCCATTAAGTGATCTGCCCGAAGGATAATAGGTTGCCGTAACCCCATTCCCTGAAGCTGCTTCAGCAAAGTCAGACTGCGAGGGTGGCGTTACTGAAATAACTGTATCCATTCCTGCATTTTTAAGATACTGTTTCAGCCGGGGCAGCATCCTCTCATCAATATTTTCAGTGAACAGGGATTTCTGTACCGATGGCAGAGCTTTCAGATCGGGAGTAATGATCTCGCTTACCCTCAGCTTTACCGGAGGATTATCCCTGAAATCGTCATAAAGAGGTTGAAGCGGTTTGATATCATCATTCCGGGTATCTGCAACAGTCATTGCAAAGATCCTGATCGCCGGATTATCCGGCAGTCTGACGGAACCAGCTCCTTCGGGAATGTCGATTGCATATTTATAAAGATAGCAATACCTGTATGTATCATTGGCATCGGGTGTATGACGGTGTGAAGCGAACCATGCTATATTATCTCTTTTGGTGAAGGCATCAGTCATTGAAGCAACCTTCATATTATTAAAGTAAAGCTCTCTTCCATAATGTTGTCCCACATATCCTGTCCATTCCTGAACCGGAATTATTACCGTCCTGTTTCCAACTCTGAAGGCACCCTTTGTGTCGTCTGTTGCCGCAGCCAATATGAACAGCCTGTTGAATTTACCTTTGGGGAAGGAGACCCTCTGACCCCTGGCGATTAACATGTTCATCTGCTTGTCTTCCGTACTTCCGGTTTTAAAAAATATATCTTCACTGATAACTTCGGAAGGTATCAGCTCGGCAGGCAGTGTAAGGTTATCAGTAAGGTTGCCGTCTGAACGGTTTGTATCAAAGCTGAAAGCATCACCGGTAAATTTCAGTTCAACAGCCTGTTGTACAGGTTTAGTAAGTTTCTGCGGAGCATCTTCCAGTCTGACGGCAAAGGTTCTGATAGCAAACCTGCCCATGTCGAAATTAAGTGATCCGTCTTTTATGACTGCATTTCCTATCTTCTTTTCCTGGCCGTTCACCTCCCAGCCTTCTGTGATCTTTCCGGGGAATGAAGCAATAACATTATCGACCTTCTTGCCATACAGTTCATTAAACCTGATGATTATATTATCACTTTCCTCGGCTTTCTTGACAGCCATAATGTCGACCTGATCTGTATTTAAGGTAACCACAGAAATTTTCCTGCCTGAAGGTCCGTCATGTTTTGTTGTTTCGAAAGCAATAGTAGGATTATTCAGGAAATGGGCCATCCAGGGGGTTCCTGCATATACCCAGTCGCCAACATGAGGGTAAACAGCATACCTGACATCATGAATACCCCAGTCCTGCGTTCCCTGGTAAACATATGAAGTTGGTTTAGGAGTATACATAAGTGTAAGCCGGAGTGTATTGTTATCGGGTTTATCAGATCCGTATTTACAATCCTCAAGTATAGAAACGCCGTAGTTGTTCGGACGATCTGTAATATCTATCCACTGCCGGCCGGGAACCTCGAACTTCACCTCATTGTTGGTGGTACGCTGAACAGCGGCTGTATTCAGACTGTAGGTAGCCATTTCATTTGTGACCGTAGTGGGGAACGCAGCTTTCAGGCTCACGCCTTTTGACTGCCAGTCGATCTTGTTCCTTACATCGACTATCTTTCCGGCTTCACCTGCAGACAGACTGATGATCTGGATTATTTCAGAATTCTGTCCTTTCTTTCTCACTTCAATCGCCACACGAACCGGTCCCTTTTCAACAATTTTCATTGTAACATCCTTGTTCATGTAATCGAATGGGGGATTTTTACGGTCTTTCCAGTCCATGTTCCATGCAGGCCACTGAGTCGGCGCCTCAGTCTGAAAATCGAGTGTTGCCGGCTTTGCGAGCACCTCCCTTGATGCTTTTTTATCAAAAATGGAGGCAATATCGCCATTGGCATCGATATTCACTTTAAAGTACCTGTTCTCAAGTGTCCCGTCAAAAACAGTCAGTTCGGAAGGCTCCTGCCCGCCTGCTGCCTCGCGGATGTCGAACACCTCAAACCCGGCTGAGGGCAGCTGTGCAAGAAAAATTATAATAACCTTATTCCCCTTTGATGATATTATCTGTGAGGGAAGTACTTTCCCATCTTTGTCTGTAACACTTACTCCGGCAGGCGGTTTAAGAAAATCCATTTCCACAGTTACGACATCCTCTCTTTCCATTGCCACGGGATTGTAAACAACAACCGGTCTGCCTTTTGTCTGAGTATTCAGTGAATGGGAAATATTGCTGACCGCATTCTTAAGTATTTCCGAAAAGTTGTTCATTGCTATGAATTCGTCGTTCCAGGCATAATCATAAGCCTTGACTGTGCTTGTTCCGGGAAGTATGTCGTGGAACTGCCCACCGAGAACCAGTTCCCATGCATTATTGAGTTTTGTAAAAGGATAAGCAGAACCGCCAATCCAGTCGGCCAGAACGGATGCCTGTTCAGCCGATCTTGCGAGAAGTTCATTTTTCCTGTTCGCCCTCTTCATAAATGACTGGGAGGTCATCGATCCGGCACTATGTTCAATAAGCAGAAGATCTCCGGAATATGTGGGAAGCTTCTTTCTCAGTTCCGGTGTTATATCCTTATAAATCTGATCCGAAGAAGTAAGAATGACTTTGAGTTTACCATCATTGTTCTTTAAACTTCCGATAGCATTCTTTACATCTTCCTCCCTGGGTGAACCTCCTATATCACCTACCCCGTAATATCTATAATCGAATGAAACGCCAAACTTGCTGATATTGTCCTGTAATCTCGCATTCCAGGTGGAATCTTTATCAAGGCGGGGAACAACTCTTCCTGTATAGTTTGTTGCATTAAGAGCTGCAAGCAACCCCTTGCCGTCAGGGCCTTCCCATACTCCTACATTAAATGGAACCCCGTTAGCCGATCTCCATGTAAGTTTCTGGGTCGAGAATCCCAGAAGTCCGGCATGATTCCAGACCTGTGGCATGGTAGCTACAAACCCGAAGCAGTCAGGTAGCATATAATCAACACTTTCCTTATTGAATTCCCTCCGGAAATACAGGTTACCGTACAATACCTGCCGTAACACTGATTCGGATGATGAGATATTCACTTCCCCTTCATCCACAGAAGAACCTGATACATACCATCTGCCCTGTTTTATATAATCTGCCACTTTTTTGTAAGACTCAGGGAAATATTCCTTCATCATCTTATATCGCCTTGAACCGGTAAAATTGAAAACATAATCCGGATACTTTTCGAAGAGCCTGAAATTATCTTCCATTGTATTTTTCAGATACTGGTTTATGGTTGTTGGATATTCCCAATTCCATTCAGTGTCGAGATGAGCATATCCGATCGTATAAAGCACCTTGTCCCTGGTAATGTCGTAGGATTGCCTTCTTCCCTCCGGCTGTGCAGATAAGGCAGTAACAATGAATAATCCCGAAAGCAGGATAAAACCGATTTTTTTCATGATTGATAATGGTTAGAACAGAAGATAAAATTACTCTATTATTATTTTTCCCGGAGATCCGGTCTGAAAAAATGACTAAATATGAATCACTTCTCCGTATGCTGCAGCTGCGGCTTCCATTATAGCTTCAGACATTGTCGGATGCGGATGAACAGCTTTTATTATTTCATGAGCCGTGGTCTCAAGTTTTCTTGCAACTACAATTTCCGATATCATTTCAGTCACATTGGCACCGATCATATGAGCTCCCAGCAATTCGCCATATGCTGCATCGAAAATCAGCTTAATAAAGCCGTCCCTGGCACCCGAGGCGTTTGCTTTTCCGGAGGCGGTGAAGGGGAACTTACCTACTTTTATTTCAAATCCTGCAGCTTTTGCAGCCTCTTCGGTATAACCTACAGAAGCAATTTCAGGATTAGTGTATGTACATGCAGGAATGTTTTTGTAATTCAGGGCTTCAACATCAAGTCCGGCAATTTTCTCAACACAGATTATCCCTTCAGCTGAAGCAACATGCGCCAGTGCAGGCCCGTGTACAATATCCCCTATGGCAAAGATCCCCGGGGCAGAGGTCCTGTAATAATCATCCACAACAACTTTATCCTTTTCGGTTTTTACTCCCGCTTTCTCCAGACCAAGCCCTTCAAGATTTGTTGTGACACCTACGGCCGAGAATACAATATCGGTCTCAACTGTTTCAGTGCCCTTTGGAGTTTTTATGGTGACAATGCATTTCTCCCCCGATGTATCAGCCGATTCGACTGAAGAAGCGGTCATTACTTTCATTTTCATCTTTTTAAAGGAACGCTCAAGCTGTTTTGACACTTCCTCATCTTCATTGGGAACTATCCGCGGAAGAAATTCAACCAGGGTCACATCAGTACCTATAGACTGATAGAAATTTGCAAATTCGCTGCCAATTGCACCGGATCCGACCACGACCATCGATTTTGGTTGTTCGGGAAGAGTCATTGCTTCCCTGTAACCAATGACCTTCTTACCATCCTGCTTAAGATTCGGCAGTTCTTTTGATCTTGCCCCCGTAGCCAGAATAATATTCTTTGCACTCCATAGCTTTTTATTTCCCTCCGGATCTTCAACTTCAACTTTGTTCTGTGCTGCCAGACGGCCTGTTCCTTTTATCAGGGTAACATTGTTCTTTCTGAAAAGGAACTGTACTCCTTTGCTCATTCCTTCGGCTACACTGCGACTGCGGGCAATTATTGCATTAAAATCCGGTCTGACTTCACCAGCCACCGAAATGCCATATTCAGAAGCATGTGTCAGGTAATCAAATACCTGAGCGCTCTTCAGAAGAGATTTCGTTGGAATACAACCCCAGTTCAGACAGATCCCTCCTATTTCAGCTTTTTCCACAACCGCTACTTTCATTTTCAGCTGTGACGCTCTTATGGCAGCCACATATCCCCCTGGGCCGCTTCCGATTATTATAAGATCAAAATCCATAATTATATTTTTTGTTATTATTCATTTTATGTTCCTGTTACCTGATAAGATATCATTTGTTTCGTCTCCCTTTCAAATATTCCTTCAGAAATAAAAATGCTTTTAATACGATCCAGATAATTACCAGGGTGAAAATGATGGTTGCACCCACCGGTATGCCTGCAAAGTATGAAAATACATATCCTGTTGCTGTTCCTGCAAAACCGGTAATTACCGAGAAAAGGATTATTCCGGAATAAGTACGGGTGAAAAGCATTGCAATATTCGGTGGTATTGTAAGAAGCGAAAGTACCAGGATAACCCCTGCCATTCTTATATTAAGTACTATTGTCAGTGCGATAAGTGATGTTGTGATATATTTGAAAATGTCGACATAGGACGAATAGGTTCGTGCAAAAGACTCATCGAATGAGGTATAAATGATTGTTCTGTAGAATGCCCCGAAATAGATACACAGTATTACCGACATAATTCCAAGTGCAATTATATCAGCATTTGTGACAGTCAGTATGCTCCCGAACAGGTAGCTCATGAGGTTGGGTGAGTAGCCGGGGGTAAGGTATATGAATATAATACCAATCGCCATTCCGAATGCCCACAGAATACCTATTGCGGAATCTTCCCTGACCTTATGATTTATGGTAAGGTATTCTATTCCCAGTGCAGATAATACTCCGAACACTGCAGCTCCTGCCACAGGATTAATCCCCGCGAAATAACCTATCCCTATGCCTCCGAAAGATGCATGTGTAATGCCTCCGCTTAGAAAAACCATTTTTCTTGTGACAATATAAGTACCGGCAAATCCTGCTGTAATGCTTGCAAACAAGGCGCCCAGTATTCCCTTGATAATGAAATCATATTGAAAAAAAGTTCCTTCCACTCAGTTATGTCTTTTAAGTACTGTATGAGGCACATCACCGTGTGTTATAAGCTGAATCGGACAACCATAAGCAAGAAGCTGTTCATTGGAAATTTCCGAAGAAGGATGATAATGCAGTTTTTTGTTTATACAGGCAAATGATCTGACATGTGACGAGATCATCCCGATATCATGCGATACCATTAAAATTGCCATCCTTTTGTTAAGCTCTTTCAGCTTACCATAAAAATCTCTTTCGAAAGATGAATCGACAAAATTTCCGGGTTCGTCCAGCAGCAACAGTTTAGGTTCACCTATTATCGCACGTCCCAGAAGTACACGCTGGATCTGTCCGCCCGACAGTTCATCGAGGGTGCTTTTTTCAAAACCGGATAGTCCGAGTTCACCAATTATCCTTTCTGCTTTTCTCCTGTCAACAGCAGACATTCTGCTTATAATCCTCTTTCTTATCATCATTCCGGAAAGTATTACATCAGTTACATTTACCGGGAAATTAACATCTCCGGTCGAAATCTGAGGAAGATAACCGATACTCTCAGAATCAGGAAGTTCCGTATTAAAGCGTATGCTACCGGATGAAGGCTTCAGAAGACCCAGAATGATCCTCAGAAGAGTTGTCTTACCTCCTCCGTTCGGACCTATAACCCCGATAAAATCATTTTCATTCACCCTGAAATCAACATTCTCCAGCACAGTTTTTGTGCCATAGGATGCTGATAAAGAATTCATTTCAAAAATTAATGCCATAATCCCCTTATTTGCCCGTATCGGTCAGACTTCCGTGTAATTCTTCGATAATATCCATTGTTGAAGTATACCAGTCTTCAGAGAGAGGATCAATTACTTTTATCTCACCTCCTGTTTCATCAGCTATTGCTTTTGCATTCCTGCTGTCATACTCTTTCTGAACAAATATCGTTTTTATATTCTCCTTTACCGCAAGATCAATAAGTTCTTTCAGACGAGAAGGTGGTGGTTCTTTCCCCTCGGATTCTACAGATATCTCTTCGAGACCATAATCCCTGGCCAGATATGCAAGGTTTGGATGATATATCATAAAATGCCGGTGTTGCAAACCGGAAAAAAGTGAATCTGCCGTTCTGTCAGCCTGTGTGATCTTTTTTAACAGGACTTCATAATTCTTTTCATATTTTTCTGCAGAATCCGGATTCAGTCCGCAGACAAGATCCTTTACTGATCGTGCTATTTCAGTCGCACATTTCGGAGAAACCCAGTAATGAGGATCTGCCGTTTCGGAATGATCATCACCACTGCCATGATCGTGATGAGAACCAATTGGTAATATCCTTTCACCCGCAGATACTTTTTTCATTGTACGGTTGATCTCTTCAAACCTGGGCATCCATGCCATCTCGAAGCCCAGAAAACCATTGCTGACATAGGCTACTGATTTTCTCAACCTGTTTATCTGACCGGGATATGGTTCATAAATATGCGGATTTGCCCCGGAAGGCACCATTATGTTGACAGCAAAATCATCTCCTGCAATCTCCTTTATAAAATATTTAAAGGGAGCAATTGTGACTGTGATGATCTTTTCTCCCTGATCAGAAGCGCTCCGGTTACAGGCACCCAGAAAAATAAGGGACAGGATTATAAAGATTTTTCTCATATTATTACCCTGCTCAGGCAGGCTACAAATTTAACATATAAGACAACAAAAGGTTTAGTGTTGCAAATAAAATAATATCGCTTATTTTAGCTTCACCAATTTAACAGCCCGTCCACGGAGAATGAAAAACAACGGTGAAATACTTGCAGATATCCTGAAAGAATCCGGTGATTGTTACTTTTTCCTTCACAATACAAAAGAATTACGCATTGTAAAGAAGATCATGGAAGAAGGATTGATCTTTGAGAGCAGGCTGTTACATACCGCTGATAGTGTAAATCCGTCAAGACCTGTTGAGATAAGCTATTTTCTCATCGAAAGAAAAGAATATGGTAATTTTACTGTTGTAATAGCCATTCCGCTGAAGATATTTGAGACCTATACCAGTGCTTCAGAAAATTTCAATACGGGAATTGAAGAGATAATGACAATCACTGATCCTTATTATGGTAATAATGATGAGCTGGTATATAAATTATCGCCAAAACATGTACTTGGATACTTTGATTCAATATTATCTGTATTTACTCCTAATCCCATATGGGACAGTACATTTGATAACACATTCGAAAGAAAACCATCGGGAAGATCATTTAAATCAGGAAAACCACAATAACTTAAACACTCAAACATGAAGATTTCCTTTAAATTCTTAATCATTGCCCTGTCGTGGTGCATTATTTCAGGCCTTGCCGGGGCACAGAACAAATACAGGGATCACAGATCACTGGTCCGTGTATCTGAAGCACTGGGGAAAGAACATTCCGCCCTTTGTACTGTAAAATCAATCGCAAAAAGTCCCGGGGGAAGGGATATACTGGTACTTATCATCGGTACAGGTGACAGGGACAATAAACCAGGAATTGCTGTTCTCGGAGGTATAGAAGGCAGTCACCTCGCTGGAAGGGAACTGGCAACAGGTCTCGCTGATTATCTTCTCAAAAATTCAGGATCAGCTGAAATAAAAAACCTGTTGAATAAGGTCACATTCTATGTTATACCGGATGTCAGTCCCGATGCTTCAGAACAATACTTCCAGGGATTGAAATATGAAAGGAACGTCAATTCCCGGCCGGTCGATGATGACAGGGATTTCGAGACTGATGAGGATCCTTTCGATGATCTGAACAACGACGGGCTCATCACCATGATTAGGGTTGCAGATCCTGCAGGAAAATTCATGATAAGTCCTGAAGACGAAAGGATTATGGTGGAAGCTGACCTTTCAAAGGGCCAGACCGGATCATATACTCTCTATTCAGAAGGCATCGATAATGATAAAGACGGGAAATTCAATGAGGACGGACCGGGTGGTGTGAATTTCAACAGGAACCTTACATATAATTATGAGGAATTTGGAAATGGATCAGGACTACATCCGGTTTCGGAACCTGAATCGGTGGCAGTGCTCGATTTCCTGTACGATCATTTCAATATTTATACAACAGTTGCTTTTGGCCCGCAGGATAATCTGAATCAGTCAGCAAGGCCCGGAGCCGACAGACCTGGAGGTGGACAAGCCCAGGGACAGGGAGCATCACAGGATCAGACACCGGGGCAGTCGCGGATGCAGGGGGCATTTCAGATGCAGGGTTTCCCGCCACCGTCAGGATCGGGAACAGGGGCAGGCTCAATGCGCATGATGATGGGACAGGACAGAAAGATCACAAGTGTACTTAAACAGGATGAAATCATAAACAAGCTCGTTTCGGATAAATACCGCGAAATAACCGGTGTAAAGGGATCACCTTCTTCCAAACAGTCACCGGGAAACTTCATGGAATGGGCATATTACCATTATGGCCGTTACAGCTTCAGTACACCGGCCTGGTGGATCCCGGTGGAACGGGATAAAAATCCCGATGCAGCATTCCTTAAATTTGCAGAAGAAAACAAAATGGAGAATGTATTCGTTCCCTGGACTGAGATCAAACATCCCGATTTTCCCGGGAAGAAAGTCGAAGCAGGAGGAATCAGACCATTCGTAAGTATCAATCCTCCGGAAGACAGGCTGCAGGAGCTTATTGAAAAGAATTCGAGGTTCATCATAGAGATGGCCGGAATGCATCCGGAACTGGATTTCCTCGACCTGAAAATTGAAGATCAGGGTGAAAACATTTTCAGGCTCACACTCAGGGTACACAATAAAGGTATTTTTGCCACGTGTGCTGCTGCCGGCGAGAGAAACCTCTATACCCGGCTTATGGGAATTAGTCTTGAAACCTCAGACAATCAGAGATTCCTGAGCGGACAGAAAGTTCAGAGAATAGGAAGACTGGAAGGAGGCGAATCGGCTGAATTCAGCTGGCTTATACTCGGCAGAGGTGAAGTCAGGATCACTGCCGGAGCCGTAAATACGGGAATAATAAGCACTACCGCCATATTGAAATAATAATCAACCTATTATGGAGATCAATATGAATAATTCATGCACTGAGAATATCAACCGGATCGATCATTCGATATCATGGCTGTTCAGTCTGACCATTGAAAATTAAAAAATACACAGATGAAAAAAATAGTTTTAAACTCATTGTTATTGTCAATACTGATACTTCTTTCAGGTACTCTGACTGCTCAGGAAGAATCTCTCGCTTTTGATGCTGCAGGATCACCTTCAAATCCGAGGGTTCAGATTTCGTGGAATAAATACCATACCTATGCCGGAGTTACCGATTTCTGTAAAAAGCTGGCAAATGCATTTCCTGAACTCGTTACCCTCACTTCAGCAGGTAAATCATTTCAGGGGCGCGATATTCAT
Source organism: uncultured Rikenellaceae bacterium (assembly GCA_964421975.1). Lineage (GTDB taxonomy): Bacteria > Bacteroidota > Bacteroidia > Bacteroidales > VadinHA17 > LD21. Next base: position 31,271 of record CAYQZL010000002.1, read on the forward strand.
GTTCTAACGATAACCGACCGTAAGAGCGGTTCTCCCGATCACAAACCGGGATTCTGGATTGACGGAAACATACATTCAATTGAACTGCAGGGTACTGAGATGGCAATGTATACAGCCTGGTACCTGTGCGAGATGTTTGATGAGAACACTTTCATCAAACAGCTTTTGAAAGACAAGACATTTTATATAGCTCCTACTATAAATCCTGATGCAAGGGATTATTTCGCCTTTGTGGGAGTTCCCCCAAGGTCAGGACTGATGCCTTATGATAATGACCGTGACGGCAAATTTGATGAGGACGGATCGGACGATATGAACGGTGATAAGAATATCAGTCAGATAAGACGTAAAAATCCCGAAGGAGCATATAAACCAGATCCGAAGGATCCCCGCAGAATGGTAAGAGTTGAACCGGGTGAAAAAGGCGAATATGATATTATCGGTATGGAAGGTATCGATAATGATGGCGACGGACTGTTCAATGAAGACGGACCAGGCGGATATGATGGTAACCGTGACTGGGGTTTCAACTGGGAACCCAATTATGTACAGAGCGGTGCAAATAAATACCCCTTCTCACAACCTGAGAACAGGGCTGTCCGGGATTTTGCCCTCAATCACAGGAATATTGCCGGAGCCCAGTCATTCCATAATTCAGGAGGCATGATACTCAGAGGACCATCCATTCAGGGTGGAGGAGCTGAAGCGTACAGCCGTTCCGATGATGCCGTCATCGATGCCATAGGTAAAAAAGGAGAACTTATGATACCGGGTTACTCCCTTCTTACAATCTGGAAAGATATGTATACGGTTTATGGCGGAGAAATAGACTGGTGGCATGGTGCTATGGGATGTTTCGTCTATTCGAACGAACTATGGAACAGCTACCTGATGTTCTATGATACTGCAAATACCGACCAGTACGAATTTGACAGGCTGCTTCTGTTCGAAGATGCTTTCATCCCATGGCAGAAGCTGGATCATCCTGTTTACGGCGAAGTTGAGATAGGCGGATTCAGCAAAATGTTTGGCAGACTGCATCCGGGATTCCTTCTCGAAACAGATGCACACAGAAATGCAGCATTCTGCATCTTTAATGCATATCAGTCGCCAAAGCTGGAAATAACGAACCTCAGGGTAACAAAGATTGAAGGTGGACTAAAAGAAGTAACAGCTTCAGTAATAAACCGCAGAATGATACCTACTCATTCAGCAACAAATCTGAGATATAAAATAGATCCGCCAGTCTATGTATATCTCGACGGTGGGACAGTTCTTGCAGGCATGACAGTGGAAAATGCCGATCTCAATCTTACAACCGAAAAGAAAAAGGATCCTCAGAGATTAGAGATACCAAATATTGCAGGCTACCAGAAAATAGATGTTAAATGGATCGTTAAAGGAGGAAACAAATATACCGTAAGGGTTGAAAGTGTAAAGGGAGGCAGGACTTCCACACAATCAGAATAAAAGACAGACCGGCCAGGAAGGCCGTTCTGTCTTTTAAGGAATGAAAAACTATTATGGAATTACCTGTTTCAGTTTACCTGGAAGAAGATCTTGAAATAACCGGTTGCCTTTGATGATTTGATATCAAATTTCCATTCACCGGTTTTATCCTGGTTCTCGGTTTCAGATATTGTAAGGGATTTCCTCCAGTTCAGATTCCCGAATTCGTCTATCACGATTTCTGAAAATGTTTTGCCATTGGGCATAGTGATCTTAACCCTTATTTCACCTTGTTTGCAGTCGCCGCTCACTGACATTACAACTGATTTTGCAGTTGGCTCTACATCGAATATATAATCACGCGAATAGGAAGATTCCTTGATCGATTTGGAAATGTCCCAGGTACTTTTCTCTGAATTTCCGTTTGAATACAGATAATAAAAATCGCCGGGATTCCCTTTCCAAACAAAAGGTTCTCCAATAGACCTCATTCTGCCAAGATCCTTTAAATCTTTCATGGCATCCTTAAATTCAGGATTGTCAAGATCCTTTAATTTCCTGTCCAGTTCCTGCATTGCCCTGTCTGTGGCATCTCTGCGGATGATAACCGCCTTCTCAAATTCTTCCTGTGCCTGTTTCTGAGCTTCCTGTTCAGTTTTCTGCCTTTCGATCATGATTTTTTTCTGCTCATTGATTGCTTCCTGCAATTCTTTTTCTTTTTCCTCTTTTGTCTTTTCCTGGGCATTTATCTGCTGAAAGGAGCAAAACGACACGAGGAAAAAAACTCCGAATATTATTCCATACTTTTTCATGGCTGTCTCTTTATTATTTGTTTATTCAAAGATAGTACCGTTAATCCCGGTATATTGTTAATGCAGCGTTAACGCAGGGTTAATGTTTGGCCATCCTGCTCCGGGATTTAATAAAAAATCAATACTTTTGATAAGCAAACACTTCAAGATGAAAAAAAGGAATACCATCCTCCTGCTCGGGATATCAGCAATAGCGATAGTGATAATCGCCCAGATAATCATAATAAGAGGAATCCTGAAGCAGAATTATGAAATGCTCGATCTCCGGTACAGGCTTCTTTCGCAGGAAGCGGTTTCAACACTGAGGCGCCAGCGTGCAGTGGATGTCTATGATACGGTAAGGTTCATTCTGGACAGATACTCTGAAAAAGCTGCCGCCGATCTGCTCAGTATAAGCGACCAGAAAGAACTTGAAGAAAAGAAAAAAGAGATACTGGATTACTTTACAATGACACTGAACCAGGAACAGGATCTCTCCGGCTATCTTTCTGCCTACTTTGAACGGATGGGAGTCGATAAAAATTTCACCCACAGGATTGAGATCAGAAACCTTGAAATTATAAGCAGGGATACTTTTCCTATAGTGAGGGATGAAAATTTTTTCAGAATGAGGCCACCGGAGCGCGGAAGACCGGCCGGGCCGGGATTACCACAAACAGCCGTACCAGCAGTCGAAACAGGAACTACCACTTTATCAGGCGGAATATCAACACCGGGAAGTTCCAGAATACTGGTTGAACGAAGAGGACTTGAAGATAATTTTTACTTCCTCTTCTTCGAATACTATATAGATTTTTCAGATAAAAGACTGATGGTGCTTAAAGCTTCTTCAGCCTCACTGGCAATGAGCCTGTTCAGCCTTCTGATTGTTGTTGTCATTTTTATGGTGACCTACCGTAACCTTATGGAAGAAAGGAGACTGTCAAATCTCAAGACCGACTTTATCAATAATATGACCCATGAGCTGAAAACACCTCTCGCAACGATAACCGTCGCCGGAAAGACCCTCGAAATGGAAAGGATAAGGAACGACGAGACAAAGGTGCTGGAGACTGCAAAACTGATCGGAAAACAGAGCGTTCACCTGAACCAGCTGATAAACATGATCCTCGAAATATCAATGTGGGAAAGGACCGAATTCCAGCTCGATAAAAAAAGGATCAATATCGAAGAAGTAATGAATGATATTGTGAGCAGTTTCAGGGTTGGTCCGGGAAATATAGCAGCACTGACCCAGAAATACAATTTCAATGGCGCCGAAGCCGATATTGACCTTATTTACTTCACCACAATGATTAACAACCTGCTGTCAAATGCGGTAAAATATTCGGACAAGGATCCGGAGATCAACGTTGAAGGTTTCACAGGGGACGGTAATATATATATAAAGGTGGCCGATAACGGCATAGGGATAAACAAAACAGATCAGAAACATATTTTCGATAAATTTTACCGGGCATCATCCGGCAATATTCACAAATACAAAGGACTCGGACTCGGGCTTTACTATGTTAAAAAGATTGCGGTCGCACACGGAGGCGACGTTACAGTTAACAGTAAACCCGGAAAAGGTAGTATCTTTACAGTAACAATTCCTTATTAATAATCAACACTTATCATGAAAGTTTTATTAGCAGAAGATGACAGGGATTTTGGCAATATTCTCGCCCAGTATGTAACAATAAACGGTTTTGAGGTCAATCTTGCCCGTGACGGCAATGAAGCCTGGGAATCATTCAGACAGGATAAACCGGATATTTGTGTCCTAGATGTGATGATGCCTGAAATGGACGGTTTTACACTTGGAGAGAAGATAAAAGAAGCAGAACCCGGGGTCCCTCTGATTTATCTGACAGCAAAAAGTCTGAAGGAAGATATAGTCAGGGGTCTGAAAATCGGAGCCGATGATTACATTACAAAACCGTTTGATCCCGAGGTACTTATTCTAAGGATAAACAATATTCTCAAACGTACCTACTCTTCCTCAACCGATGAATTTAAAATATCGGATACTGTTTTGAAGTTCAATACTCTGGAACTGATTTCCGGAGAGACCTCCGAGAAACTTACATTAAAGGAAGCCCAGTTGTTAAAATATTTTATAATCAATAAGAACAGGATCCTTGCACGGGAAGACATCCTGAATGAGATCTGGGGTGAGGATGATTATTTCCTTGGCCGCAGTATGGATGTATTCATCAGCCGGCTCCGTAAATATATCTCTGAAGATAAAAATATCGATATACGTACTGTAAGGGGAACAGGTTTTATTCTGGAAGAGCTGAACAGGGAGAAATAATCTGACGGCGGACAATAAAAAAAAACGTATTAAAATACGTATTTTAATACGTTTTTTAATACGTTTTTTTATTTCTTATCTTGACAGCAGTTCGCTGATCCTGGCCCTGAGGTCATTTCCCCTCAGATTCCGGGCAATAATTATACCGTTTTCATCGAGAAGGAAATTTGCCGGAATTGAGTTCACCGCATATAATTTAGCAGCATCGCTGTTCCAGTACTTGAGGTCAGAAACATGTGTCCAGGTAAGCTTGTCATCTGCTATTGCCTTAACCCAGTCATCCTTTGACTGATCGAGTGAAACTCCGAAGATATCAAAACCCTTATTCTTAAATTCATTATAAACTTTAACAATATTAGGATTTTCCTGGCGACAGGGTCCGCACCATGCTGCCCAGAAATCAATAAGCAAAAGTTTTGATCCTATCTTTGATGAAAGAGAAACGGGATTTCCGTTAACATCATTCAGTGTGAAATCGGGTGCTTTCTGTCCTATTCCCACACTTTTCATTGCCTCAACCCTTGTCATTAATTCCCGTATAACAGGCACTTTCGCAACACTTGTATCCATCGCATTTATTATTGCCTCAATTTCTGTTGCCTCAAGCTCATAGCTCATGCTTCTGAGCAGTGAAGGAGTCACAAATGATGAAGGATTGTTCTTAATAAAATTCATCTGGGTTTGTGACATTTCTTTTGCAACTGCATCGGCATCTCTCTCAATCTGTGACATTTTAGCTGTATCATTTATCTGCCTTGCAGTCTGGTATTCCTGAACCAGACCCGAATATTTTTCATTCAGGGGTCTGACTGATTCAATAAGGGAATTATATTCATCCTGTGTTTTTGAACCTGTGACCTTTGCATTGAACAGGGAATCGAGCTTCCCGCTTATACTGATATTGGAATTTTCGAGGTAGAAGGAAGTACGGTAAGGTGTATTGAGAGCCACAAGCTGAACAAGGTCGGGGTATTCGATTACACCTTTCATTTTAAAAGAACCGTTTTTAACGGCTGCCGAATCGAGTGTAACAATTTTCCCGGCTTCTCTTTTCTGAAGCATGAAAACAACACTGTCAGCTCCGTCAATTTTACCTTTTACTACAAACTGCGGTCCTGAGGAACATGCAGAAATAAATGCTGCCAAAACAAACAGGAAGATAATTTTTTTCATCATACGAAATTAATTATGTATCAGATTTTTAATTATAAATCGCGCAAAGATACAAATTATTGTCTACTATCATTATAAATTACGATATTTATCTATCAATGCCATAGCGGCTTTATATGAAGTGATCCTGCCTTCCCGGAGTTCCTTCGCGATCTGAGGCATCATCATCTTTATCTCTTTGTTGTTATAGAATGAGTTATTAAGGAATTCAGTTATTGTGTCATTCATCCTTACAACAGACTGTCTTTCCCTTCTTTCACTGAAATAACCGTTATCTCCGGAAGATGATACATAATTACATATGATTTCCCATAATTCCTTTATACCTGTATTCTCAAATGCCGAGCATGTAATCACTACGGGATTCCATCCGGAAGGATTTGGAGGAAAAAGTGACAGGGCATTACGGTATAGTTGCATAGCGTTGTGTGCATTGTGCCGGTTTGATCCGTCGGCTTTGGTAATTGCAATTGCATCAGCCATTTCCATAATCCCCCGTTTTATTCCCTGCAGTTCGTCACCGGCCCCTGCAAGCATCAGAAGCAGAAAGAAATCGACCATTGAATGGACGGCTGTTTCAGACTGGCCAACTCCGACTGTTTCAACCAGGATGGTATCGAATCCTGCTGCTTCGCACAAAATAATTGTCTCCCTTGTTTTCCTTGCTACTCCTCCCATAGTTCCTGCTGTTGGTGATGGCCTGATAAATGCATCAGGATGAATACTCAGCTTTTCCATTCTTGTCTTGTCGCCCAGGATACTGCCTTTTGTATTAATACTGCTTGGATCAACAGCGAGAACAGCAACCTTATGTCCGGATGAAACAAGATATAATCCGAAAGTTTCGATGAATGTACTTTTACCGGCACCCGGGACACCCGTTATCCCGATCCTTACTGATCTGCCACTTTGGGGAAGACATTTTTCAATTATCCCCTGGATAAGATCATAATGTTCCGGCAGAGAACTTTCGATGAGAGTTATTGCCTGGCTCAGGATTGTCCTGTTACCTATCAGTATACCTTCAAGATATTCATCAACGGTATATTTCTTCCGGGTCTTCCTGTTTCCCCTGAGTACCGCAGGATTAATATTCGGAGGTTGTATAATACCTTTTTTAATACTCAGATGATTGTCTGATTTTTTCTTCTCAGTCATTTTAAACTGTCGATCGGTTCGTAAAAATAATAAAAGGGTGCCATTATCTCATTTCCGGCACCCTCATGATTAAACATCAGATCACGGGATCTGCATATTATCTGGAAGCAGTCTGCTCCACATCAGCATTGAGCATAAGAACCACTTCGGAATTTTTCGGATCGTTTGTATAGACATAGATAGCTTTTGTTACCCTGCCTTTATATCCTCCAGAATTGAATGTTGCCTTTATTGAGCTTGACTGGCCCGGTTTGATACCCTGGTTCTGTGTTCCCTGCTGTACTGCAGTGCATCCACAGGTCGATCTTATGTGCCTGATAATAAGATCACTTTTGCCGGCATTTGTAAAACTGAATTCAAATTCCTTTGAAGTAGAACCCGGCATTTTTCCAAGATCCACGGTTGTTGATGCCAGTTTAAAAACAGGTGCATTCTCAAGATCAGCCTTTGAAAGGGAGGAAAAATCTTCCACCAGATTGGCTGATATATAATAATATACATTCTGCTGTGCAACACCGTTAAGCTTTACCTTTACCATATCGCTCACATTTCCCCATGAATTGTTTTTTGTAGCATCATAGGTCCCTTCAATGATCCCCTTCTGCCCCGGCTTAAGAGTCTCGGGATTGGCTTTCAGAGCAAGATGCCCCGGCAGATTCTCAAATTCGATCCTGACAGGTTCCTTTGATGGATTTATTACCTGCATGACCCTTATTTTCTTTTCAGTCTTTTTCACATTGGTAAAAGCAAGATGATTGCTTTCAAATCTTATGGAACCTACAGGAAATATAAAAAGTTCTTCTATTGTTTTTTCACGGGGAATCACTTCTCCTTTTATTGACATAACCACCACCTGGGGTTTTGCATTTGTATAGACCGAAAGGGTTTTGTTAAATGCACCGGGACGGTTCTGAGGATCATAGATCGCCGTTATCTTTCCCTTTCCACCCGGAGGGATTGGCTGTTTGGTCCATTCCGGTAATGTACATCCGCACGAAGCTACAATATTCTGTATCACCAGAGGTGCATTACCCGTATTGGTAACTTCAAAATCCCAGGTCTGACGGCCCGCTTCTTCCTTAAAGCTACCGAAATTATGTTCAGTTTTTGAAAGCTTCATCACAGGCTGAGCCGCAAGTGAAGCGCCTAAAATAAATGTTGAAATGATCAGACAGACTTTTTTCATATTAAATAATTGTTAGACACAATATAATATTTAACATCCTTATCCGGTTTTTAGTATAAACTATTCCGGTTAATATTTGGTTGCATATGTATTTACAAAAATCAGACCGGAATGATGTTTATCATAAAACATGACAAAATTAATAAACTTTAAACTTTTTCAGTTATTTAAACCAGAATATCATTAGTTTTGTTGCATAAACCGGGTTATTTGGAACAAAATTTGCACACCTTAGCCCGGTTATGTGTCATAAAGGAGCATAGAATGAGCAGCATCCGCAGACTTATAATAATCATACTGACAAGTCTTTTCTGGCTGACCGCAAGCGGTCAGTTTTACAACGGACACCAGATGACATTCGGAAAAAACAGGGTCCAGCATTATGATTATTACTGGTCATTCTACAGATTTGAGGAAATTGACTGCTATTTCAACGAATTCGGCAGGGAACTTGCCCAATATACAGCCAATTACGGCATAAAAAAGCTGGATGAGATTGAGGATTTTTTTGACTATAACCTGGAAAAGAGACTCATCTTCATAATCCATAATAAGAATAACGAATACAGACAATCCAATGTCGGACTTGTGACAGGTGAAGAGGACAGCTATAATACAGGAGGATACAGCAGAATAATCAAAAATAAGGTATTGCTCTATTATGAAGGAGATCATGTTGCCTATCAGAAACAGATAGGTGCCTCCATCACAGAAGTCATAATAAATGAAATGCTTTATGATGCAGACCTCCGCGACCGTATAAGCAGCTCTTCTGTCATCACAATCCCAAACTGGTATATTAAAGGCCTGGCAAACTATGTATCATTCGGATGGGACCTGGAAACCGAGAACCATGTCAGGGACGGGATCATATCGGGATATTACCGGAATATAAATCACCTTGAATATGATGACGCTGTTTATGCAGGACAGTCATTCTGGAGATTTATCGGAAAAGAATACGGCGACGCCCTGATACCAAATATAATTTACCTGACTAAGGTCTATAAGAACATTGAAGACGGTCTGCTGTATGTCATAGGCAAAGATATCAAGGAACTGATGGATGAATGGAAAGCTTTTTACAGGAACGAGTTTGCAGATGACAGAAGCCGGCCGGAATATGACGCGAATGTAATAGCCAGATCGAAAAAGGAACACATATATCAGCAGGTTAAGGTCAGCCCTGATGGCAGCCATATAGCTTTTGTTACAAATGTATGGGGCAGGAAAAAGATCAACCTTTATGATCAGGCAACAGGGAAAGTGAAAGTGATCTTTCGCAAAGAACCTAAATACGAACATGTTACAGACAATACTTATCCGGTTATAGCATGGCACCCGGGCGGGAGGATACTTACATATATAAATGAAGAGAAAGCCGGAATGGTCATATATTTCTACAGGATTGATGATAAAAGGACTGAAGAAAGAAATCTTCTATATTTTGATAAGATCCTCAGTTTTTCATATTCACCTGAAGGTTCACGGCTTATTTTTTCAGGTGTCAAGGATGGAATAACCGACCTATATTTGCATACTATATCTTCGGGAACAAATGAACAGATCACAAGGGATTTAGCTGATGATCTTGATCCCTCATTCCTCGACGGTGCGGAAGATATGATAGTTTTCTCTTCAAACAGGCTGACCGATACCATCGGCAACCAGGCTGATCCCTTTGAAAAGGTGGCAAATACCTTTGAACTGTTCACCTACAATCTTTCCCGGAGAGACAATATTCTCACAAGGCTTTCTGAAGGTGATTACGTTGAAAAATTTTCACCTTCAGGAACTGTTAAGAACAAATTCACCTATATCGGGGATGCTGACGGTATAATGAACCGTTATACAGCATCATTTGACAGTGCGATAAGTTATATAGATACAACGACACATTACAGGTATTTCATCAATTCAGTACCTGTAACGGATTATGACAGGAATATAATCAACCAGTCGGTGGCAAATGCTTCGGATACCTATGGCGAAGTTCTTTTCAACAAGAGAAGATATATGATCAGGAAAGGCAGGATGTCTGATTCCGGACCTTTGCCGAAGGAAGAAAGGAAGCAAACCATTTTCAGGAAAGAGAAATCTATCCTCCTGCATAAAGCTGACAGTGTGGAACAGTTGAGGCAATGGCTCATTGCGGAGGATAAAAGAAGACGTGATACCCTCACAAAACCATTGTATGAGTATTATCAGACAAATGAACCGATAGATATAAACCATTATATTTTCGAAAAAGAAAAGCAGAATTACTTTGAGCAGCTCTGGAGAAAAGATTATATGGATATTGATCTTGATACCGGGAAGCTTGACCTTCCTCTGATCAGGATATATCAGACTGCTTTTTATAACAATTATATTGCTAATCAGATCGATTTCAGCTTCCTGAACAATACCTATCAGGTTTACAGCGGCGGGGCACCTTATTATAATCCGGGTGTCAATCTCCTTTCAAGGTTCGGTGTCATTGATCTTTTTGAGAATTACCGTATTACAGGTGGTTTCAGGTTTTCAGGCAATTTCGACAGCAATGAATACCTGGTAAGTGCGGAAAGCCTTAAGGGTAATTTTGACAAGCAGTTCATCTTTCATCGCCAGGGATTTTTCAGTTCAAATGATTCAAGCTATTTTAAGTCGCATACACATAATATTTATCTGACATTTTCAAAACCTTTCACCCCCGTGCTTTCTCTGAAAGGGACCCTGGCCTACAGGAATGACCGTCATGTAATGGTTTATTCAGACAATATGGTAGCAGTACTGAACAGTGATATTATCTCCAGGCACTGGGCTAACCTGAAAGGTGAACTTGTTTTTGACAATACACGCAAAAGAAGCATAAATATTTATTACGGTACCAGGTTCAAGATCTTCGGCGAATATTACAAAGAGCTGAACTACAAGATGACAGATATGATTGTTGTCGGGATCGATTTCCGGAAATACATAAAGCTTCATCGCGAACTTATCTGGGCCAACCGTCTGGCTGCAAGTACCTCATACGGCCCGACACGGCTTGTTTATTACCTGGGTGGTGTTGACAACTGGATGGGTAATCTATTCAACAGGGAGGGAATGTTTGACCAGACTATACCGGTTAATCCGAATATGAATTATGGATTTCAGGCACTTGCTACAAATATGCGCGGTTTTACCCAGAACATAAGGAACGGAACCAGCTTTGCACTTATAAACAGTGAAATAAGATGGCCCGTTATAAGATATTTTGCAGGTCATCCTCTTAAATCAAACTTCCTCAACAGCTTACAGGTTGTGGGATTTGGAGACGTAGGATCTGCATGGGTCGGAAGATCTCCATGGTCGGGAGAGAATGCATGGGATAACGAAGTTATAGAAAGCGGATCTGTAAAAGTTGTCCTTGATTCGAACCGCCAGCCAATAGTTGCAGGGTTCGGTGCAGGATTAAGAGCACAGCTGATGGGATACTTTGTAAGAGCAGACTGGGCATGGGGTATTGAAAACAACTATATTCTCCCAAGGATATTTTACCTCTCATTCAGCCTGGATTTCTGATCGGCAAAAACAGGCACGTTTATTGTATATGTCAGGTGATATTTTTTAATTAAGAATTTTTGGATACATTTGAAAATTCAAAGTAATTATTTTAACTAAAAGAAGATAGAAATGGCTTACAAAATCAATGAAGATTGCACAGCTTGCGGAACATGTATAGATGAGTGTCCTGTTGAGGCTATCTCAGAAGGCGATATCTACAAAATTAATCCGGATATTTGCACCGATTGCGGTGCATGTGCAGATGTTTGCCCGGTTGAAGCAATTCATCCTGCCGAATAAAGTATTGCAATCTGTGAAATAAAACAGGGCCGGAATTATACGGCCCTGTTTTATTTTATTCGGGATCATATCTGGCTAAGGTAAGAAGCCCCTGTATATCCTTTGAATCCATAAGTTCATTCAGGGTCATATTCCCGTTCTTCATCATACATGATTCGATGATCCTGAAACCGATCCAGATTGCAGCCCTTCCCGGAGATTCACTGGTGAAATAACTGGTAAAAGGTGCATTCCCTGTAAGCTTGCGGATCACAAACTGATCCGTACTGAAAAGCAAATCGTACTCAATAAGGTATTGCCACATCTGCCTTTCATTATTTGTACAAAATCTCATCTGGTCAGCTGTAAAACCAAATAATACCGTATCACTGACCTCAGGAAGCATACATTTCTCAAAATACTTCAGCTTGCCTTCATGAAGCATTGCACTCAGCACATTCTTCTCCGTATAATCCATATTCTCATAATCCCATTCCGAAGCTGCCCATCCATACATACAATCGGGAACAATATTAACGGGATTCATATTTGCTGCCATATACTGATATATCTCCAGCCTGGGATAATACTCACTGTCGCGCCCGAGATACCGGTCCAGGCCGATCCCTATTACACTATCTCCCGTGATGATACTTGTATTAAAACCGGTAATGCAGGTAATCACAGAAGGGAGTTTTTTTTGTGGAAAATAATAAAGGTAGTGCCGGAATGCTTCTTCAAGATCTTCCTCCCAGGGATCCATTAAGGGATATAACTGCATTACTTTCTCATAGACCTCATAATTAAGCCGGTCGGTAACGAAGCGCAGAAGTGTGTTGGCAAATGAAGTATCATTTACGTTGCCGGCATTGATAACATAGCTGAAAAGCTGAAGAAAACTGCCGTATTCTTTCTTTATCTCCGGAAGATCTTCTTTCAGACCTGCAGGATCGGCCGAAAAGAGAGTCTGTTCAAATCTCTTAATGCTTATATCTGCTTCAACAGATGAAGTATTGACTTTATAATGATTTCTTTTGCAGCCGGTTCCCAAAACCATGCCACATGAAAAAATAATCATAAAGACCATAATTTTCCTCATACCGGTATATTTTGATCACACGAAATTAGTTACTTTTCGCCGTTATGCCAACTGTAAATTACTGACATAAATCTGGCTCAATATTTGTTTACTGTATAACAGGATATGATAAATCCGGAGTGTTCTTCAGACATTAACTGTTATAAAATTACAAAATGAATTACACAGGAATAAAACCATTCAGAACAAAAAATATTGTATTCCTCATCCTGTTCTGCATTTCAGCCGCTCTTTCAGGCCAGCCGGGTTACCGTTATCCGGAATACCGTGCGCCCCGGATGGGTTTCGGACCTCCGTATGCAATTTCATTCGGTATTCATTTCGACCCGGTAATAAGCTGGTTCTCAACTGATAATTATAGTACACGCAGTGAAGGTGCGATGCCAGGTTTCAATTTCGGGATCTCTTACAACAGATATTTCGGTCCGAATTATTCTTTCTCATCCGGAGTCAGCATTATCAATGGCGGAGGAAGACTAATTTGCAGGGAACCAATATATTTCCAGCTCAAAAATTACAGACGTGAAACAGTTACTGTTGAGCCGGGGGAAGCCATCATTTACAGGATCAGATATTTCTCCGTACCCTTCGGATTAAAGCTGCAGACAAGTGAGACCGGGTACGGAAGGTTATTTGCTGACATAGGTCTTGATCCGAAAATTGTCATTTCGGGAAGAGCTGATATCCCCTCACTTAATATACGTGATGATAACGCTCTCCTGGAAATAAGAGCTTTCAACCTTTCATATCATGTAATGGCAGGAATTGAATATCCGATCGCCGGAAATCTGTCCGCGGTTTTTGGGCTGGGTTTCGATAATAATTTCCTTGATACCACCAGAGACAATAAAAATGAACCATGGGATATGGTAAACCATAAATTGCTATCTTTCCGGCTGGGCATTAACTTCTGAGATTTCATATGAGATTTACTGTCGCACAGCTTAATTACCATATCGGTAATTTTACAGCCAATAAGGAAAAGATCTGTAAAGCCATAAAGAAAGCAAGGGATGAAAATTCAGATCTGATTGTTTTTTCAGAGCTTTCAGTACCAGGCTACCCTCCTCTCGATCTGCTCGACCGCTATGATTTTGTGGAAAAATGCAGCAAAACGGTTCATGAAATAGCCCGTGAATGCAAAGGTATTACAGCTATCGTAGGATCTCCTGTCGTCAACACCAATCCTGAAGGAAAAAAGCTGTTCAACTCTGCTCTTGTCCTCTCAGAGGGGAAGATCCTCTTTTCGGCCAACAAAGCACTTTTGCCGACTTATGACATTTTTGACGAATACAGGTATTTTCAGCCTGACAGGAGTTTCACTGTTTTTCCCTTCAAAGGTTTCAGGGTAGCACTTACGATCTGTGAGGACATATGGGATGAACAGCCCTTTGATAATGAATTCGAGAAAAAAAGGTTATATACTGTCTCGCCGATGGATGAGCTCGCCAGGCAGAATCCTGATTTTATAATCAATATATCGGCATCACCCTTTTCATATACGAAGATCGATGTAAAGACCTCGGTTTTCAGAAATAAAGCAGCTAAGCATGGTATTCCGCTTATCAGTTCAAACCAGACAGGTGCAAACGCCGAACTTATCTTCGATGGAGCATCGATGATAATCAATGGTAAAGGAGATCTTTGTTATCGTCTGCCCTTTTTTGAAGAAGAGGTCAGAACATTTGATTATGAAGAAACTTTTTCGGTTAACTGTTCCGAAGGAAAACAGAATGATCCCGTTCAGCTGATCCATAAAGCCCTGGTTACAGGAATACATGATTACTTCGAAAAGACCGGGATCACAAAAGCAGTACTCGGTCTCTCGGGTGGAATTGACTCGGCAATAGTGCTTTGCCTTGCTGTCGATGCACTCGGAAATGATAATGTCAGAGCTCTGCTTATGCCATCTCGTTACTCATCGCGCCATTCAGTTAAGGATGCGGTGGAACTTGCCGAAAAACTGAAGGTAAGATATGATATCATCAGCATCGAAAAACCATTCAGAGCATTTGAAGAGGATCTTGCTCCGCTTTTTAAAGAAAGCACCCCTGATGTTACCGAAGAAAATATTCAGGCGCGGATAAGAGCCATTCTTCTGATGGCAGTCGCAAATAAATTCGGATGCATCCTCCTCAACACATCAAACAAAAGTGAAGCTGCTGTGGGATACGGAACATTGTATGGAGATATGGCCGGAGGATTATCGGTTATCGGAGATGTTTACAAAACAGATATATACAGGCTTGCAAACTATATAAACAGGAATGAGGAGATTATTCCCCGTAACACAATAACAAAACTCCCATCAGCTGAACTAAGACCCAACCAGTTTGATACTGATTCCCTGCCGGAATATAAGATACTGGATTCAATCCTTTACCAGTATATTGAACAGCAAAAACCTCCGGAAAGGATCTCGGGCGAGGGAATAACAAAGGAAATAGTCTCGAGAGTTATCCGGATGATCAATTATAATGAATATAAAAGATATCAGGCTCCGCCAATACTCAGGATATCTTCCAAATCGTTCGGACAGGGCAGGATAATGCCCCTGGTAGCAAAGATGTGACCATCTGTAATCACTATTCCCTGAAAAAGATCCTCTTTACACGTGAAGGTATTGAAGTAAGTATCTCATAGGGTATGGTCTGACACCTGTCCGCTATTTCATTTATACTTATATTGGGACCGAATATTTCAGCTTCATCTCCCTCCCCGGCTCCGATGTCTGTTATATCAGCCATACACATGTCCATGCATATATTACCGATCAGAGGTACTCTTCTGTTCTTTATAAAAAGTGATCCATTTCTGTTTCCCAGCTTTCTGTTCAGGCCATCGGCATATCCGGCAGGTAAAATTGCTATAATACGATCCTTTCCCGACACATCCGCACAACCATATCCGACCGGTTCTCCGGCAGGTATCCTTTTTACCTGGGAAATCCTTGTAATAAATCTTCCTGCAGGTTTAAGATTTGGCCCGTTGCCGTCGCTGATACCATATATTCCGATACCCGGCCTGACCATTTCGAAGTGATACTCAGGAAAGCGGATAATGGCCGATGAATTGCAAATATGCCTCATGAAAGAATAACCTGTTGCTTCTTTAATCTTTTCTGCAGCAGCAAGGAACAGTTTCGCCTGCCTGTGTGTGAAATCATCAAAATGCGGATTTTCACTTGCTGCAAAGTGAGAAAAGACTGAAATTATTTTCAGAGTTTCACAGCTTCTCAACAGATATGTCAGCTTGTCAATGTCCTCAGGCATAAAACCAAGTCTGTGCATTCCGCTGTCGATCTTGATATGTACAGGATAATTCACAAGGCCGTGCCTTGACGCGAGATCCCGGAACCTTTCAAATGATCCCTGACTGAAGAGTTCAGGTTCCAGATCATATTTGATCATCTGTTCAAATGCAACCGGATCGGGATTCATAACGATCACCGGAATGGTAACACCTGCATTTCTGAGTTCTATACCCTCATCTGCAATTGCCACACCCAGATAGCTGACTCTGTGGTATTCAAGCAATGATGCTATTTCGGCCGGACCTGCACCATAGGCAAAAGCTTTTACCATTGCCATAATGCGGGTACCGGGACTTATATGTCTTCTGTATTCATTGAGATTATGTGCAATGGCATCAAGATTCACTTCCAGCAATGTCTGATGTACCTGTTGTTCCAGAATAGCTCCGATCTTCTCAAACTCAAAGCGCCGTGCCCCTTTAAGAAGTATTATTTCATCCCTGAATCCGGACGGTGTGAATTTTTGAACAAATTCGTCAGTTGAATAATAGAACTCCTTATTCCCCCTGAACAGAGAACTGTTCGCCGAGAGTAAAGGACCAATCCCGATGAATCTTTCAATCCCGTTTCTCAGAATCAGGTCTGCAATTTCACCATAGAGCTCTTTCTCATCCCTTCCGCTCTGAACGAAATCCGAGAGGACTAGAGTTCTCTTCCTGTTATTCTGCACCCTGAGGTAATCAAGTGCCATCCCGAGAGATCCCGGATCAGAATTGTAATAGTCTTCAATAAGCTGACAGTTATTGATGCCCGCTTTCATTTCCATTCTCATCGCGACAGAAACGAGAGAAGCAAGTCCTTTTCTTATTGTCTCCTCATTTGTTCCCAGTGCAAGACATACACATGCTACTGTTATCGCATTATCGACCGAGGCACGATCAATAAAGGGTATTATGAAATGGTATTCCCTGTTGTTAAATGTCATACGGATCTTTGTCCGCCCTCCTCCGGCTGATTCCTTTGTGACCTTTATTGCCGCTTCATCACTGCCTGCTGACCAGTCGATGAGCAGTTCCTGATTACATATCTTCCGGCTGATTATCAGGTCATGAATGATTTTATGATCCCGGCAATAGATCAGAACCGGTGAATCAGCGAACAGCCTGAGCTTTTCTGCAGCTTTTTCTTCAATACTGCTGAAGTTTTCACTGTGTGCATCACCGATATTTGTTATTATGCCTATATCCGGTTCAATGATCTCCTTCAGTCTGTCCATTTCGCCCGGAAGTGATATCCCGGCTTCAAATATTCCGTATTTATATTTTTCATCCAGTTTCAGAACAGAAAGCGGAACACCTGTCTGGGAATTATAGCTTCTGGGGCTTCTGACAACAGGGACAGACATGCCAAGGATATCTGCAAGCCATTCCTTGACAATTGTCTTTCCCGCACTCCCGGTAACTGCTATAACCGGTGACCTGAATGTTTTCCTTACATGCGCGGCAAGAAGCTGCAGGGCTTTCACGGAATTATCTGTGACGATAATTGCTGCTCCATGAAATCCTGAAATTTCTGAAGGAAGCCTTTCAACAATGAAGACCCTTACACCTACATTATACAGGCTTTCCAGGAAGCTGTGGCCGTCATGGTGCTTTCCGCTTATGGCAAAAAATACAAGTCCGCCAGTAACATTAATGTTACGGCTGTCAGTTATAACATCAGTTACCTGAAGCTCCGGGTCCCCGGTCAGAGTCCCGTTTACAATCCGTGCAATTTCAGCAGAGGTAAATTTCAAGAAGGTATCTTTAAGAGAGATGTAATCTGTTTAATTCAAAAATGTACAGTATTTACCCAATCCCTTTGTGTCCCTTTGTGTTTACCTTTGTGTCCTTTGTGGTTAAATTAAATTTTACTTAACCACAAAGAGCACTAAGTTCACACGAAGGACACAAAGGTCATTGTACTTAATCATTTTCTTTTGCAATATTATAACAAGTTCTGCAAAGCGGTTCATATTTGTCTTTTTCACCCAGCACCACCACCTGCTCCTCATCCGATTTCCTGAAAGAATAGTGTGCAAGGTTTCCGCAATGCATACAGATTGCATGAACTTTTGTAACAAATTCTGCCACAGCCATAAGCCCGGGCAGCGGTCCAAAAGGTTTTCCCATAAAATCCATATCCAGTCCGGCCACAACCACCCTTATGCCATTATCCGCAAGAGTGTTACAGATATCAATGATCGAATTGTCGAAAAACTGCGCTTCATCTATACCAACAACATCCACATTTCCGGAAAGAAGAAGAATCGCTGAAGGATTGTCCACCGGAGTGGATACTATAGATTTATCATCATGAGAAACAATCCTGGTTTCCGAATAACGTTTATCCAGTGAAGGTTTGAAGATCTCGACCCTCAATCCCGCAAACTGGGCTCTTCTAAGCCTGCGGATCAGTTCTTCGGTTTTCCCGGAAAACATGGAACCGGTGATCACTTCTATCGCTCCCCGTTTACCGGTCGATCTGACCGAATTTTCAAGTACATCCATTGGTTTAATATCAGCAGTTGTGCACCAAATTGCAAATATAATCCGTTATGTAGCTGGAATTATACTTATTTTTGCAAAGTAAGTTAATTGGTTTGTTTTAATAACAATAATAGTCATGGATTTCAATGCAACAGTTGATCTGATCATCAGGGAGCTCAATGAAGCTGTGGAAATAATTGAAGATTTACGGAATTACAAGGATGTTCCTTCCCTGCAGGTAGAGCTTGCAAAATCCAAATGCAGGAATGCTGCTGAAGTGATACGTCTGCTAAAGACCATTCAGGACAAGGATAATTCTGTTAAACAGGAAACACCAATCCGCGTTGCTGAAGAGAAACCCTTTGCCCGTGAACCTGAGATCATCAGCAGTCCTGAAAAAGCTGAAAAAAAACCTGAGATAAGGCAACCTGAACCTCCGCCGGTAAAAGCAAGACAACCCGTAACAGCAAAAAAGAAACCTGATACCATTACCATTGCCGATTCTTTCAGCCCACGAACAGACAGTATCAATGAAAAGCTTGGCGTACGGAAGGAGGATGACGGCAGAGGTGATATTATAAAAACCATACCCATAGGCAGACTGTCGGAAGCAATCGGGATAAATGACAAATTCCTTTTCATAAGAGAACTTTTCGATGGCAACTCCGAAATGTACAACAATGTAATCTCCAATCTCGACAGATCTTCAAACCTTGAAGATGCCAGGGCAATTATTATGAAATATGCCGGGAATGAAGGTAAAAATGAAGCCGCAAAACAACTTATCGACCTTGTAAAAAGAAAATTCCAGGCTGATGAGTAAATTATTTCTTGTACCGACTCCTATCGGGAACCTTAAAGATATTACCTACAGGGCTGTCGAGACCCTCCTTACCGTAGATATCATTCTTGCCGAAGACACAAGACATGCCGGGACCCTTCTGAAACACTATAATATAAGGTCAAAACTGCTGTCACACCATAAATTCAACGAGCATAATGCCGTTGATGAAGTCTGTACAATGATTTCGTCAGGTAAAACAGTTGCACTGATTTCCGATGCCGGAACACCTGGGATCTCTGATCCCGGATTTCTGCTTGTACGAAAATGCATTGAGAAAGGTATACCGGTTGAGACACTCCCGGGTCCTTCAGCATTGATCCCGGCCCTCGTCAATTCAGGACTTCCTTCCGATCGTTTCAGTTTCGAAGGATTCCTTCCGGCAAAAAAAGGAAGACAAAAAAGGCTGTCATCCCTTGAAGAGGAGACAAGGACGATGATATTTTACGAATCGCCCTACAGACTGGTAAAAACCCTTGATGAAATGGCAGTACATTTCAGCCCTGAACGCCAGGCATCTGTTTCAAGAGAAATAAGTAAGATCTATGAAGAAACAATCAGGGGTTCCCTGTCATTCCTCTCAGATCATTACAGAAACAAGACTCCAAAGGGTGAAATAGTAATAGTAGTATCCGGTAAAAAAGAGTAAGCCCATATGTATCGTGCATTTATAATCTCCTTCCTCCTGTTTTTATCTTCAGCCATTTCCCATTCACAGATCCTAAAAGGCAGGATAACAAATGAATCGGGGGATCCTGTTCCTTATTCAACAGTATTCATTCAGGAACTAAGACAGGGAACAACCGCAAATACAAAAGGAGATTATGAGCTGAAACTTCCTGCAGGAAAATATCTGGTAACATATCAGAGCCTGGGATATTCACCTGTTTTTTATGATATCATAATAAAAGAAGGAACTGTATTAAAGGATGTCCGGCTCCCGGTTCAGTATTATGAGATCCCGGAGGTAAGGATATCAGCATCAGGAGAAGATCCTGCATATAATATAATGAGAAAAGCCATCGGGATGGCACCTTATTATCTGAACCATATCAGCTCCTACAAAGCAGAGGTATATATCAAAGGAAATCTGGTTTTCAAAAGGATCCCGAAAATAGTACAGCGCTCAATCAGAATGGATTCCGGGGGAACTGAATCCTCCGGAGGCTCTCCCATAAAGGAAGGAGAGGTTTATATGATGGAATCCTATAATGAAATTGAATTTAATGCACCCGATACATATCACCAGAGAGTTATCTCGGTTAACAGTACTTTCCCCGATCAGGGTGAAAATGTTTCTCCGATGGATATCGTTCAGGCAAGCTTTTACCAGCCTGTGATAGCTGATATTGCAATTTCTCCTTTGTCACCCCAGGCATTTTCATACTACCGGTTCAAATACCTGGGAGCAACGCTTCAGGGGAACAATACAGTCAGCAAGATACAGGTTACCCCCAGAATGAAAAGTCAGCAGCTTTTCGAAGGTACAATCTATATCATCGAAGATCTGTGGTGCCTGCACAGCCTTGATCTCAGGAACAATAACCTGGCAGGCAAAATAAGTATACAACAGGTCTATATCCCTGTTGAAGATGATACATGGATGCCTGTAAGCCTGAAATTTGAAATGGAAATAAGCATACTCGGATTCAGGGCAAATGCAGGTTACGGTACCTCAATGAAATATTCCGCGGTAGTACCGGACAAATCACTGAAAAAGCCGGGACTGGGTGTTGAATCAGTTTCATCTGTCGTTTCTCCATCTGTTTCGGAAAATGAAGCTCCTGTCTCAAAACAACAGGAAAAAATCGAAAAGATCATGCAGAAAGATGAGCTTACGAACCGTGATATGATAACCATGGCCCGCCTGATGAACAGGGAAACCCGTGACAAGAGCCCTGATTCCATAAAAAAAAATCTTGAGATCAGGGACAATACGACAAGAATAATTGAAAAAGATGCAGCCAGGAAGGATAGCGCATACTGGGCTGAGATAAGACCTATCCCTCTTTCCGATGCTGAAATGACGAGTATCAGGGTGCGCGACAGTATCAATAACAGAAAGCTGATGAAGGTGAGAGAAACACCGAAAGATTCAATACCACAGGACCAGGGTAAAAAGAAAAGCAGGTTTACTGCTGCTTTGAAAAAGGTGACCTCAGGACATACCTGGTCAGATACAAGCGGACTGCATTTCACATACGGAGGCCTTATCGATACGGATAATTTACGATTCAATCCGGTTGACGGATTTGTTTATGGCCTTGATTTCAGATTATCAAAGAATTTCCGGAACAGCGGGTCCTTTTATATCGCCCCCGAAACAGATTATGCTTTCAGCCGTGAAAAACTGATGTGGAGAATTAACAGCGGATACAGCTTTAAACAAAACGGATCAGGATCATTGTATCTGCGAACAGGATCGATCAGTAATGATATCTCAACAGGAGGAAGTATAAACAGTTTTCTTAACACAATAACCTCACTCTTCCTGAAAGAAAATCACCTGAGACTGTATGAATCAAACTACATTTATGCAGGTTATCGAAGTGAGATCGCAAACGGACTCAGGATGGATCTGTCAGCAGGATACGATAACAGAAAAGTACTGGAAAACAACAGCGGTTTTTCTTTCTTCAGGAAATCTGAAGAATATGCACCCAATATACCCGGCAACAGATTTCTTGCTGAGGATTCCGATCCGCTGCACTGGCTTTATGATCAGAAACATTATGAATTTTCTGCAGATTTCCGCTGGCTACCCCGGCAAAGATACCGGATGAATAATGGAATTAAAATACCCGGGGGATCTGACTGGCCTGAATTCAAAATACAGTGGAAACATGGGATAAACAGTTATACTGAGCCGGCAGAAGGCTGGAGACATTTCGACATGATCAGGTTCGAAGCATCAAAGACACATGAATCAGGTGCATTCAGTGAATTAAAGTGGCGTTTCAGAACGGGAGGATTTCTCAATAATAAATATGTCCCCTTCTATGATTTCTTCCATTTTAACAGCCAGCCCTTAAAGGTATTGCTGAATGATTATCAGGATGCATTTTATCTTCCGGATTATTATTCTCTCAGCACTCCCGGACCATTTGGAGAGGTCCATCTGAAATATACAACACCATATTTTTTGCTTAAATATCTTCCCGGGATCAGTAATACACTGATAAGGGAAAACATAATCTTTTCCTGGCTCGGTTCCGGGAATAGTCCTCATTACACTGAAATAGGCTACAGTCTTACAGAGATATTTCTCCTGGGAGAAGCAGGTATCTATGCAGGTTTTGATGATCTCAGGTTCAGGAATATAGGATTCCGTATAATCCTGAAGTTCGACTGAACCTGGAGGAATTAAGCAAACGGCGGTTCATCATTGTAATCATGTTCGCGGTCGAATTCATTTCCATGATCCCTGAAGCGGTCATGATTCATCTTTGATCCAAGTGTTATGCTCTGTGTACCGTTTATTTCGGGAACTGCGTCAATATCGAATTCATCCATAT
The DNA here is from genome assembly GCA_964421975.1 of uncultured Rikenellaceae bacterium. Taxonomy (GTDB): domain Bacteria; phylum Bacteroidota; class Bacteroidia; order Bacteroidales; family VadinHA17; genus LD21. Next base: position 54,391 of record CAYQZL010000002.1, read on the forward strand.
CCACAAACTGTGCTTTCTCTTCCCTGAACCTGAGCCTTACATCATCGACAGGGCCGTTACGGTTCTTTGCCAGGATGATTTCGGCAATTCCCTTTGTTGATGATCCGTCATCAAATGTGAGCATGCCGAATTTCTCCTGGCGGTGAATGAACACAACCATATCGGCATCCTGTTCTATTGCTCCCGATTCTCTCAGGTCTGAAAGAAGCGGACGCTTGGTGCCACCACGCATCTCTACCGACCGGTTAAGCTGGGAAAGTGCAATGATTGGAACATTAAGCTCTTTTGCAATACTTTTCAGTGAACGTGAAATATTGCTTACCTCCTGTTCACGGCTGCCGGCATTGTCGGGCCCTGACATCAGCTGAAGATAGTCGACGATCACAATATCAAGCTTATGCTGAGCCATCAGCCTCCGGCATTTTGCCCTTAGCTCAAATATTGAAATAGCAGGTGTGTCGTCTATATAGATCGGAGCCTGTACCAGTTTCTTTATCCTTGTATCAAGCTGTTTCCACTCCTCTTCCGTTAGTCTGCCATTCCTGATCTTGTCACCCGCGATATCTGTCTCCGCTATGATCAGCCTGTTAACGAGCTGTATCGATGACATTTCACAACTGAATATTGCAACCTTTTTTCCATGGTCGATGGCCATATTTCTTGCCATTGAAAGCGCAAAAGCCGTCTTCCCCATCGAAGGTCTGGCCGCAATAATAACCAGTTCAGACTTCTGCCAACCCGAGGTAAGCCTGTCCAGCTTTGTAAATCCCGACGGAATACCGACCAGGGCATCTTCTCTCTTTCCTGCTTCCTCAATCTCACGTATAGCTTCCCTGATGACCATGTTTATCGGAGATACTTCTCTTTTAATATTACCTTCCGCAATCTGGAAAAGCTCATTCTCTGAATAATCAAGAAGTTCCGTAACATCATATGTATCGTCAAATGCCCTTGTCTGGATCTCTGTTGACACCCTTATCAGTTCCCTCTGGATGAACTTCTGGGCAACTATCCTTGCATGATAATCGACATTTGCTGCCGAAACGACCTTTGAGGTGAGTTGTGACAGATATACAGGGCCTCCGGCGCCTTCAAGCTCATTATGCGCCCTCAGCTCTTCGGTAACAGTATACAGATCTACCGGATATTCCCGGGCTGACAGATCCGAAATAGCTTTGAATATCTTCCTGTGGGAATCCCTGTAAAAACTCTCCGGCCTGAGTATATCAAGTATCGCGATCACGGCTTCTTTCTCAAGCATTATTGCTCCCAATACCGCTTCCTCCATATCGATAGCCTGCGGTGGTACCTTCCCCAGATCGGGTAAAGCCGTTACAACAGGCTTACTGATCTTTGTCTGCTTTGCCATGAACTTATACTACTTATTATCAATTGATTAAAAGATAACAGAATAAAAAATTGTACAGGCTTCAAAGGTAAATATTACAAGGTATCTTAACCCGGAATAAGCTATTTTTATTACAAACAATTTCTGTTAAAAACTTGTTGAAAAAAGACAGGGCTGTATCCTGGGAAAGAATTTATATTTTTCTCACTTATTTTCTTAATCTATTGTATTTCTGAGTGTTACCTCGTATTGAGCCTGGTAATTTTTCCCGGCGGAAATGTGAGCACAATCTGAGAACAGTCAGGCATGAAGGATCAGCAACTTACAGGAATTAAAAAGGATTTAGGTAATCAGAAAGCGTTAAGTGGTAAGCGGCAAGATAAATTATTATATTTTTACGAAAAATACCGGAGATATGATTTCGTTCCCGACAGCAAAGATCAACATAGGATTAAGGGTAACAGGGAAGCGTCATGACGGATTCCATGATATTGAAACCATATTTTATCCGGTAGGTTTGTGTGATGCACTTGAGTTTGTGGTTAATCCGGATAATGTAAGGGAAGATGAACTTGTTGTTACCGGTATAAATATCGGACCGAGGCCAAAGGAGAATCTGGTAATGAGAGCTCTGAAAAAGATGCGTGAGTATTACAAAGTCCCTTTCCTCAGGATCCATCTTCACAAAAAGATACCGGCAGCAGCCGGTCTGGGTGGTGGATCATCCGATGCCGCCTGTATCCTGAAAGCAATCAATAAGCGGTTCGGATTCGGTATCGATACACCGGTACTCAGGAAAATTGCCCTTGAGATCGGCAGTGACTGTCCGTTCTTTATCGATCCTGTCCCGTCATTTGCAAGGGGAAGGGGTGAAATAATGAGTCCCGCAGCCGTAATCCCTCCCGGATTCAGGATAGTGCTTGCAAATCCTGGTATCAGGATCAGCACAAGGGATGCATATAATAACTGTATACCGGCAAAACCTGAAACGAGCCTTGAAGAACTGATAAAACTGCATCCTTCGGAATGGAAGGATGTAATTGTGAACGATTTTGAACAATATGTATTTAAGCTATATCCCGAAACAGAAGATATAAAAAGGTCTTTTTACCGTGCAGGAGCTCTTTACAGCTCAATGTCGGGAAGCGGATCAACGGTATATGGCATATTCAGGGATAAGATTGATATCCCCGACCGGATAGTACCCTTTGTGATTTATGAGGGTGATCTCTGAACTCATTCCATCTGAAGCAACAGTGTTCCCCTCGATACCCTGTCTCCTTTTTTAACAGGGATAATCTTTATTGTGCCATCTGTCTGAGATTTCAGCACATTCTGCATTTTCATTGCTTCCAGGATCATAAGAGGTTCTCCTTTTTTCACTTTCTGCCCGGTTTTTACAAGGATATCCAGGATTGTCCCCGGAATTACGCTTAAAACCGATCCCGGATCAGCAGGACTATAAGGCACCCTTTTACTGAATTTTTCACTTATCCTTGTCTTATACAGGCTTGTATCTATATTAAGAAGACCCAGTTGCTTTTCTTTTTCCTTTTCCATAGTCAATTCATTTTATATCAGGGACCTGATCAGAACGGAGGCAGTCCGTGCTTTTTCGGAGGCAGCTGGATCTCCTTATTTTCCGAAACGGTTATTGAATGGATAAGGAAACGCCTTGTTTCAGAGGGTTCAATTACTGCATCGACATAACCACGTGAAGCGGCAACATAAGGATTGGCAAATTTCCTTTTGTATTCTTCAACTTTTTGTTTACGTGTTTCTTCCGGATCATCCGATGACATAATTTCTTTTCTGAAAATGATATTTGCAGCACCTTCAGGTCCCATCACGGCTATTTCGGCAGTTGGCCAGGCAAAAACAAAATCGGCTCTCAGGTGGCGTGAGCCCATGGCAATATAACCTCCTCCGTATGCTTTACGGAGGATCACAGTAATCTTGGGTACTGTAGCCTCACTGTAAGAGTAAAGTATCTTGGCGCCATGACGGATAACACCTGCATGTTCCTGGTCTACACCGGGAAGATATCCGGGAATATCGACAAAGGTAATGATCGGTATGTTGAAAGCATCGCAGAAACGGATAAAGCGTGCTGCTTTATCGGATGAATCGACATCCAGGACACCGGCCATCTCGAGTGGCTGATTGGCTACAAAGCCTGCCGTACGGCCATCAATACGCCCGAAACCTATCACGATACTTTTGGCAAAGTGCTCCATTATCTCAAAGAAATCCGAATTATCTGCAACGGCTCTTATAACATCCCTGACATCGTATGGCAGTGTAGGATCATCAGGAACAATGTTTTCAATGTTATGTCCCGGCAAAGGGTTTGCTGCTTCGAATGCTTTTGCTTTTCTCGAGTTGTTCCAGGGTATGAAGGTGACCAGTTTCTTTATCTGTGAAAAGCATTCTTCTTCTGTAGAAGCGAAAAAATGAGCATTCCCCGTAATTTCACCATGAACCCTTGCACCACCAAGATCTTCCATGCTGATCTCTTCCCCCAGAACGGTTTTGATAACTTCCGGACCCGTGATGAACATTTTGGATATATTATCAACAACGAAAACAAAATCTGTCAGGGCAGGTGAATAAACGGCTCCTCCCGCACAAGGACCAAGTATAACCGAGATCTGGGGTATAACACCGCTGGAAAGAGTATTCCGGAAAAAGATCTCTCCGTATCCTGCAAGAGAATTGACACCTTCCTGTATCCGTGCCCCTCCGGAATCATTTATACCGATAAGCGGCATTCTCATTTTCAGGGCATGATCCATGATCTTCGTAATCTTTCTTGAATGCATCAGTCCGAGAGAACCTCCGGCAACAGTAAAATCCTGAGCAAATACAGCCACCGGTGATCCGTCAATTGTACCGGTACCGATAATTACACCATCGCTTGGAAGCGTTTTCTTGTCCATATCAAAATCATGGGCATCATGCTCCACAAAAAGATCATATTCCGTAAAAGAACCAACATCGAGAAGTGCCATTATACGTTCACGGGCAGTACGTTTACCCATTGCCTTCTGCTTTTCAATAGCCTGCTCACCTCCCCCGCGCAACAGTTTCTCGCGCTTTTCATGCAACTCCTTTATCTTACTGTTAATTGCCATTTCTTTATTATGTTAAAAATTCTGTCATCTTACCTGAAGTCATGCAAGTTTAAGTAAATTGTATGATTAAATAAATTATTTCGGTGCCATTTTATAAAGCACCATAGCTATTACAAGATATATCAGATTCGGTATCCACTCTGCCACAAGAGGGCTGAGATTACCCTTAAGAGAAAATTGTGATGCAAATTGCTGGAAAAAAATATATGAAAAACTTAATGCCAGACCTATCCCAATGTTCATACCTATACCTCCCCTTACTTTTCTTGATGACAATGACACACCTATCAGGGTAAGGATAAAAACTGCAAACGGGCTTGCGAAACGCCGGTGTTTTTCTATTTTGAATATTTTTATCTCCTCCGAACCCTGCAATTCAAGCAAATCTATATATTCATCCAGTTCCCTGTAAGTCATTGTACTCACAAAGCTCGGATCCCGCGAGAAATCTTCAGGTTTTATAATAAGTGTAGTGTCGATCTGAGTTCCTTTTGTCACCACTTCTTCCCTGCCCTTAATTTCACGCAGAGTATAATTGATCGCCGACCATTTATTCGAGACTGAATCCCAGGTTACTGTGGGAGCCGATATCTTTGAAAGAAGATTACCATCTTCATCGAATTTTTCAATTGTGAAATTTCTGCCCCGCATATATATGGGACTATACGATTCGATATATACATAAACATTTCTGTATACCTGTCTGTGTACGTTTTCAATGTTCAGTCTTCTTCCTTTCGGTCTGTAATATTTATCTTCGAAATCGAGCCTTATAAGATTGGAATGTGGTATCATAAAGTTTGTCAGGTAGAAGATGACAGCGGCAATGGCAAACGATGACAGGAAATATGGCCACATCATTCTGCGGAAACTCATTCCGCTGTTCAGTATGGCTATTATCTCCGTATTAACTGCCATCCTGGATGTAAAAAAGATTACGGTTATAAACACGAACAATGGAGCAAAGAGTGTTGCGAAATAGGGAATGAAATTGAGATAATAATCGAATACAACTGCCTGCCAGGGAGCTTCCTTTTCCATGAAATTGTCGAGTTTTTCGGACAGATCAAAGATCACGGCTATTGTTAAGATGAGTGCCAGACAGAATGCGAAGGTCCCGAGGAACTTTCTTATAATATATAAATCAATTATTTTAGGTTTCAGGGCTCTCAAATTCGCTCCGAAACCTTTTTTACCATTTTGTCTTTCCATTGTTTGAATTCCCCTTCTTCAATTTTCCTGCGGGCATCGCTTACAAGCTTCAGGTAAAATGCCAGGTTATGCAGACTTGAAATCTGTCCGCCGAGCATCTCACCTGAAATGACAAGATGCCTGAGGTATGCCCTGGAATACATGCGGCTTACTTCCGAAGCTCCCTCGGGATCTATAGGACTGAAGTCGTCTGTCCATCGCCTGTTCTTGATATTGATGATACCCTGTGATGTGAACAACATACCGTTGCGTCCGTTACGTGTTGGCATAACACAGTCAAACATATCTATACCCCTTTCAATTGCTTCCAGTATATTGGCGGGTGTGCCGACCCCCATCAGATACCTGGGTTTATCTTCAGGCAAAATCTCATTTACGATCTCAATTGTACGGTACATTTCTTCGGCCGGTTCTCCGACTGACAATCCGCCGATTGCATTACCTGCCATACCTGCCCTGGCAATCTTCTCTGCCGATATTTTTCTCAGATCATCGAACACACCCCCCTGAACGATCGGGAAAAGATACTGGTTATAATTCCAGACAGGATCAGTATTGAGAAATCTTTCAACAGCCCTGTCGAGCCATTTGTGTGTAAGGGCAACTGATTTTTCAGCATATCTGTGATCGCAGGGAAATGGGGCACATTCATCAAGGGCCATAATTATATCGGCTCCGATGATCCTTTGAATATCAACAGTATTTTCAGGTGTAAAAACATGTCTCGATCCGTCAATATGTGATTTAAAGATGACCCCTTCTTCAGTCAGTTTCCTGTTTCCTGCAAGAGAAAAAACCTGGTAACCTCCGCTGTCGGTAAGTATGGGCCGCTGCCATGAAATAAAGCTGTGCAGGCCTCCTGCCTGTCTGAGGATCTCAGTTCCCGGACGTAGATAAAGATGGTATGTATTTCCCAGGATGATCTTTGCATCAATTTCCTGTTCAAGGTCGCGCTGAAGTATACCCTTTACCGTACCTCCTGTTCCGACAGGCATAAATATAGGCGTGGGAATTATCCCGTGATCTGTTTTCAGGAAGCCTGTTCTGGCCTTTGTATATTTATCCCTGGTCCGGACTTCAAACATATTATGATCTGATAATGGCAGCACAAATGTAATTCATCCGCACCGCCTTAGGAAATTATGTGATGCTTTTTGTTGAAAACTATTCTTCGCGATTAAAATATATCTTGCTAATATTGTGCCCGGATTACGAAAGTTCAATGATATTTCACGAAAACCTGTTACTTTCGGTTGTATTTATGATTTTTGCACTTTCTGCAGCGGTGCAGCTCTTCTATTACATCTGGTTTTACATGGCTGTACCCTTGTACAGGCATCCTTCCGGAGACAATGCTGAGAAAAAACCCGTTTCAGTCATAATCTGTGCACGAAATGAGGCTGAAAATCTGAGAAGGTTCCTGCCTTCCATACTTGAGCAAAATTATCCTGAATATGAAGTAATTGTAGTAAATGATTGTTCGGAGGACGATACTTATGACGTTCTGGGCAGTTTTCTTCTGAAATATCCTTATCTGAAAATATCAACAATCAGCAAAGATCCCCGCTTCACTCATAATAAGAAATTTGCGCAGTTCATAGGAATCAAAGCTGCATCGAATGACATACTGCTTTTCACTGATGCTGATTGTGAAGCTGCTTCTCCCGACTGGATTGATCTGATGGCATCACATTTCGACGGCGATACACGGATCGTTCTGGGATATGGCGGATATATGTCTGAAAAAGGAATACTGAATAAATATATCCGCTATGATGCATTCATGATCGCACTTCAGTATTTCGGAATGACAATCAGGGGAATACCTTATATGGGGGTGGGACGCAATATGGCATACCGTCGTTCTCTATTTTTTGAAAGGAAAGGTTTTGAGGGACATACCCATATTATCTCGGGAGATGATGATCTGTTCGTGAATTCAAACGCCACAAAGGCAAATACCAGTGTGGAATTCCGGCATCCGGCCCATACACGTTCAATTCCCTGCTCAACATTTGAAAGCTGGATAAGACAGAAAAAAAGGCATTTTACTACAGCACCATATTATAAGACATTGCATAAATTACTGATAACCATGGAACCTTTGTCAAGAATGCTTTACTATATAACATTCATTATTCTTATAATACCCTTGTTCTTCTGGCAGGTAACAGTTGCAATATACGGACTTAGGTTAACAACCCGGTTGTTGATATTGATACAGGCTCAGAAGAAACTAAATGAAAAAAGGATAGCAGGATATTCATTAATTTTTGATATCTTTTCCCCCGTGATTAACAGTGTTATTTTTTTTAGCAATACAATTACCAGATCAGGTAAAAACAAATGGAAATAAACCAGGAGCTTTCAGAAAAAGCGAAGGCCGACCTTATTCTTGTTGAAGATGCCAAGAAAGGCAACGAGAAGGCATTTGCAGGACTGATGAACCGTTACAGGGATTCTATTTATTACATGCTTCTTAAAATGGTCAATAACCCGATAGATGCAGAGGATCTGACCATTGAGGCCTTCGGAAAAGCTTTCCGGAGTATCGACAGCTATACTCCCCGCTTTGCATTCAGTACATGGCTCTTCATGATAGCCACAAACAACTGTATAGATTTCATAAGGAAGAAACAATCTTCACCGATCCCGGTAAATCAGGACAAGGATATTATGGATACAATGACGGTGAATATCCAGTCTGATCTGCCTGACCCGGAAGAGACTCTTATCAATGATCAGAAAATAGCCACACTCAGAAAAATTGTGACCCAGCTCAAATCACCCTACAGGGAAATCATTGAACTGAGATATTATAAGGAGTATTCCTATGAGGAGATCGCTGCAGAACTTAAAATTCCCATCGGAACGGTAAAAGCACAATTATACAGGGCTAAGACATTGCTTTACAACATCTTTGTAAAAACTGGCGCGAGATAATGCCGGAAATCATTTTCAGATATTTCCAGTCCCTCACCCCTCTCCAGAAAGAACAGATATCACGGCTTAAACCGCTCTATGATGAGTGGAACAGCAAAATTAACGTAATATCCCGGAGGGATATGGATAATTTCTATGTCCATCATGTCCTTCATTCATTGTCAATAGCCAGGAAATTCAGTTTCAGAGCGGGCACAGCGATCCTTGATGTGGGTACAGGGGGTGGTTTCCCCGGACTCCCTCTGGCTATACTATATCCGGATTCACAATTCACTCTTCTCGACTCAACAGCCAAAAAAATAAGAGTGGCAGGAAATGTATGTGAAGAATTAAAGCTTTCCAATGTCCGTCTGGTCAACAAACGTATTGAAGAGGAAAAGACGCAATATGATTTTATCGTAAGCAGAGCAGTAACTGAATTTAACAATTTTGTAAAGCTCACATTTAAAAATCTGAACAGATCAGGCAACAATGATCCGGATAGCGGCATCATTTATCTCAAGGGGGGTGATTTTGAAAAAGAACTTGGAAAGTACAGGGATTCAGTACAGATATGGGAAATAAAAGATTTCTTCTCTGAACCGTATTTTGAAACTAAAAAGATTATTCATCTTCCGTCATCTGAGATCTGAACAATCTATAATTTTATAAACGAAATCATATTATATCAGGCTTTCAGGGGCAATCTGCTTATAGCATTCAGCCTTTCACTGTTCTTTCTTGGCACTGAAGGGGCTATCTGTTTGCAGGTCCAGTTCAACCCTCTCCGGGGTTGATTTTTTGTTTGTGGCTTATTGCCCGGGGGTTCCCCGGGTTAATGGACTTAGACACCTCCGGTGTCAATAAAAACAGAAGCATCTGGATTATCGATTTAATTCTCAGCCGCGTAACGGCGGCCTGTTTATAGTACCAGATCTCTTTTTTATACCATCGCGCGGTGTAATATTTCCAGATCGCACCTACGGCGCTATGGTTATTGTTGGTATCTGCATTCTATATACAGTAAGCGCCTACGGCGCTAAAATCAACCATCGGAAATAAATAGCTGCGTAGCGGTTACATATTTATAGCATGGGGACATTACCCGCATTTTAGCCGCGTAGCGGCGGCCTGTTTATAGTACGTGCGACATTAACCGGATTCCAGCCGCGTTGCGGCGATCTGTTTATAGCATGTGAATTCTTCTTTAGCCCCAGCCCCGGAGGGGCGGCCTGTTTGTACGGATAAGCCTGAGCAATTACCTGCCACAATATTATTTTCTATCCCATAAAAAGGTAAAAATATTCCCTGTAATATATTTTTTTCAAAAAATAACTATATTTGCGGTCTCAAATTAAGACCAGAGGAAATTAAAATTTTTACACGATGAAAAGGACTTTTCAGCCTTCCAGAAGGAAAAGAGCAAACAAGCATGGATTCAGGGAAAGAATGTCCACACCTAATGGGAAACGAGTTCTGGCAGCCCGCAGGGCAAAAGGCAGAAAGAAACTGACTGTTTCATCAGAACTCAGGGTAAAAGCCTGATTCTGATTTCACAATAAATACAGAGAGGTGCCGTCATCGGCGCCTTTTTTGTTCATTTGAAAAAATATGACCGGTCTCCTGGATTATATCGCCGACAATGAACTCAGAATTATAGCTGATAAAGCTGCATCGGGAATTCGGATAACACCGCAGGAAGGCCTTTTACTATATGAAAGAGGAGACCTTCCTGTTCTCGGGCTCATAGCATCAGTAGTCAGAAAGCGTATAAACGGTAATCTCGCATTTTATAACAGGAATTTCCATATAGAACCCACCAACAGATGTATATATAATTGCCGTTTTTGCTCCTACAGGAAACCTGCCGGAGATCCTGCAAGCTGGGATTACAGCCATGAAGAAATGCTTGAAATAGTTAAAAGATTTGATAATAAAAACGTTACCGAAGTCCATATTGTAGGTGGCGTTCATCCCCGGCACGATCTTCATTATTATGGCTCATTTATCAGGAAAATAAAAAATCACAGACCATCGCTTCATGTAAAAGCCTTTTCGGCAGTAGAACTGGATTATATGATAAGGCTGGCGGGATTATCGATCGAAGAGGGCCTTTCGGCACTTAAGGAATATGGTCTTGATTCAATACCGGGAGGTGGTGCGGAAATATTTGATGAAAAGCTGAGGGAGCAGATCAGTAATGAAAAAACCTCATCTGAATTATGGCTGACTATTCATGAAACGGCACATCGTCTGGGGATACCATCCAATTCTACAATGCTTTACGGGCATCTCGAATCATGGGAACACAGGATTGACCACATGAACAGGCTGAGAATTCTTCAGGATAAAACAGGCGGATTTAATGCTTTCATCCCCCTGAAATACAGAAAAGCAAACAACAGCATGTCTTACCTCGGTGAATTAAGCATCATTGAAGATCTGAGGAACTATGCTGTTGCCAGAATATTCCTTGACAACATTACCCATATAAAAGCTTACTGGCCAATGACCGGAAAAACCATTGCACAGATAAGCCTTTCTTTCGGGGCAGATGATCTCGATGGTACAATTGATGATACCACAAGGATCTATTCAATGGCCGGTGCTGAAGAACAAAATCCATCAATGACAACTGATGAGATATGCAGACTGATAAGTGAAGCAGGCTATGAACCTGCTGAACGCGACTCCCTTTATAACAGGGTCTGATTAATAATTTTATCTGTACATTTGCGTTATCATTAATGTACATCTTGCCTGTATGAGCTTAAAAAAATTCATCTTCAGTAAACTGTTCCTTAAACAACTTGGAATTGCCTTTTTAATCATCTTTGGTTCCCTGATGATACTTCTTATCGGATTAAATATCTATACACGTCACGGACAGGCAGTTCCGGTCCCTGATTTCGTGGGTCTCAACATGGACGCTACCAAAGTCCTGGCAAAAAAATCAAAAATGAGATACCATGTGGTAGATTCAGTCTTTACGGCTCACGTAATGAGGGGTTGTGTGGCCGAACAAAATCCAAAACCTGGTTTTAAAGTAAAAAAATGGAGAAATGTTGCCCTTACCATCAATGCATTTCGGCCCGAAATGGTGGCTGTCCCCGATCTGGTTGACCTTCCATTGAGACAGGCTATCTCACTGCTGGAAAGTTCAGGACTGGTTATGGGTACATTACGGTACAAACCCGACCTTTCCGTTAATATTGTTCTCAGTCAGTTACATAACGGAAAAGAGATCTCAGCTCCGGATTCATTGCAGAAAGGTTCGGTAATCGATCTGGTGCTCGGAAAAGGTCTGAGCAACCAGAGAACGTCTGTGCCTGATCTGTTAGGCCTGAACCTTGAATCTGCAACCGACAGGATATTGAGTGCAGCTCTTAACCTCGGGACATTTATTTTTGATAATACAATCCGTACAGGTGAAGACAGCCTCAAAGCATTTGTTTACAAGCAAAATCCGGAATACAGGTATGATGCAACACTCCAGCTGGGATCGTCAATCTATCTTTGGCTTACGACCGATTCACTGAAAATGCCATCTGATTCAATCCATACCGCCACGGACACAACATTAACGGCAGTGGTTTTTACCGGAAAGGTTAAATGATCCTTATGAGAAAGAGGATTGTATTAAATATAATCATATTTCTTGCCTTTACAGCTTACCTGACAGGTCAGGAGGTTCTGAGCGGTCTGACCTCTAACCGGATATTGAAAAATACCCGTTCACAGTTTGCCAGATCACTTTCAGCAGATACCCTGAAACTTCCGTTTTTTGATGATTTCTCAGGTAATGATATATTCCCCGATACAAAGCGCTGGAGCGATAATGATGTATTCATTAATAATACCTATTCGGAAAATCAGATAACAACAGGTATTGCAACATTCGATGCTCTTAACAGTTCCGGAAGATTGTATGAAATAGCATCTGAAATTACATTCAGGGCTGATTACCTTACTTCACAACCCATAGATCTCAATTTCAGCGGGACTGATAATATATGGCTGAGCTTTTATTATCAGCCGGGGGGACTTGCGGATCTGCCTGAGGAAAACGACACCCTTACACTGAATTTCTTTGCTCCTGAAGAGAAAAGATGGTATTCGGTATGGAGAGCCCATGGAGATTCCTCTGAAAGCTTCAGACCGGTCATGCTGAAAATTGAAGACCCGAGATTCCTGAAAAAGGGATTCCGTTTCAGGTTCGTTAATTATGCGAGCCTAAGTCCGAATAAGGCTGATCCGTCAATGACAGGTAATTGTGATCACTGGAATATAGATTACGTGATGCTCGATAAAAACAGAAATGAGGGAGATACAATCTTCCCCGATGTGGCATTCCGTAAACCATTCCGTTCGCTCCTGAAGAATCACGAATCAATGCCTCCGGCACATTTCAACAAGATTTACCTTCAGGAAATGGGAGCAACAATTCCTGTGAGCTACAGGAATAATGACACAATAGTAAGGAATGTAACCAGGAATTTCAGAATATGGGATGTATATAAGAATGAGGAAGCAATATCCTTTTCAGCAGGAGCAACAAATATTGATCCTCTTACCAGTGTTGACTTTAATGCCAATCTTTTCTACACTTTCAATACCGTCAGCCGTGATTCAGCACTTTTTAAGGTGACCAGCTGGCTGATCACTGATGATTTTGATCCTAAAAGCAATGATACTGTTACATATTACCAGGTATTTAAAAATTATTTTGCATTTGATGACGGTTCAGCTGAAGCAGGTTATGGTATAAACGGCCTCGGATCAAGAAATGCCATGGTTGCGGTCAGGTTCAGGGCTTTTACCGAAGATACCCTGAGGGCTGTAAGTATTTGCTTCAACGACAGCTACAGGAACGCCAACCAGAGGAATTTCAGTCTGATGATATGGAACGACAATAACGGATTGCCCGGTGATGTAATTTATACCAGACAGGAAACAATGGTTGAACAGGGAGATGATATAAACGGATTCCATACATACTTTCTCCCTTCAGGTATTGCAGTGAAAGATTTCTTTTATGTAGGATGGAAACAAAGATCAGAAACATTCCTCAATGCAGGATTTGATCTGAATACACCCAATAAGGGTAACCTGTTATACTGGATGAACGGCGCATGGTTCAGTTCACAGCTTCCGGGGACATTAATGATAAGACCTGTTGCCGGGCCTCCGGTCAATACATCTGTAAATGAAGTATACTATAATACGGGAAAAACTGTTCATTTCTATCCCAATCCGGCTGCTGATCACATATCATTTGACAGAAAAGATCTCACAGATCCGGATCTTTATGATGTTTCAATATTTGATATCAACGGAAGGGAGCTGAAAAAGGTAAGACTGACCGACAAAGTCGATATATCATCGCTCAGTGATGGTGTATATATAGTTGTACTCAGCAGGAACGGAATACCGGCAGGATATAACCGTCTCATTAAAGCAAAGTGATTCCCTGATGTCAGAAGAGGAAATAGCCGAAAAACAGGAACTGTTTGAACATTACCGGTTTAAGGTTGATCCCGGACAATCCCTTCTCAGGATCGACAAATATCTTTCTTCCAGGATCGAAAATATCTCCAGAACAAGAATTCAGAATGCAGCAAATGCAGGCAATATACTGGTGAACAATAAACCCGTTAAACCTAATTACAGGGTTAAGCCTGAAGATATTGTACAGATAGTCCTTCCTGATCCCCCCAGGGAAATTGATCTGATACCTGAGAATATACCGATAAATATAATCTATGAGGATGACGACGTGATAGTCGTTAACAAGGCTCCCGGAATGGTTGTTCATCCAGCTTATGGCAATTATGCCGGAACACTTGTCAATGCACTTATGTGGCATTTCAGGGATCTGCCGCTATTCTCTTCCGGGGAATTACGGCCGGGTCTTGTTCACAGAATAGACAAGAACACTTCCGGGATCCTCGTTATAGCAAAAAATGAACCAGCTCTCAACAGACTTTCAAGACAGTTCTACGAAAGAACAACCGGGCGGAAGTATATTGCACTTGTGTGGGGAGTACCAGAACCAGCTGAGGGTACAATAAGCGGACATGTCGGCCGTAACCTTCGCGACAGGAAGATCATGCAGGTTTTCCCGGACGGAAGCCAGGGGAAAGCTGCCGTAACTCATTATAAGGTAACCGAAGATTTCGGATATGTTTCACTTCTTGAATGCAGGCTTGAGACCGGAAGGACGCACCAGATAAGGGTTCATTTCAGCTTTACCGGACATCCTTTGTTCAATGATGATGAATATGGAGGTGACAGGATCCTTAAAGGAACCACATTCTCTAAATATCAGCAATTTGTCAGGAATTGTTTTCATTTGCTGCCGCGGCAGGCACTGCATGCCAAATCCCTGTCGTTTGATCATCCGGTAACCGGGAAAAGGTTATTTTTTGATTCTGAACTGCCGGATGATATGCAGCAGGTAATTACCCGCTGGAGACAATATGTATCGTTGAGAGATACAAAAAGCTCAAAATAATCATGCTTTCAGCTCTGAGCTCTTCACCCTCTTTCCTTTGCTCTCGTCCTTTGCCCTCGGCCCTCTGCCCTTCGCCCTTCGTTCTTTGCCCTTTGCTCTTTACCCTGCGCTCTTAGCCCTTCGCCCTGAGCCTTTTCACCAGCTCCCGCTGGCTCCGCCGCCTCCGAAGCTGCCTCCGCCGAAGCCTCCGAATCCGCCACCACCTCTGCTACCTCCTGAAAAACCTCCCCATGATCCTCTGTGGGAATTACTTCCGGAGTTCATCATTGAAAGGAGTAGCCATAACGGCAGACCCTTGTCACTTATATGCTTCTGATTCCTGCCGCCGGTACTCCTGAAAAACATAAATATTATAATTAATATAATGATGATTATGAAAGGTGCTATTTCCCCTGTACTACCTCCGGTATTCCCGTACTCATCAGCACTGAATTCACCGCTTGCGAGCTGCATCAGCACTGTCGTTGCCTTATCAAGTCCTCCGAAATAGTCGCCCTGCCTGAAAGAAGGCAGTATTTCCTGATCGATGATCCTGGCACAGGTAAGATCCGGGATAGCGCCTTCAAGACCATATCCCTGCGCTATTGACACCTGTCCCATGGAATTGTCTGTCTTGGGTTTGACCAGAATAAGGATCCCGTTATCAAGACCTCTCTGTCCTATCCCCCATTGTTCCGCCAGACGCTGTGCATAATCAGCCACATCATAACCTTTCAGATCATTTACAATGACTATAGCTATCTGTGTTGATGTTGAATCATTGAAAGCTACCAGCTTGTTTTCCAGTTCGCTTATTTCCCTGCCATTCAGCATTCCGGCAAAATCATTTACCAGCCGCGGGGGATATTGCTTTTCCGGAAAATCCTGTGCTTCAATAGCTGCCGACACCGACAGACCAACGAAGAATATGAGAAATAACTTCAGCCAGTTCCTGAATTTCATACCATACCAGTTAAAGTGGGATCATCAAAAGAAATCTCATCAGGAAGTTCATTGACATCATCTTTCTGAAAGGGAAAATGTTCCTTCAGCTGAGTACCGGCAAGGAGTATCCCTTCCACCAGTCCTTCGGTGAACTTCCCGGTCCTGAAATTTTGTTCAAGGCCTGCTTTTATTTCATCCCAGAAATTTTCAGGGACTTTCGCATTGATGCCCTGATCGCCGATGACGGCAAAACTTTTATTCGTCACTGCCAGATAAAACAGTACACCGTTCCGTAATTCAGTACCGTGCATACCAATTCTCTTAAATATCCAGGCCGCTCTGTCCAGAACATTTCCCGAAAGCTTTGTCTCAATATGGACTCTGATCTCTCCCGAGGTTCTGTCTTCAGCTTCTTTTATTGCATTACGGATCTGATCCTGTTGTTCCCTGGTAAAAAACTCTGAAGCTTTCATGTATTCCTGATTAAAGACAATCAGAATTTAACTTCCGGAGCTTTTTCGGCCCCTTCCATAGACTCAAAATATGGTTTCGCCGCGAAATTGAACATTCCTGCAATTATGTTTGCAGGGAATCTCCTTATATATGTATTGAACTCCCGGGCCACATCATTGAATTTTCTTCTTTCAACCGATATACGGTTCTCTGTTCCTTCCAGTTCAACCTGAAGATCTCTGAAATTTTGTGTAGCCTTGATATCAGGATATCTTTCCACAACAACCATCAGCCTTGACAGAGCAGAACTCACTTCACTTTGTGCAGCCTGGAACTGCTGCAGATTTTCAGCAGTCATATTGGCCGGGTCGATCGTTACCTGAGTGGCTTTTGCCCTGGCTTCAATCACCCTGGTAAGAGTTTCCTGCTCAAACTCGGCAGCACCCTTCACGGTATTTACAAAATTCGGGATAAGATCAGCCCTTCGCTGATATTGTGTTTCCACATTGCCCCACTGACTGGTAACTCCTTCCTGCAGGCCCACCATATTATTATATGCTCTTACACCCCAGGATACTATTCCCAGTACAATAAGACCTATAAGAACTCCGATAATAATCCAGATCAAACAACCTTTTTTCATTTTGTTAATGATTTTGTTTTACTATGCCAAAGTTAAATATTCCATTGTATTACAAATAATGTTTATTTATGTTTTTAATTACCACAGAGGGCAACAGAGGTATTCTCTGTGTAACTCTACGATTCTCTGTGCTTCTCTGTGTAACTCTCTTTATTAACCTACAAATGCAAAAATTACTAAATTTGATCCTCAAAAATAAACAATATGAAAACAATAGCAATTGCAGCCGGCGGAGATTCATCTGAATACCAGATTTCCTTGAAAAGTGCATTCGAAGTCAGTAAGCTTATCTCAACAAGATATAAAGTTTATATAATAGTCATAAAGAATACCAGCTGGTACTGGGAAGATCCCAAAGGACGTTATCACAGTATAGACAAGAATAATTTTACACTTAATGTTGATGGTATAACAATCCGTTTTGATGCAGTTTTTATTGCTATACACGGCAAACCGGGAGAAAATGGCATGCTTCAGGGCTATTTAGATATGATGCAGTTACCATATACCGGCTGCAACGCATTTTGTTCGGCACTTACATTCAACAAACATGCCTGTAAATTATTCCTGAAGGAATACAGGATCCCCATGGCAGAGAACATTCTTGTCAGGAAGAATGAACAAATTGATGCTGATGGCATTATCAGATTACTTGGATTGCCTTGCTTTGTCAAACCCAATGACAGTGGTTCCAGTTTCGGTGTTTCAAAGGTGAGGAAAGCCGAAGAATTTGCAGATGCGTTATCTCTGGCATTCAAAGAGAGCGATGAGGTCGTGATTGAATCATTCATGAAGGGAAGAGAAGTTGCATGTGGTATTGTAAAAACAAGGACACGTAAAATAATTCTTCCGGTAACTGAAATCATCAGTAAGAATGAGTTTTTTGATTACGAGGCAAAATATACACCGGGAAAATCTGATGAGATCACACCGGCCGATCTGCCTGAAAAGGTAACTGACGAAGTTCAACGACTTAGCTCCCTGATAAATGATACACTCGGCTGTAGCGGAATTGTGCGGGTCGATTTCATCATTGCAGATAACAAACCTCTTTTCCTGGAGATAAATACGATACCCGGAATGACAGAAGAAAGCCTCATCCCGAAACAGGCTGCTGTCGCCGGTATTCACCTTGAAGAACTTTATTCGATGGTAATAGAGGATCTGTTTGTTTAAAGGCGTAACGGTGCAGAGGCGCAATGGCGCAGAGGCGCAACGGCACTATGGCTAAGGGCGGTAAGCAAAGGAGCAGAGGGCAGAGAGCAGAGAGCGGAGAGCAAAAGGCAGAGAGCTGAGAGCAGAGAGCGGAGAGCAAAAGGCAGAGAGCGGAGAGCAAAGGGCGGAGAGCAGAGAGCGGAGAGCAAAGGGCAGAGAGCAGAGAGCAGAGAGCGGAGAGCAGAAGGTCCCTGCTCCCTGCTCTGATCCCTGAGCCCTGAGCTCTGAGCTCTGTGCCCTGAGCTTTTTAATTCCCTTTCGCCTTCTTCAGTGCACTCGTTGTCGTAAAATACTTCGTGATCATTCCCGGAACTTCCCAGTCAGGCAATTTACCCGCTTCCATGTATTCAAGGAACTTTTCAGTCACCTGGCCGAAATGCTCCTCATGTGATATCCTGTATTCATCCGGAATGTTGACCTTAAGGCTGTTTTTACCGGCGGGTTCCACCGTTAGTCCTGCATATGGTAAAGATGCAAGTGCATTTTTCAGTGTTTCGCTGAAATCCTTAACAGTTGCACCATTAATATTCTCAACATAAAGTGTAGGTTTGAATTTTTCTTCGGCACCCTGTTTTATCACAAGGTCACATTTAGTTCCCCTCATCACCGAATAATGTGTATCACCGCCACCCGGAGGTGCTTCATAATTCCATTCAACAGAGACTTTTGCCCATATACCTTTAATCTGGTATATTATTTCGCCGTTTGCAAAAACATTCAGTTTCCCGTCTTTGATATCTTTCTGAAGATAATCTGGAAACTCATCGAGGTTTGTAACAGCCCTGAACTGATCTTTAGTAATAATGGTAGGCCAGTGTTTTGCAGCAGAAACATTCACATCTGCAGGAGAAAGGATCTGCTCCGGAAAGCATTCCCACTGAATGAGGTCTACCAGGTGTGTTGTCACATCAACAATCCCTTCACCCTGCTGATCGACATCAAAAAACCATCCCGGTCTGATATTGGGAGCTCCTGCCACAAGCTTCAGGAAATGATGTACACTGATCTTAGATACTGCAGGTTCTTCGGCTGATCCGGTTGTCAGCTTTCCGAAAACATCTTCCTTCATTGACAGAAGCTTTTGCAATATAGTTGTTACTTCAAACCTCTCTGTCATGATATCATAGATCAGAACACCTTTTTCCGCTGCTGTCTTAAAAGCCTGTTCGAGCTTGGAAAAATCATCAGGAAGGATTATCATCGGTTTATCGGCATATACATTAATGCCAGCATTGACCGCCCTGGTTATATATTCCGCTTTCTTGAGATTATTACCTGAAAGCACCACCACATTCCCGGGTCTGTCTTCAAGCATTTTCTCAAAGAAATCTGTCCCCGTATATACTATTTCGTTCCACGAGGTAGGATTTTCAGTCCGTTCATTGAATCCCCTGATCCTGTCGAGATGTTTTATATAATCAGGACCTTCGGGAGCATAAACATGCACTTCGGGATTTACCTGATCATACATGATTCTCTGTACAAGGCCTGCATGAAAATGGCCCGGATCGACTGTCATAAGGTTTACGAGATATTTATTTTCCATATTCTCATCAGATTTTGCCTGGTTCTGTTTTGAGCCTCCCGATCCGCATGAAGCAAGGATCAAAAGGGATAAAAATGGCAGAAGTAATTTTTTCATAATTTATTGTTTTAGTGATTAAATCATATTGTTGTTAAGGCTGCGCGGCTCAATCTGCTGTTTTCATGAATTATCCTTTACCGCCCTGATAAAAGCATTTATGTTGGCATCACTTACTTCAGGCGGCATTCCTCCTCCTGCCGACCAGATGATCCTTTCATGGTCAGTGATCTCAAGAAATGCTTTTTTTACCGCTTCTTCAACCCCCTTTTCATTCCCGGCAGCAAGGACATCTCTTGCCGGGATATTCCCAACGAGGACAACCTCCGGACCGGCGAGTTCTCTTATCTGGCCCATAGAATGATTAAAGGAGAAATTAAACATATTAACACCCATCTCTTTCAGATTGGCAGCTGTTATCAGTCCGTCTGCATCATTATGCAGGAATCTGACCTTTGTCCCGGCAATGTTAAAGATCCTTTTAAAATAAGGAAGAGCGAATTCGCTGAATTCAGCTTCGCCAATGAATCCCATAATATCATCGAGTATCAATACTCCGTCGATGGAGGGAAAACATTCTTTCTGCCATTCAATCCAGTCTTCTATAAACCGGGTTATCTTTTCAAGGAGCTTGTGAGAATTATCCGGGTCAATGGCAAGTGCCATCATAAATTCCGTTGTTCCCATCAGGAAACTGGCAATATTCATCGGGCCTCGTGCTACAGCAAATCTTATCTGGTGATCAGCCTGGTTGATTTCTTTCTCATTTCTCCTGAGACGTCTTATCATGAAAGGAAGAAGTCCGTCAGTCTTCACATTCGGCTGAGGGAGCCTGACGGTCTCATCAATACTATTCATGACCTTCTCCGCATGAGGCAGGTTGTCATCCCAGAAAACCATCCTGGAACCGTATGCCGACGGTTCGGTACACATACCATATTCAGACCAGAACCCGGGCATGAACCAAATATCAGGAAAAGTCTCTGCAGCTTTGATATTCGATTTAAGCCAGTATTCATCCGAAGAGTAATAATCCACAGCTGAAATACCATACCAGCCGGGAATCCAGGGACTGTCAATAATAAAACCGGCAGGCTGATAGTTCAGCTTTCCCCCGTCAATAAGTCTGATCAGATCATCCCAGGATGAGTTACGCATTGTTTCTAAGGATTAAAATCGAAAATTAATAATGGAATAAATTTGGCAAAATATTTTAACAGAAAAAAATTAATAATCTGCTATTCCGGTAAATATGTAAACTCTGTGGAACTCATTGTGATCTCTGTGGAACTTTGGGTAATGGATTTTAAAAAATTACCCAGAGAGAGAGTTTTATAGCTTTAATGGTTCCATACGGTATGAATCGATCGGATCGCATGTGCATACAAGGTTCCTGTCACCATAACCGTCATCGATCCTGCCAGCTGATGGCCAGAATTTATTCTGAACGATCCAGGCGGCAGGGAATGCTGCCTTTTGCCGGTCATATTTATGGATCCACTCATTTGCCGTAACAACGCTGACTGTATGTGGTGCATTATGAAGCACATTATCCTGCTTGTCAGCTTTCCCTTCTTTTACTTCATCAATCTCACTGCGGATTGATTTCATGGCTTCTATGAACTTATTGAGTTCCTGCAGGGATTCTGATTCTGTCGGTTCTATCATCAGTGTTCCATGGACCGGAAATGAAAGAGTCGGGGCATGGAATCCGTAATCCATCAGACGTTTTGCAATATCCGATTCGGTAATTCCCGTTTCAGATTTAAAATTCCTGCAATCCAGTATAAATTCATGTGCAACAAATCCTGTTGAGCCTGTATAGAGTGTTTTAAACTCACTTTTAAGGGCAGATGAAATATAATTGGCATTCAGTATCGCATATTTTGTAGCCAGCGTCAGGCCTTCAGCACCCATCATCATTATATATGCATGAGATATTGTCAGTATATGGCCACTTCCGAATGGTGCAGCAGCAACTGCTTTTGTTCCGTGACTTCCTCCGGTTTTTACAACAGGATGTGAAGGAAGGAATTCCGCAAGCTTTTCATTTACCAGTATCGGTCCCATTCCCGGACCTCCTCCCCCATGAGGTATTGCAAAGGTCTTGTGCAGGTTCAGGTGACATACGTCTGCTCCTATCCTTCCCGGACTGGTGAGCCCTACCTGGGCATTCATATTGGCTCCGTCCATATAAACAAGTCCGCCTGCATCGTGAATAATATTTATCATTTCGATGACATCCGCTTCAAACACACCATGTGTCGAGGGATAAGTTATCATGAATCCGGCAAGGTTCACTTTATTCTCTCCAGCTTTTCTTCTAAGATCTTCAACGTTTATATTACCTTTCTCATCACATTCAACAACCACAACACTCATTCCCGCCATAACAGCACTTGCCGGATTTGTACCGTGTGCCGATGAGGGTATCAGCACGACATTTCTGTGCCCTTCTCCTCCTGACAGATGGTATTCCCGTATTACCAAAAGGCCTGCATATTCACCTGCAGCTCCCGAATTGGGCTGAAATGATACTGCAGTAAATCCCGTGATCTCCTTGAGTGCTTCTCCGAGTTCGTCCATAAGCCTGTAATAACCCAGCGCCTGATCTTTTGGCACAAAAGGATGTATATTGGCAAATCCGGGCCAGCTCATCGCGAACATTGATGTTGCAGGATTAAGTTTCATGGTACAGGAACCCAGGGAGATCATTGAATGTGTAAGGGATATATCCCTCCTTTCAAGCATTTTAATATAACGCATCATCTCCGTTTCGCTATGATACCTGTTGAAAGCTGGTTGTTTCAGGAAATCAGATTTCCTTATGAATTTATCACCGGTAATACTGCAATTGCACAGTTCTTTAACAACAACAGGATCTTTTCCGGATACTTCGGCGAATATTGCGCTGATTGTATTTATTTCTTCAATTGTGGTTATCTCATCAGTACTTATAACTACAGAACCATCAGCAGGATAGAAGAAATTAATACCTTTCCCAAGTGCAATCTTCATTATTTTTTCCTGAGTGATAACATCCTGGAGCTCAATTTTGAGAGTATCAAAGAAAGTCGTATTCAGCTGCCTGTATCCAAGTTCTTTCAGGGAATGATTCAGGGTACAGGCTGATCTGTGTATGTGTCCGGCAATATTCCTGAGGCCTACAGGTCCATGATACTGTGCATACATTCCCGACATGGTTGCCAGCAGTGCCTGTGCTGTACAGATATTTGATGTTGCCCTTTCTCTTTTAATATGTTGTTCGCGTGTCTGGAGAGCCATTCTCAGTGCGGGATTTCCATGGACATCAACCGAAACTCCTATGATTCTTCCCGGCATACTTCTTTTAAGGGCATCTTTCGTGGCAAAAAATCCTGCATGTGGTCCTCCGAAACTCACCGGAAGGCCCATTCTCTGGCTTGATCCGACAACCACATCAGCGCCCCATTCTCCGGGAGGAGTAAGCAGGGCAAGACTCATCAGGTCGGCTGCAACACCTATCAGTGCACCCGACTCATGAACCTTCGCGGTAAAAGCGCTGTAATCCTTAACTTCTCCGGAAGCAGCAGGATACTGCACAAGGAAACCGAAAAAGGTACTGTCAGGCACAATTTCGTTGTACTTTCCTTTCACAAGTTCTATCCCAAGAGGTTCTGCACGGGTCTGTATAACATCAATAGTCTGAAGAAAAATATCTTCGTCAACAAAAAACTTGTTGATACCTGCCTTAACAGCCTCACGGGATCGTGCATTGAACATCATTATCATTGCTTCTGCCGCTGCGGTTGCCTCATCCAGCAGTGAAGCATTGGCGATCTCCATTCCGGTCATCTCAATGACCATTGTCTGGAAATTCAGAAGGGCTTCAAGTCTGCCCTGTGAGATCTCAGCCTGATACGGAGTATAGGAGGTGTACCAGGAAGGATTCTCAAGAACATTCCTGACAATGACAGAAAGAAGAGCAACTCCGTAATAACCCTGGCCAATGAATGACCTGAACAGCTTATTTTGTGAACCCAGGTCCCTGAGATGAGCCAGGTATTCAAATTCACTCATGGCTGCCGGGAGGTTCAGGGATTTTGAAAGCCTTATCCCTGAAGGTACTGTTTTATCTATCAGTTCATCAAGCGATTCAACTCCAATGGTTTTAAGCATCTGAGGCACTTCATGATCACGGGGACCATTATGACGGTTTACAAATTTGTCGTATGACATGATTTTATTCTGTTTTAACTGTTTATCATCTTAAAATTAATTCCTCCTTCACAATCATACCTGAATTTTAAAAATACCGGTGAATAGTTATTATCGGCTTCAGTAAAAGAAGGGGTAATTAAATCCATTATTAAAACCACTATAGTAACTGAAGAAATCTTAATAACTGAAAGAATATGTCAAATAGCATCTGAAAGTTATACGAAATAAGGATTTGTTTTTATCGCTTCACCAATAGTTGTTGAACCATAGTGACCCGGGTAAACCACAGTATTTTCCGGCAGTGTAAATAATTTCTCCTTTATGCACTTGATAAGGGATCCATAATCACCTCCTGGAAGATCCGTTCTCCCTATACTTCCTGCAAAAAGTGCGTCTCCGGTAAATACTACTCCCTCTTTTTCACAATAAAAAGCCAGGCTTCCCGGTGAGTGACCGGGTACATGCAGAGCTTTAAGGATTACCTTCCCGAATGAAACGATCTGACCATCTTCAATAAAACCTGCAGGTTCCGGAGGAGTATCCATTTTTAATCCGAAAAACATTGCCTGTTTTACAGCATTTTTCCTGTTCATTTCATCTCCCTGATGACAGAGTGTTCCCAGCCCGTATTTCGCAAGAAACCACCCGTTGCCGAAAATATGGTCCAGATGGCAGTGTGTATTCAGCAGCAGTACAGGAACAAGTTCTTTATCATCAAGAAAATCCGTTAACTGCCTGAATTCTTCTTCAATATAACATCCGCAGTCAATCACTGCACATTTGTTATCGCTGTCAGCAAGTATATATGTATTTACACTTATAGGTGAAAAAACTAGTCTGTATATTTCCATTCCGGATTATTTTTCTTTAACAATACCTCTCAACATGGGAACAAAAACGTAGTGGCCATGTGATGAATATTCATAAGTAGCCTCACCTGTTCTCTTAACCAGCGTCATTACCTGTGATGAGCTGTCTCCGACGGGAGCAACCAGTCTGCCTCCTGTCTTCAGCTGTTCAAGGAGCCCTGCCGGGATATCCTTTGTAGCTGCTGTAATGATTATTCCGTCATAAGGTCCGTACTGGGGCTTACCTGCATATCCGTCGCCAAAGAACAGATCAACCTGATAACCAAGAGAAATCAGTATTTTATGTGCCTTGATAAACAGTTCCCTGTGTCTTTCAACTGAATATACTTTTGCTCCCATTTCTGCCAGTACAGCCGCCTGGTAGCCTGAACCGGTACCGATCTCAAGGATCTTATCTCTTTTTTTAACCTCCAGAAGTGATGTCTGGACAGCAACGGTATAAGGTTGTGAAATGGTCTGTCCCGAACTGATCGGAAAAGCTTTATCAACATAGGCATGTATCAGAAAGGCCTGATCCATGAACACATGACGGGGCACAGTATCCATTGCCCTTAATACTTCTTCATCAGTAATACCTTTCTTTCTGAGTTCCGAGATCAGTTTCTTTCTTT
>CAYQZL010000002.1:80027-81350 GCA_964421975.1 uncultured Rikenellaceae bacterium
CCTTTTGCTTCAAAATCATCTGTCATTTTTAATCAGGTGAATCGGGTACAGTGAGCAAAAATAAAAAAATTTCTATCTTCGCCGGCAACAACTGTCCGGTACATCCGTATAGTTATGGCCGAAGAAAACCTGACATTATAAAAACAAGTACAAATATCAACCCTGACAAAACCCTGATTAATGAACAGATCAGGCAGTTGGCCGACATTCTGTTCTCCCTGATTGCACTTTTAGTTTTAAGCCCCGTCATCCTGATTCTGGGGATACTGATAAGACTTTCCGGAAAAGGGCCTGTAATTTATTCCCAGGACAGGATAGGGAAAAACGGCAGACCATTTGTTATTTATAAATTCCGGTCAATGGTCTTTGATGCGGAAACAGGTCATCCCAGATTATCTTGCACAGACGAAGAAAGAATTACCCGGATTGGAAAATTCCTGAGAAAATACCGTATTGACGAAATCCCGAATTTTATAAATGTCATAAAAGGAGAAATGTCAATAGTCGGGCCGAGACCGGAGAGAAAATTTTTTATTGATCAGATCATGGAAAGAAATTCCGGATTTGCCGAACTCCTGAAGATCAAACCGGGGATAACCTCCTGGGGACAGGTAAAATACGGGTATGCCACAAATGTCGGTCAGATGCTTGAGAGACTCGAATATGACCTGTATTATCTAAAAAACAAATCTCTGTGGTTTGATATTAAGATCTTCTTTTACACTATTGGAACGATACTGAAAGGGAAAGGGCTATAGGTAGCGGTGAGAGGTGAGTTGTGAGCGATGAGTAGTGAGAGGTAAGCGATGAGTGGTGAGGGGTGAGCGATGAGGGATGAGGGGTGAGCAAACTCCGTGGTAATCCGTGGACTCCGTGGTGAAAGAAAATCACCTGATGCTAGCCATTCCCCCGGAGATTGAATATACCTGCTGGTTTATAGACAGGGCCAGAAGGTTTTAGTATGCTTTCGTACAGGATCACTTCACTGGCAATGACTTTTTGAATCTCTGTATCCCGGTATCTTTCAATAGTGTTTTTCAAAGCTTCAATATTCCTGATAAATTTGATCCTCCCGATCGTAATATGAGGCCTGAAAGGGCGATCATCAGTCTGAAATCCTGTGTCTTCCAGGCCTGTCCTTATCGTGTCATGCAGCTCAACAAGCTTTTCCGGATTTTTTATTCCTATCCATATAACCCTTGGATCCCTGAAATCTTTAAAGACACCTGCTCCGGACAGGCTAAAATTAAACTCCCCGAAACCGCTGCATTTCTGCTAGATCGGAAGAGCACACGTCTGAACTCCAGTCACCGCTCATTATCT
>CAYQZL010000003.1:0-71816 GCA_964421975.1 uncultured Rikenellaceae bacterium
GTCTATTCTGATTGTAACAGGGTATACGATGTTAATGGTAACTTAAAAGATGTTTACAAAAGAAAAGACAAATCACCTGAATTTCGGAAATTTCAGGAGATCGTACATAAAGGGAAGATCTGGCGGGCAGAAATCCACTCAAATGATAGTTTTGTATATTATGATATTGCTTTGTCTGATTTAAACGGGCAGAACATAAGTAAAATTAAAACACTCAGATTTAAAATTTCACATCTTAATTTAAATTCAGGAATAGGAAGTCCTCACAATATACATTTTTCCGTTCATGAAAATGAAGTGTTTCTATCATTCGGTATTGATAATACAATCTACAAAATCATAAATAACAAATTGTTACCGGAATATATTATAGAATTAAAAAATCAGGCACAACCTGCCGGTCAAATTAACGGAGCTTCAAAACAAATAATCATAGGTCGCTATATTTTATATGAATATATCAAAAGCCGGATGCATTATGCTTTTGTTTATGACTGTTCAACCGACATGACATTTAGTATGAAATTTCATCCCGAACTGGGTATTATGAATCCTGGTATTATCGATGATCTCTTCAATACTGGATATTTTGACTTAAATCAAACTAACACTGAAGATTATATATACTTCATAAAAAAAACCGAAGAAATAAGGGGAATTGATACTTATGACCCCAAACAGGCTGATATTATAATATTTCTGGTTAAACTTTAAGAATACTATTAGTAATATTTTGATTATTAAGCAATAATTTCCCGCAGTTAAAACGGACAACAGGTACATTGTTTCATGCCTGAATCCACTGAAGCGAAACTTTCGTCTTGTATCTATTGTCTTTTCAATAATGTTTTCAGTAATTCCTGCTGAATTAAGGTAACAAATCGATACCCAAACCTATTAAACTACAGTTGAGATTATTGTCATATTCATCTGTGAGTGACGGGGCTGAAGCATGGGGTTAAGGGAAGGATATTAATGGATTTTGTAAATTTCGGATAATATGAAATATTATTTACGACCGGGTGGCTAATACATACACAGTAAGACAAATATATGAACTAATGGTACATGGATCACCAAGTTATGGGCAAGCCATTGAATATCAACATGACAGCTGATTGGTTAATGGGGAAAAATATTCCTGCTACCTTGACAGCTTATCAATGACAGGAAAACTCTGTGCTTTCTATCGGGACTTTCCCGCGCGCAAAATTTTAAAATTCTTAGCTTAATCATAAATGGCACATTTGCTTTTGCTCCAACACACATTCTATCACACTAAGCAAAAGCAAAAGAACCATTTATTAAAGTAACTTATGCTTTATATCTGTTCAGTCAGGTTTAACCTGACAAATAATCTACAATAAATAATTATTCTAATGAACGGTTAAATTAATAATATCTTTTGTATCATTGTAGTCAGGTTTATCCTGACAATAGGGTTATGAAAAATAAGTACATATCAAAACAGTCAAATGAGCTTCTTTCGTGGTTTAGAAGTAATGATATGGAATGCTTTGATTACAAGGAGGCTTTTAATGCTCTTCCAGGTTCGAAAGAAAGCGCTGTTCGGGAATTATTGAGTGATATGACGAAAAGAGGATTACTAATGAGACTCAAAGAGGGGAAGTATTATATAATTCCATATGAGCAAGATTCCAAATCATTTATGCCGGATTGGCATCTGGCGGCTGAATGTCTTGTGGGCGGTAAGGATTATTACATTGGGTATTATTCTGCATTAGTTATTTATGATTTAATAACACAACCTTCATTAAAAGAACAGATAGTAGTTCCAAAACAAACAAAACCATCAATAATATATATAAAGAATATCCCCTTTCAGTTTATTTTCCATAATGAACATCATTTCTTCGGTTATGAAGAAACATGGATAGATAGTTACAATAGAGTCCTTTGTTCAGATCTGGAAAAAACAATTATTGATTGCCTCTTTAAACCAGTTTATGCAGGAGGGATAGTGGAAATATCAAAAGCTATTTTCATATCAAAAGATCAAATAAATTTTGGCAAACTTCTTGAATATTTGAAGAAATTTAAATCCCAGGCTGTTATAAAAAGATTAGGTTTTCTTCTCGAACTGCTGGAAATAAAGAATAACATTATAGATACCCTGCTAAAGTTGAAATCAGATTCATATGTGTTATTAGATACAGAACTACCAAAGAAAGGTAGGTTTATTACCAGATGGAGCGTCCAACAAAATATTGAGCCTGAAACAATTAAATCTGCCCTGTACACATGATTAAACCCGGTGAAATCCAAAACAAAGCTCGATCAGCAGGTGTCCGAGACCAGCAGATTGAGAAAGACTATATCCTATCGTGGCTCTTAAAAGGAATAAGTCAGAATAAATTACTTTCTGGAGTCCTAGTATTTAAAGGAGGTACATGTCTTAAAAAGTTTTACTTCGAAGATTATCGGTTTTCTGAAGATCTTGATTTTACATTAGCAGATGAAAGTGTTTCAAATGATAAAATCTCAGAAGAATTTAATGACATTTTCAAATTCATTAAAGAGAAAGCAAACATCCCCTTGAATATATTAGAAAGCAATGAACATGAAGATGGAGGGCTGTACTTTTTTATTGGATATATTGGACCACTAGGTGGGCAAGGAACTAATAAAAAAATTAAAATCGATATAGCCAGAAACGAAAAACTCGAATTTAAAACTGTTAAAAACACTACCTTAAGATCATACTCAGATATTGATGACTACAGTATGTCATGTTATACTCTTGAAGAAATATTAGTTGAAAAAATGCGATCTGTAATTCAAAGGATGATTGCAAGGGATTTTTATGATATCTGGTATCTGTTCGAAGAAGAGGGATTGGATGCAAATAATTATATTGTTGAATTCAAAAATAAATGTAACAGTAAAGGATTAGATGCATTAAAATTCAAGGGTAAACTGGCCGAGCGGATCCTTCAATATCAAGGGCAATGGAAATCTTCCTTAAGGGATCAAATAAAGGATCTGCCGGATTTTGAAAAAGTTGAAAGAGATGTTCAAAGGCACATAAAAAAGATGTATTTATAACATGGCGAAAAAACTGAAAGAGAAAAAAAGAAAAAGCATTGAGGAAACTTTGTGGGAGTCAGCCAATAAACTTCGTGGATCAGTTGAGCCTTCTGAATATAAACATGTCGTTCTGGATCCGAAATTTCTGTAATGACTCCTGCTGAATATTTGAAAATGATCAGCAGCTAACATAAACAGAATAATTCATAAGCTTACCGCATGAGACAGATACCAGTCCCATGTACCAGGGATAAACGGAAGCTTGCGTCGGGTAAAACAACCTCCCCATATTGCGGGGCCGTTAGCAAAAATACGTCGCGCTACTGCAAATGATTAAAAAATACCTTCCATATTTCAGCGTAGTATTGGTTATCAATCTCGTTTTTTCACCAATAGCAACTGTACTTGCTACTCTTGTTTCAAAACCATTTCTGACTGATCAGGTAATTACCTTACATAAAGTGATTTCCACATTTATCTTATTCTTCATTACAGGTGGTTTTCTTATCGGAGCTTTATTTTATGAACTCGCGCGCAAAAATGAATATTATTTATACTACAACCTTGGCATATCAAAAATCAAGTTAATCTTAATAACATACCTTTTTCATCTTCTTCTCATGATCCCATTTTTGATATTCGCTCATTATGCTAAACAAATTTGAGGCAGATAGTATAAGAAAATCCTTCGGTGAAAAACAAGTGTTGACCGATATCTTCATAATGTGTCAGACTGGAGATATTGTCGGACTTCTGGGACGAAATGGCTCAGGAAAATCTACTCTGTTAAAAATACTATATGGAACCCTGTATACTGATTATAAACATATTTCTGTCAACGATGAGATACTTGGCCAGCCTTTTAAAAAGCAGGGAATTGTTAACTTTCTTCCTCAGGATAGTTTCCTGCCTAAAGATCTGACTGTCAGGAAAACAATACAATTATTTGACCATCAGTTAAACGATTCTGAATTCTTGAATGACAATGTTCTTTCTAAAGTATTAAATACCAAAATTCGGAATCTGTCCGGGGGAGAATCAAGGTACCTGGAAATAAAATTAATCCTGAGCACTGATTCTCAATTTGCTTTTTTGGATGAACCCTTTAACGGAATTTCTCCAATACATATTGAGCTTGTTAAAGATATGATAATCAAACACTCAAATAAGAAAGGGATTATTCTAACGGACCACGACTATAGAAATGTTCTGGATGTCGCAAACATTTACATGATATTGTTTGATGGTGGTCTCAAAATATTAAAATCAAAAAAAGAGTTCATTTATTGGGGTTATCTGCCTGACAATTAAAATGGCGGAAGTATTGTAAGCATTCGTGCAAAAATGGCTGGCCCTTTTATAATGAGACTTATGATTGTTTTCATAAAAAAAATTAGAGAAGGCATAAAAAATGATCTAGTTAAGCTTAAAAAAAAAATAATGGAAAGTACTGTATATTAAGCATTAAAAACATAACAGCCACTAATACGGACCGTATGAAAACAAAAGAAACTGTAAAAGTTATCCGGATAAACGGGATTAATTTTGTCTTAGACGACAAAGGGAGAATCAGAAAATTCAAGCCATGGCTCGGTGAACTGTTTGCATTTGCTTATGATTCAGTTATGCAAAAGTCCATCTTCCCTAAAAAGTTTAAAGGAAGTATTTCAAAACATATTGAACTCCTTAAAAAGGAATACGAAACTATTCAAAACAAGAATATACTGGAAATAGCCACAGGGAGTGGTTTCTCATCAGAACTACTAAACAAAAACAATTCGTACACTGGTATTGACATTAGTGTTGGATTACTTAAGCAGGCAGTACGAAAATTTAAAGATCATCAATTTGCTGATGTTGAGTTTTTTGTTTCACCTGCTAATGATTTACCATTCAGCAATCAAATTTTTGATATAGTCATTTGCGATCTCTCCCTGAACTTTCTAGGAGACCTTGATAGTTTTATCAAAGAAATAAAAAGGGTAATGAAAACTTCATCAGTTTTTTATTGTAGTGTGCCTGTCCCTGAGAAAAAGCATTCTAAGGTAGTAATACATGGTAACTTATATTCTGAAAATGAACTTAAAATCCAATTCGAAAAATTCAACTTTATTTTCAACCCAAGACCAATTGAAAATGGAGCTTTATTATATTTCAACGCAAGTTTGCTCCTGAATGACGAAAAATAAAACCAGTACATAACACGGACGGTGCTGTAATTCATAAACTCCCCGCCTGAGGTGATTTGCCGTTGATGTATGTAACGGTGTAAGGTCTGACGGTGCCCCTGACAAGGGAAGAGTAACTGCCTTCATGACTAATGCCAAGATCATTTAGAGCTGATAAAGCTTTAAAAGCCGCAACTTTAGCGGAGACTGACTAATTATACCCCCGGGCCTCTGGTGGTAATTCGTAACTTCACAATAAACAAACAACTATAGATTAATCCTTAAAATCAGACTATGAATAATAAAACAATCTTTGATCTGATAAACAGGACTGAACATTCGGATTCAAGATCTGTTCTGAGCTCAATCAGGGTATTATATTTCGCCATGATAATTGGTTTATTGTCATTCTTAGCAGTGACTTTCCTGATCTCACAGGATTTCAAATTTTACTTTGACAAAAGCGATCCTGTAATATTTGCAAACCTGATTTTATTCTTTCTGGCTATACCGGCAGGATACTTGGTATCTAAGGTTATATGGGGGAAGATCGAAAAAGATTTGCCGCTAAAGGACAAATTATTAAAATTCCAGCCTGGCTTTTTAATCAGAATGGGCACATGCGAAGGAGTCGGGTTATTTTCAATTGTTGGTTTGCTCTTGTCAGATAATTTAATTTATCTGGTATTCACAGGAATAATTCTATTGATCATTTTTTACTATTTCCCATTTCCTGAAAAATTAGAATTACAAATAGACCTTAATCAGACTGAGCTGGATGAATTAAAAAAATAATTGCGGCTGGTAAATATATAGAATAGGTTCCTGTACCACGACAAAAAAAAACAAAATCGGGGATTTAGGTACCTGAATTATCTCATCCTTGTTTCATACGCTTAAATTAATATCAACTTCTAAAGTTAGACGCCTTAATATTTCTTTGCCAGTGAACTTCGTTAAATGGAGAACAAATTTGAATAAATTGTCCGATAAAGGGCACTTAACTGTTTATTCCGGCAATTGACCCCTCATTCCGGGTTATTGACCCCCTGGCAAATACAAGCATCACTCAGGTCGCTATAAATTGACCGGAAAATTTAAAACTTCTTCCTATGACTAAAAACTATAGATTCCGGAATATTATCCGCTCAAGGATCGCAACCTTTGACATTTTTGATGTTGGCCTGCGTAAACACCACATAAACGCAATGCTCGAATTCGACGTTACTGAAAGCAGAGCGAGGCTCAGAGACCTGAGAAAAAAAGGGACAATAGTCTCCTTTAATGCCTGGCTGATCAAAATCATCGGAAGTGTCCTGCAAAAGCACCCGGAAGCATCTGCGTATTTATATAACAAAAAGAAACTCATTATTTTCAATGACATTAATGTTTCAATGATAGTAGAAAAGAAAATAGGAGATTCCAAAGTTCCAATTCCTCTTTTAATTGAAAAGGTAAATGAAAAATCTGCCCTTAAAATAACTCAGGAAATAGAAAATGCCAGGAATCATGATTTAAATCCGGGAGACATTGTTCTGAAAAAACAATCATCTTCATATCAAAGAATTTACTACTATCTGCCCGGGTTCATCAGAAGGCTTTTTTGGAAATTCCTGCTGAAGCATGCGAAGACAGCTTTCAAAACAATGGGTAATGTAGCTGTCACATCAATTGGGATGATCGGTAAAATAAATGGCTGGTTCATACACAAATCAGTCCATCCGATCTCATTTGGTGTAGGATCGATCCTAAAAAAACCTGTTGTCATAAATAATGAAATTAAAATCAGGGAAATCTTAAATATGACTATACTGGTTGACCACGATGTAATTGACGGAGCTCCAATGGTAAGATTCCTGGACGACCTGACAAACTTCATCGAAACCGGGAAAGAGATAAATGATTTAAACGATAAAAACTGACAAAAAATGGAAAGTACCTTTCTGTCCGGATTGATCTTATCAGTAATGAACTCAACACAGCCGGACCTTTTCATATGAAACACATATTCAATTCCCTGATCTTCTGAAACCATTCAAACCATCATGAGAAATCAGGTGAATACAACCATGGGAACAAAATAATATTCCCGATTGTTATTCTTTTTAAACTCAAATTGAAAAGACAACTCTTTTGGTTCCTGCCATTTTTTATAACAATTTAAAAGAACAATAATGAATATAGAAGTTGATCCAACTGCTAAATGTTTTTCTGAGGGAGAGATAATTATTAATTCACCCATAGAAAAAGTTTTTAAAATTCTGTCTGACATAAATGATTGGCCCGGCTGGCAAAGTAGTGTCTCTATAGCTCAGATAAACGGACCATCTGTAGCCGGAGCAAAATTTAAATGGAAAGCCGGCGGCTTAAACATTAATTCAGAATTTCATACTGTAAATGAAAACTCTGAAATTGGCTGGACAGGAAGGATCTGGTGGATAAAAGCAGTCCATAACTGGTATCTTAGCTCCGGAAACAATGAAACTAAAGTCATTGTCAAAGAGTCGCTAAAGGGCTTAGGATCTTCTTTGATGAAAAAATCTCTGATTGAGGGAATGAGAAAAAATCTGGTGGAATTAAAGAATAAAGCTGAGAAGTCATAATATTAAGCTTTACAAATTCCTCATTGCCGGACCCCAACCTTAAGGCAAAAGGAAATAACAATGGATGCGATTTGAGAAATAGTCCGGTAAATGAACTGATCAGGACTATTCAGCCTATTGCATTTGAGATTGAAGACATGGATTACGAACTTTCACATCGTGAGACTCCCGTTAACACACAGATATGAAATACTTAATATCAATATGCTTCTTAATTCTTTTTAATATAAGTAATGCACAGTCTGATTTCTATTCTAAGCTCAGTAGTGCTGCATTGGAATTAACAAAACAACACGTTACTTATGATCCCGGGTACTTTTCAATACCCTATCCTAACGGTGATGTTCCGGGTGATAAAGGTGTATGTACAGACGTAATTATCAGAGCATACAGAGCACTTGGTATTGACCTTCAGAAAGAGGTACATGAAGACATGCAGGTTAACTTTTCAGTTTACCCTAACAACTGGGGTTTAACCAACCCCGATCCAAATATTGATCATAGAAGGGTACCAAACCTTATGGTTTTCTTCGCAAGAAAAGGGATTACTCTTCCAATTACCCAAAATCCGGAAGACTATTTCCCGGGTGATATAGTATGCTGGGATCTTGGTAACGGGATAATCCACACAGGATTTGTTGTAAATACTATATCAACTTTTTCGGACAGATACCAGATCGTTCACAATATTGGCAATGGTCAGGTAATTGAGGATTGTTTATTCAGGTTTAAAATTATTGGTCACTACAGGTACGGAGATTGAAAAAGATTAATATTATGGCTTCACCATTATTCATACTTAAAAATGTCAGGTCTAACCCAAATACTTTTTCTGATATTAAATTCTGGCGACAATAAAAAATTGTATTTACCTGCCTGAACAGATATGAAAAGATACAGAATATACATCTTGTTCATAATTTTTGTCGGCCTTATATTACAATACAGTTGCTCTGACCATAATCCTGTTAATTATGACCCTCCTGTAGGAGCAAATTATATCGGGGAAACTGTTGAAATTACTCTGGTTAGCGGAGATATTCTGGTTGGAACCCTGACAATTCAAAAAGATCAGGAAAAGAAGTTGCCCTGTGTTTTATTAATTACCGGTAGTTCCCCGCATGACAGAGATAATTCAAAACCAGATAATCCAATAACGGCATATAGACCTTTCCGACAAATTGCTGACTTGCTATCTGCAAACGGGATTGCTGTACTGAGAATGGATGACCGGGGTGTCGGTTCTTCAAAGGGTGGGAACATAGATAAAATGACTGCTCCTGAAAGATCGGCAGATATTGAACAATTAATCAAATATCTGAAATCCAGACCAGATATTGATGACTCCAGGATCGGGCTCCTGGGATTAAGTGAAGGGGCATCAATTGCACATATGATTGCTTCAAAGGATACTTCTGTAAAAGTTATAATTCTTCTGTCTGCACCCGGATCAAGAGGTAAGGAGATATTAAACTACCAAATTATGAATGGCATTTTAGATCAAAAAGAATTCAGAAAACTCTTAAAGAAAGACATTAATCTGAGATATCTTTATGATTATGATCCAATGGTATCAGCCAGACTTGTCAAACAACCAACTCTAATAATTAGTGGAGAATCAGATAAGAATGTTCCACCTGAAGATGCATTAAAATTAAAAATGGAAATGAATAAAAATGGCAATCTTAATGTCACTACAAATATTTTAAAACACCATAACCATCTTTTATTACCGGAGAATCAGGAAGGTCAAATTAATTCAACTAAAATCACAGATGAAACCCTGAAAATTATTCTGGACTGGATCCTCGCAGAACTATGACAGCAAGAAAATAAAAGCAGGCGATAACGCGATTATTTATAAATTAAACAGTAGGGACATTACCCGGATCCTTAATAAACAAATTTATCATTATCTATTATGCCCAGTCTGTCGCCAGGAACTCCAGGAGCAAAAGAAGCATACGGAATATCTGTTATCCGGGATGATTATAGCATTTGCATACCATCCAAAGCATTAAAAAGATATAATATTTCAAATAATGATCTCGTACTTCTGACATCTACCCGTAAGGGAGAAGGAGGACTTGCAATTTTGAATTACGAAAAAGCCAGACAATCTGTATTTAATGAAATTATCAGGAAAATAAAAGATATAAATCTCCTCGTTTACGAAAGATCAAGACCCTATGCTTTAACTACTGTTTCGAATGAAAGAATATTTCTAAATCAGGAGTTTATTGATGCTTTTAATTTAAAAACTGGTGATAAACTCCTTGTAATTAAGAGTACAACTGTTTCAATGAGCTTTTCTCCAGTTGAAATATGGAAAGAAAAATTTAGGAAAAGAGGATTCCTGGATGCAATCAGAAACCTGGATAAACTTGAATTATATTAAAATAACATCCTGTAGCACGATCTATATGGGTAAATTATACCACCTGGCTATTGGGTTTTATGATATTGGAAAACAAAGTATAGGATAGTGTATAAAATGGAAAATAATAATGAAATCAAACTTGGCAGCGTTCAGAAAACACTGTTACTCCCTTTATGGGGAAGGGCAATTGAAACACAGAAGCCAAAACCTCTTCTGGTTGACAGAAAAGCGGTTTCTATAATAAGCAATATTCCTTATGATTTTTCTGTAATTGCAAAGAATATTCATCCATTAAGCCGGCTTAGCTGGGTTGCAAGAAGCATTTACTTTGACAAAAAAATTAAAGGATTCATAGATGTTTTTCCTGATGCAACAATAGTGAATATTGGTTGTGGCCTGGATACAACATTTGACCGTGTGGATAATGGAAAAATCCATTGGTACGATCTGGATTTGCCGGATACAATTGAGTTAAGGAAAAATTATATTTCAGAAACAGACAGAAGCAAATTCATTTCCAAATCAGTATTTGATGCAAGCTGGTATGATTCAATTGTAAAGAAAAATAATGTTATGTTCCTGATTGCCGGAGTGCTTTATTATTTTGATGAATCTGACATAAAAATACTATTTGGTGATTTCCATACTTTTCTTCCCGGAGCAGAGATTGTCTTTGATTATGCTTCTGAATTAGGGATTAAAATTTCAAATAAAAAAGTTCTTGAAAAAGGGGGAATGGATAAATCGGCTTATTTAAAATGGGGGATTAATTATATAACAGAAATAGAAAAATGGGCAGATTTTATAAAAGTAATCAGCCACGAACCAATGTATTATGAGTTTAAAAAGAGCTATCCGCTATTCAAGAGAATTGGTATGAGTATGGCAGATGCATTAAAAATTATGTCATTAGCCCATATAAGGATAAACTGATCAAATTAAACAGGATTATCCATTGCATGGTAACGGGAAAGGGCTTTTCCCATTTAAAAGATTATTCTTTGTAACAAGAAAATTGCTTCAGCCGGTTGTATATATAACATTATTGTATAAGTTGTTATTATGAGGTGGATTTCAGAGAATATAGTCACTTCAGTATAGAAATGAGCATAAATTATAAACACAATAACTACTAATGAAAAACTGGGTAAATGGGATTCCATACGAAATTGCTTTCTGGGAAGGTGTTTATTCTAATAAAAAGCGTATAGAAAGTCTGTTTAGCTATTCCAGATACAATAAAGAAATTGAACTTATCAACTTTGATGTCAATCTATTTCTTTCACAAAAAGAAAATCCTGCAGTAGTTGATGCTGGTTGTGGAATGAGTTTTTGTAACGGTGATAAATTGAATGGCAAACAGCTGAATGTTTGCTATATTGATCCTCTCGCACCGTTTTTCAATAAAATAATCGAAAAGAAGAAAATTGATTTACCCAGAATAACATTTGGATTTATTGAATACCTCTCGGCATTTGTTCCCCCAAGAGCTTCTTTGATTATAGTACAAAATGCTCTTGATCACAGTATAAATCCGCTTAAAGGGATTTTGGAGTGTATTGCAAGTCTTGAAATCGGAGGTGTGTTATATTTGCGACACTTCAGAAATGAAGCAGAAACCGAAAATTATCGTGGTTTTCACCAATATAATATTTCACTGGAAAACGGTGAAATAATTATCCGGAACAAAGAATCAAAAATTAATATCAATTCTTTAATAAAACCTTTTACTGAAATAGAAACAAGTACCTGCGGGAATGAAATTATTGCAGTTATAACAAAGAAACAGGAACTGCCAAATGAACTTATTGATTTTAAAAAAGATATAGCGTATTTATCTAATCAATATATTGAAATTATACAAAACTTCAATAAGGTCTCGTTTTCTTTTTCGTATCATTTGAGTTTTTTCAGATTACGGGTTTTACAACTATTTGTGCAACTTTTTAATTGGAAGACGAGACAGAAAATGAAAAAAATATTAAAAAAACTAACATTAAAAAAGAAGTCTACATTTGATACACAGTACCCGGAATGAAGTTTTACATTGAACTTAATCCAGGCATCAATAAGGCTCACGGCTTGGCCATAGCATAACTCAAGAAACTTAAAAAACACATCTGTTATGTGATTTTTAACAAGGTCCTGTTACTAATCGGGTAAATGTGATCACAAAATGAATTATCCGGTAAAACTGTAACAGCATGGAAAATGACAGACAATAAACAAAAGAACCTGTTACTTGATATTTTAGAACAAAATATCGGGAAATAACCGCCTGAATAAAGAAATATTAAGGCTCAAATTAATTGAAAAACCACGGAAAAGATATATGTTAATGCCACTGGCTATGACCGGATTTCTTTTAATGATAATTCACAAGATCACGTTAAGATTGGATTTTGTATCAGTTCTGCCATTGATATTGATCATCCTGGTTTTCTTCTTTTCAATGTATTTAACTTTTAAATATTCAATTTATGAGCGTTATAAGAAGCTCAACAAGTAAATTGATGAGATAAAACAACTGGGGAATGACTAAGAATAATGGCAGTAAATACCGTAAGGTCACAATTAAAATAAGTAGTGATGAACTCGATATGATGGAGGATTTCCTGGTAGTTGAATTACCGGAAGATGTTGCAGAGAAATACCGCCGAAGGTGCCTGGAGATATGGCAAAGACTGGCCAGGGAATGGGATAAGCAGGAAAGTAACTGATAAGGAAATACCTTCCATATTATTCAGATATGATTACCGCTAAAAAATGATAGCACAAAGCTGTGCCAGTTCGGTAGATAAGGAAAACCTTCATAAAGACCTTATAAACATTACCCGGATTGTTTAATTTTACAATCAATGATGGAACCGGTTATAAAAATTGAAAATCTGAAAAAGAAGTTCGGGTCTTTTATTGCTGTTGACGGACTTAATTTCGGCATTTATCAGAATGAGATATTTGGCTTACTGGGTCCCAACGGAGCCGGTAAAACAACAACAATAAGCATGATATGCGGTTTATTGCCTCCTACTGAAGGTAGGATCACTTTTGCAAACCACCGGATTAAGGACCGGAAACTGCTGATAGGCTATTGTCCGCAGGATAATATAATTTATCCGAAGCTGACCTGTATGGAACAATTACTGTTCATCGGTAAAATGTATGATTATCCATCAAGGTATTTAAAGATCCGTGCCGCTGAATTATTGAACTTTTTAGGGCTGAAAGATAAAGCCGGTATCCTGGCTGGTAAGTTATCGGGCGGAATGAAACGCCGGCTCAATATTTGTCTTGCCCTGATACATGATCCGGAGATACTGATCCTCGACGAACCGGAAGCGGGACTTGATCCTCAGAGCAGGGTTTTAGTCCGCGATTTTATAAAAGATCTCGGCAAAAGGAAGACGATAATCCTTACCACTCATAACATGGACGAAGCTGACCGTCTGGCCGACAGGCTTTCAATAATTGACCATGGCAGATTACTCAGGCTTGACACGCCACAGAATCTGAAAAAAATGGTGGGCGAGGGAGATATTCTTGAAATAACGCTGGAAAACAGCAATGAAAATTCAATGAATAGTTTTGCCGGAGATCTTTCATCACTTTCGATGAATGTTAAAATAAGTAACGGGACTGTTCTTATAAAACACCCCGGAATAGTAGAACAGATACCGGCAATAAAGAATACAGCCGATAATAACGGTTTGAAAATTTCAGAGATCAGGCTTCGCGAAAATTCACTTGAAGATGTTTTCATCCATTTAACAGGCAGAAATTTACGTCAATGAATCCTTCATGAGAAACATACACAAAAGATTATGAAAATAAATTTCAAACATGAAGGTTCCCCCGCCTGAGGCGGGGCAGGCTATTCGAACTACTTAGTTTATAACAACATAATGATATTATTTTCGAATGAAAATGCTGAGCGTATTATCAAAAAGCCTGAAGGAGCAATTAAGAAGTTACTGGGTGCTCCTGCTTACATTATCAATGGGTCCCTTCTTCATTCTTATTTATTTTCTTATAACAGAATCATCAGAGCCAAACTATAAGGTGCTGGTGATCAATGAGGATACCGGCATTATTACAGCCGGGCACCGGATAAACCATGGGAATGATTTAATAAACAGTGCTAATATCCTTGCAGCAGTCAAAGCTGAAATTCCCTTTACAGTTGAGAGGGGCAAGGGCAGAGATGAAGGCATTGAGACTGTCAGGAACAAAAAAGCGGATGCACTTATAATTATTAACAACTCTTTTTCGCGTGCAATAGAAGGCCTCAGATCAAATGACAGCATTGTTACTGCCGGGGTTGAATTTGTCGGGGATCTGACAAGTACAAATTATCTTATAAGTGCAGTATGGGCAAACGAATTTTTGAATGAATATGTGCTTCAGGCAAGCGGTAGTAAAAGAGTTGTTCAGGTTAAAGAAACAGCATTGGGTACCTCGGGAGTACTCAGTGAATTTGACATGGTAGTGCCGGGTATTCTTATTTTTTCACTGATAATGCTCATGTTCACGGCAAGCATTGCTTTTGTATCAGAAGTTGAGAACAGGACAATTATGCGCCTTAAGCTATCAAAGCTTACTGCTTCAGGCTTCCTGGGAGGTATAAGTATTGTGCAACTCCTGGTCGGACTCTTATCTGTATTGCTGACGCTGCTGACGGCAATTTTACTTGGATTTAAATATTCAGGTTCTCCGGCAACCGTGATCCTCGTTGCAGGACTGACAAGTTTTTCAATCATTGCCTTCGGCCTTATAATTGCAGCACTGACCAGATCAGCGGGAGAAATTCTTGTAGTGGGCAATTTCCCCTTCTTCCTCTTTGCATTCTTTACGGGTGCAGCTTTCCCGATAAATAGCAAAGCCCTGTTTACGATCGCCGGTTACCCGGTAAATATTCAGGGATTAATGACCCCGACCCATGCCGTTTCAGCATTTAATAAAATACTCATTATGGATATGGATCTGCCGGCTGTAATGCCGGAGATAATAATGATAGTTATACTTACTATATTATATTTCCTCGCAGGAGGATCTTTATACAGACACAGACATTTAAAACTGACATAATAAATGATGTGCGGGGAACGGAATTTTTAGTTTTTTTGTATCCCTAAAACCTGATAAATGAAAATCACAGTGAACGATACTTTACTTGAACTTCACAACGGGGCAAAAGTGAAAGATGCAATTCTGAGCTATTATTCACTAATGAGGAAAAAAGTCCCCGTACGTTTTCCCCTTGTTGAAGATAAATATGGGAACAAAGTTGCCTCCGACGGAGAGCTGACCGAAGGTAATACCCTTTTTATCAGGAATGGCCGCAGGGGACAGATTTTAATGAAGCAGCTGGTTCTTTTATTATTTGCAGGCGTATTATTTACAGGTTGCAGTACAACGAAGCAAGCCGTTGCTCTTAAAAAGGAAGAGAAGCAGGCCGTTATCTTTGCCGTGAACGATATTCATGCCGCTATCGACAATTTCCCGAAACTGGTATATATTGTTGACAGTTTACGTGCTATTTATCCCGATATGCTCCTTGTCGCTGCCGGAGATAATCAGACAGGGAATCCGGTGAATGACCAGTATCCCGAAAAAGGATTGCCTGTGATCGAGCTGATGAATGCCACAGGTTTTAATCTGAGTGCAGTAGGGAACCATGAATTCGATTCACATCCGGAGGGATTCAGCAATCTGACGCATAAAGCAAATTTCACCTTTATATGTGCCAATATTTCAGCGGATAAATCCAATAATATTAAGCTGGAACCCTGGAAGATAATTATTTTACCCAACGGACTTAAACTTGCTTTTCTCGGACTTCTGCAAATAAACCAGAACGGGATTCCCGATTCACATCCGGATAACGTTAAGGGATTTACTTTCCGTTCACCGTTTGATACGGCACCTGAGTATATCTGGCTTAAGGATAAAAGTGATGTTCTTATTGCCCTGACGCATATTGGTTTTGAAAGCGATGTAAAGCTTGCCGGAATAATGCCTCCCGGTATCGATCTGATCATCGGGGGACATTCTCATACGAGAATTGAAAAAGACCAGATACATAACGGGATCATGATCACCCAGGCTGAAAATAAACTGAAATATGGTACTCTGATCAAGTTATCCCTAAAAAGCGACGGAAAACCGGAAAGGAACATGCAGCTCCTCAATATACGTGACTCGAAGAACGAAAAACCGTCAGTCCGTGCCATGGTTGATAAATACAACGACAATCCTGTCCTGAAGGAAGTGATAGCAACAGCTGCAGACGATTTTTCAACATATGAAGAACTGGGATACCTTATGGCCGATGCACAACGTGATGCTGCGAATGCTGACATTGCAATTGTAAATCCCGGAGGTGTTCGTATCGATCGCCTTCCCAAAGGACCAATTTCAATGATGAATGTATATCAGCTCGATCCCTTCGGGAATGAACTTATCATAAC
Organism: uncultured Rikenellaceae bacterium; assembly: GCA_964421975.1. GTDB lineage: Bacteria > Bacteroidota > Bacteroidia > Bacteroidales > VadinHA17 > LD21. The sequence goes on from CAYQZL010000003.1 coordinate 16,667, forward strand.
CAGGCTAACCGGGAATGAGATCCACTCCTTAATGCATGCAGCTTTTCCAATTGACGATAAACTTCCCGTTTATCCATCAGGGATCAGGACAATACTTAAACTTAATGCCAATGGCGATCTTGAAGATGTAACTCTTCTCACCGAAAACAATACTCCACTTGATATGGATCAGACCTATACGGTCGCCATGAACAGTTATATGGCACAGGTCTACCATTATAAACACAGTGATCCCGGCCAGTCACTGTTCATTTCCACCGCTGATGCATTGATCTCATACCTGAAAAAAACCCAGATTTTAAGGAGCTACCGGGGTGAGAAAAGGATACGGAAGATGAACTAATTCAGAAATAGATTGTTTAGTCCTAAGAGAAGTTTGCGGATTTGGTAGTTGTTACAACATTACCTTTAAGCATTATCCGGTATTATCTGAATTATTAACAATATAATATTTCTATCATGGCTGATTTAAAAACAAATTACCTGGGATTGGAACTAAAGAATCCGGTGATAGTCGGAGCATCCAATCTTACAATGAATACTGACAATCTTAAGAAGATTGAAAAAGCCGGTGCCGCAGCTGTGGTTTACAAATCACTGTTCGAAGAACAGATACATCTTGAAAATCTTGAACTCCATGAGCTGAGGACTGAATATGAAGAGCGTAATGCCGAAATGGTTACTTTATTCCCTGACTCCAAATCAGATCCTTCATATCCGGGAGTTCATTTACTGAATCTGGAACGGGCAAAAGAAGCGGTTTCAATACCGGTGATAGCCAGCCTTAATGCTGTGTATGATGACACATGGGTAGAATATGCAAAAAAGATTGAGGAAACAGGAGTAGATGCAATTGAGCTGAATTTCTATACTGTTCCTGAAAAGATCGATAAAGAGTATGGAGAAATTGAAAAGAAACAGATTAAGATTCTCGGTGCTGTTAAATCGGCAGTAAAAATCCCTGTTTCAGTAAAGCTGAGCCCATATTATACGAATACTCTGAGACTCATTACTGATCTTGACAAAGAGGGAACCGACGGATTTGTATTATTTAACAGGCTCTTTCAGCCTGATATTGATATTGAAGCCCAGCAGCACAGATTCCCGTATAATCTGAGTAACCCCGAAGACAAACGGTTACCTTTACGTTTTGCGGGATTGCTTTATGGTAATATCAAAGCATCAATTTGTGCAAACTCCGGAATATTCAACGGTTCAGATGTGATAAAAATGATTCTGGCCGGAGCTGATTGTGTTCAGATAGTTAGTACCGTATATCTTAATCAGATAGATGTAATCGCTAAGATCCTGCAGGAGATCGAAAGATGGATTGATTCGAACGGGTATAAATCTATTGAGGAATTCAAAGGGAAACTTTCAAGGAAGGTTTCCGGCAACGAGACTCTGTTCAACCGTACACAGTATATTGATTTTCATATGAGCACAAAGGAAATATTGAATAAATACAGAGTGATCCATTGAAGCCGGTTGAAGGGAATGATCAAAGGGTGGTTGATGTTATCATTAACCACCCTTTGTTTTTTAAGGATCCAATGGCTTTCGGAAATTCCTCATTCCCGGACTTATTAAAGCAGGGTGATGTGAGCCAGGAACTGGCAAAAGATTTACAGCTTAGCATCCGCCTGATGGTTTTTTCTTAGCTTTTGCAGTCACCGGTGGTTTTACTGCCTTAGGTGCCGGTGCGGCTGCTTCAGTTGAAACGACTCCCCCTCCGCCAAGTGCAGCTGCCGCGCTTTTGCGAAAATCATATCTGGCAAATTCCTCATCGGGACTGGTCTGAGATGGCGACTCCGGCGAGAGAATGTTTCCGAACCAGTAGTTAAGGCCTCCTTCCAGTACAAAGTTATTTTCATATCCGAGTTGCCGCGTTATCATCCAGGCCTGATTGGCAAAAACAGAACCGTTTGAATAGAAGACATTCATATAAGCATCCTGATTCAGTATATCAGAATATTCATCGGAAAGGAGATTGCTGAGCGGTACATTTATCGAACCTGGTAAGCTGTAGGTATCGAATTCCTCCGGTGTTCTTACATCAATCAGTCTCAGTGAAGGATCTTTCCGGACAAGCATATCAGCCACAATATCGGGTGAAATGAACTGTACACCTGCACCTGCTTCCTGAAGAAGTTCGCCGGGTGAAAGCCGGGAATGATTTACCTTATCAGCCGGCATTGCGGCAATTATTATCCCCAGAGGAATAATTATAAGTGCGAGTAATTTCAATTGTTTCATTATAGTGTAATTTTGATTAATATTCTTCCCTTGCAAATTTCTTTTCAGCCCATTCAGCAACAACAAACATGCCAAGAGCGGCAAGAATCAGTAAAAGTCCGAAAAAGCCGTCAGAGAGGCCCAGTTTGTCACTTACCTTTGGTTCTCCGAGGTATCTGGCCAGATAGAGCTTTTCCCACCAGCTGTAGGTAAAGGCGAAACCGTATACACCGATGAACAGTCCTGCGATGAATACCATTGCATCAATTTTTCCTATTGCAGCTCCGCAGAAGCTTGTTCCGGGGCAGAATCCGCCCATGATAAAACCTGCTCCCATTACTATTCCACCAATTATTGCAGATGTGAGGTATGTCGGATTGACATATACGAGATCCATGTCTATCCAGCCGAAAAGGCTCATGAACAGTAAGCCCAGCATGGCTGTTATTGCTGCAGTGAAAAAGACTTTCAATACCACGGTATCATAGCCGTAGAAGATACCTGCCAGTTTCCGGCTAGATGAGAATCCGGAGCTTTCGAGTACCCAGCCGAAAGCTATTCCTATGAAGAAGGCAAACAGGAAATTTGTATTTTCCGATATTATTTCATTTGGTGCCAGTGGTCCCATTGTTTCCTTTTTTTATTTTATATCCAGTTCTTTCTGAAAAAATATGCAAGTGCAAAGGCAGTTCCGAAGATAGCCATCATAGTTACGAATCCTCCCAGGGAAAGTACCGCCATTCCGCTTAGAGCTGACCCGCTTGTACAACCCCTTCCCAGCTGTGAGCCAAAGCCAAAAAGAACACCTCCGGCCAGTGCGAAAATAAGTCTTCTCCGGGAAGTGATCTTAGGAGAATGTTCAACCTTAAACTTTAGTCTGCCTGCAATGGCACCTGACAGAAAACCACCAACAATTACACCGAGCATCTGGAAAACAAGCCATGATTTCATTGGATTGCCACTATGCGATTCAGCATATTCAGCCATAAAAGGCATGGACCCGATAGCATCCTTATTAACAGTCCCGATGGTTGTTGCCACTACGCTTTTTATGGCACCACTGGCACCCAATCCCCTTCCCGCGACAAAATTTGCAGCCAGCAGGACCAGTCCCAGAAGTACACCGCCAAGATATGGATTGAGATATTTCCTGCTTTTATCTTTATTTGTGTTATTGCTCATATATTATATATTTTATTGTTTTCAATAAAGCCAGCGGCTTACCTGACCGGCAAAGACAAAGATAAAGCGGAAGACAAAACTGCCTGTCAGCACAAGGATACCAGGTATTACTGCAGGAATGTGTCTGCCGCGTAGTTCCATCAGGTCGAGAACGCCGGGAATGATTATACCAAGTATGACCACAAATATCCAGAAAACCATCGTATAGGGTCCGCCAAGAAATAGCTGTGCTGCTTCAATCTGGACCTGTGTACTCGCCATGAATCCCATGAACATGTGCACGATGAGGAATAGTTCCGCACCAAGTATTATAAGGTCTATCCTGGTGAACAGCAGCCTTTCTTTTTTATCCTTTGATGAAAGTACAATTGCTGCAGCTCCTGCAGAAAGTCCTGACGCAAGGAACAGCGGGCCGAGCACCGAGGTGTTCCATAGAGGGCGGGCATTGAAAGCAGAGAGTAATATCCCGGTATAAACACCGGTTATTATAGCAAATAAAAGCATCACCCATGCAAGCTGTTTCTTGTATCTGTTAAAGAAACTTTCGAGTTCTTTCAGCCATTTAAATTTCCAGTCCCAGTCAGGGAATAACTCCCTGATGTGAAGAGCACACCAGACAAAGGCTGAAACAGTTATAACGAGCAGGGTCCAGGCTCCCCACGACATTGGTGATTCAATCCTGATGGTGGTATAAAGTTGCCAGAAATATGCTTTATGGTTCAGGTCGATAAAAAGGCATGCCAGACCGATGACCAGTGCAAATGGGGCAATAAAAGGCGCTTTCCGCACTGCAGTACGGTATTCATCCTCTTTACCCAACAGGTAGTAGAGGGCAGCAAAAAACAGAACCCCGGCTGCCAGTCCACCCAGGAAAAGATATAGTGGGATAGGCCAGTGCCAGATATGTAGTTGTGGATCGACCAACATGTTCTCCCTTCCGCTGATAATTAGTTCTTCTTTCATTTGATTCTCAGATTAGGAAGTATAACTGGGGTAAGGTTCCTGCCTCAGGAATGAGGGCTTTATGCTTACGTTTTTTCAGCACCACGCTTACATCGCTGTTCGGATCGTCGAGATCGCCGAAATACATGCATTTAGTCGGGCATACCGAAACACAGGAAGGTTTCATCCCCTGTTTTACGCGGTGGATACAGAAGGTACATTTATCTACATATCCTTTCGGATGAGGGAAACGTGCATCATACGGGCAGGATGCGATACATGCACCACATCCGATACATTTGTTGGGTTTGACCATTACAATACCACCCTCAACAATATGACTTGCTCCCGTCGGGCAGCATCTTACACAGGGGGCATTTGCACAGTGGTTGCATCGTTCAGATCTGAGCTCGATCTCGAGCTGGGGATATGTGCCGTCAATCACTTCCACAACCCAGTCCCGGCAGAATCCTATCGGTACATTATTTTCTGTCTGACATGCAACAACGCAATCGCTGCAGCCCACGCACTTTTTAGTATCAACAGCCATTGCGTATCTCATGATCTCACCTCCCCTGATTTAAGATCAGTAATGAAAGTAACAAAATTCCCCCTCATGCCAGTACCTCCCATTATCGGGTCCACCAGAACCCTGGTAATAAGGTTGGTATCACTGGCGCCCTTGCCGTAACACCGTCTCAGTTTTTTCTGGTCATGACCAAAGCCATGAACCATATAAACGGAATCCCAGCGGATACGTTCCGTTACTCTCACCTTTATCGGGAATTCGGATCTTTTGCCATCCTGGTTTTGGAGGTAAACATATTGTCCGGTTCTTAATCCCCATTCTTTAGCTACTCTCGGGTTTACCCATACGCTGTTCTCATCCATCAGGTCTGTCAGGTTCGGATTATTGGCAGTCCGGCTGAAAGTGTGCATTGGAGCACGCCCGTAATTGAGTCTGTAGTAACCTTGCGGCGGCTCTTCATGCGGAGTGTATTTTGGCATCGGATCAAATCCGGCTTCCTCAATGGAGAGCGAGTATAGCTCTATTTTACCGGTAGCTGTATAAAACTCGACATCTTCGCCGGGGGCAAAATAGAGGTCGTCATAAGGACGATCAAAGGTCCTGACACCGGTCCTCTTCATTTCTTCGAGACTGCTTCCCACCTGCTTAAGTTGCCAGTCGAGCTGATCTTCTATTTTTTCAAAGGGGAAATATTCTATTACACCAAGTCTTTTCGCAAGCTCTCTTGCCATCCAGTATGCAGGTTTAGTATTGTATGAGGGTTCTGCTGCAGGTGCCCTGAGGGCTATCTGGGGTTTCCGGTGAGGTCCTGTTCTGAGGTCATCATATCTCTCGAGGTATGTGCATTCGGGAAGTACCACGTCGGCCCAGCCGGTTATTTCCATTGGCATGGTGTCAATCACCACCAGAAGCTGAAGAGCCTGAATAGCTTTCAGGGTGTTTTCCTGGTTTGGCAGTGTTTCTATAAGGTTTGTACCATTAACGATCCATCCCTGGAACTGACAGTGCCTGCTGGGATCAGGGACCGTGGCATCACACACACCGTTAGCCAGTACGGTATCAGCCAGCTTGTACATATCTGGGAATTCAGTCCTCCACGATCTTTTAGGGACAGGATAGGGGGGATGGACAGGTTCCGGAAGTTCGAAACTCTCCGGCTGGTAGAATCCACCCCTGCGGCCCCAGGAGCCAAGCAACGCATTGAGGATGGCAACTGCACGCATACGCTGGGTGTCATCACCATACCATGTAACATGTCGTCCGGGATGAACAATCACAGCAGGAGAGGCATTAGCCATCTCACGCGCAGTCTGACGGATTATGGTTGGATCAATTGTTGTGATACCATAAGCCCATTCGGGTGTCATGTTTTTCACATGATCCCTGAGATATTCAAATCCATAGGTATATTTCTCAACATATGGTTTGTCGTAGAGTTCTTCGGTGATAATAACATTTATCCATGCCAGCAACAATGCCAGGTCAGTGGCAGGCTTTATCGGAAGCCAGAATTTTGATTTACCGGCAGCGGTTGAGTACCGGGGATCGACAGTAATAATTGTAGCACCTTTGTCAATAGCATCAGACATTTCCTGTACCTGGCCGTTGTGCATGTTTTCACCGATATGGCTGCCTATCAGGACCAGGCATCTGGTATCGCGTATATCAGTTCGTTCAGGGCTCTCAATTGTTTCACCGAAAGTTGCCTGGAAAGCCACTTCGCGCGGACCTCTGCACTGTGCATAAGATGGTGCTGCAACGTGAGGTGACCCAAGAGCACGAAGAAGGGTTGTAAAATATTTACCTCCCGATCCGTGAGTGAAGAGGGCGAGACATTCAGGACCATGTTCAGCAGATATAATCTTTATTTTTTCAGCGATATAGTCAAATGCTTCATCCCATGTAGCCTCCCGGAAGCTCTGTCTGCCACGCTCTTCGGTCCGTATAAGAGGTGTTCGAAGCCGGTCTTCATCATAATACATCCCTATTCCTCCTGTACCACGAGGGCAGAAACGGCCATTGCAGTTGAGATCTTCATTGTTCCCAATAATCTTCTTTATTGCTCCCTTCTCATCCTTGTAGACCCACCCGGCACATTTCCAGAAACAGATCTCACAATATGTCGGGGTACGACCGGTCAGCACAGCTCCTGCTGCCTTTTGTGCTGTATTGCGTTCATTGCCAAGCAATTTCATGCCTGCTGTTCCGGCCATGACAGCTCCGGCTCCCATTGTTGTGATCCTGATGAATTGCCTTCGTGTTGCCATCTGAAAATATTAATTTCTGATTTTCAAAGATAACCTATAGTTTTTATGCCACGATTTAATAGAAAACGAAAGTATATTTTTTTTCAATGCTCTCATCGTAAGTATGATTTATATGAGCCTGATTAATTCATAAATAAATTAGATTTATAAATTGATTCGTCCATTTTATTTTGCCTCAGGGGGGAGAGGAATTGGTGAACGACCGGGATTGTGTCAGATCACAAACGTAAAATTAAACTCCGGTGCTGTAATATTTGATTAAGAGGATCTGACAGGAAGAATCCGTAAGCTTTTATTATTTTTGATCTGATAAACTTATTCCATTATGGATAATCAGGCTTTAATGTTGCTTGTTGTGGTGATCTATTTTGTCTTTTGTAACCTTTGGGCTTTATACCAGGGCAGGAAAGTAAAGACGGGATCAGACTACGCCATTGCAGGACGGAAGCTGCCAGGCTGGGCTGCCGCACTGTCCGAAAGATCGGCAGGGGAATCATCATGGGCTTTACTGGGACTTCCCGGAGCAGCTTATGCAACCGGACTTACCGAGATATGGACCGCACTCGGATGTGTTGCGGGGATTGTCACAGCATGGATTTTTCTTGCATGGCGACTGAGAGATGAAGCTGAAAAGTATAATGTCTCGACATTTACTGCATATCTGGAAGCAAAACATGGTAAGCCGGGAAGATCCCTCCGGGCCATTTCAAGCCTTGTGATAGTATTCTTCTTCTTTTTTTATGTCGGAGCACAGTTCCTGGGTGGAGGCAAGACCTTTTATATCCTGTTTGGATTAAAACCCATTTACGGTGTGATAATAACCGCGGCTGTCATCATTCCCTATGCAATTTACGGAGGCTTCAGGAGTGTGGTATATATGGATGTAATTCAGGCTATACTGATGATAATTACTCTTATTGCCGGTCCCGTTGTCGGGATTATTTATATAATGAATAATCCGGATGTCTTTGCATCAGGAATCCCCCAGGCACTTGCCAGATCGGGAGAAACCTATATTTCACTTACAGGAGCTGTTAAGGGTTTCGGTGCCGGACTGATAATTACCGGAGGATTCAGCTGGTTTTTCGGATATCTTGGAGGTCTGCCCCAGCTTAGTGTCAGGTTCATGGCAATAAAAGATGCAAAACAGGCACGAATTGCAAGGAATATAGGCATTATCTGGACGATAATTGCATATATCGGAGCACTTTCAATTGGTTGGATCGGGCTGGCATTATTCGGACCCACCGGACTGACCGATCCGGAATATGTAATGCCCAGCGTAATACTCAGATTATTTCCTCCTGTCCTTGCAGCGCTTCTCATTACCGGAGCTGTTGCTGCAATGGTATCAACGGCTGATTCACTTCTTATACTTTCGGCTACAGAATTATCGGAAAGCATATTAAAGAGGAAAGAACTGCCCGGAGAAGCAGAGGATCATTTACGGACTTTAAGAAGGCAGAGAATTACAACAACTGTAGTGGCACTTGTTGCACTTGCACTTTCATATATTTCGCCGTCAAAACTGATATTTACAATTGTAAGCTATGTATGGGCAGGTATCGGATGTACTTTTTCGGTGGTTATCCTTTTTACACTCTTCTGGAAAAGATACCATGGAAGAGCAGCTATTGTAACGGTTATCTCGGGTCTCCTGTTTACAATATTCTGGATAAGCGGTGGATATGAACAAAATTACAGGGTCACACAAAACAAGACCGACCTGCTTGTCAGTCAGCAGATCATTCAGCAGGATGATGCATTCAGGCTTATGGAGCTGGACAATATGAGATTTATCAGCGCGGCAAAAATTGAAAAAGCGATCATTGAAAAAATCGACATGGCAGGAAGAGAAAATACTCTTCCTGTTATATCATCATCATTTATTTCAAAAGGTATTCCGGCCCGGCTCATGACCTTCGTTTTCACATTGATTATAGCTGTTATTTCCACCTGGATAATTCCTAAAAAAGAGTAAATTGTATGTGAAATAAAAATTTTCATTTAAGAAGCCTTTCCAGATTCTTTTCGAATTTCGCATAAACCCAGGACATATTGCCCGGTGTGTAGTGCACCCAAGGGCTATGTGCACAATATGGATGATAAGGATGATTGTATGTGCCGGCTGAAAAGATGTGAAATGCAGATTTATTACAGATCAAGTATAATTCCCACCGGGCAATGGTCTGATCCGCTTATTTCTTCGTGAATGAATGCCTCTTTTATTTTTGGAAGGAAGGATTTGCTTACCAGGAAATAATCGATTCTCCAGCCAATGTTCTTAGATCTTGCACCGGCTCTGAAGCTCCACCAGGTGTATCTTCCTGCCTGATCAGGATATAGGTGGCGGAATGTATCGGCAAATCCGCTTCCGGTAAGTCTGTCCATACCATCTATTTCCTCCTGCATATAACCGGCTGCCTTGTTATAATTGGCTTTGGGACGTGCCAGGTCAATTTCCTTATGAGCAACATTGAGATCACCGCAAATGATAAGGGGTTTTGTTTTTTCAAGATTTTTCAGATAACTGAAAAAAGCTTTATCATATTCCTGCCTGTAACCTAATCTGGCAAGTTCAGCTCCGGAATTTGGCACATAGACATTCACCAGGAAGAAATGTTCAAACTCAAGGCACAGTACCCTTCCTTCTGTATCATGTTCCCTGATACCGATGTCCTTTGTAAAACTCAGAGGACTTATCTTTGAGATGACAGTTGTACCTGAGTATCCGGGTCTTTCGGCTGAATTGGAAAAGATATGATAATGGTTAAAAGGTTCAAGTGTTTCGGCAACCTGTTGTTCATTTGCTTTTGTCTCCTGCAGACAGATTATATCCGGATCCATCATCCGGATATCATTGAAAAAAGATTTCTTAGCTATTGCACGTATGCCGTTTACATTCCAGGAGATGATTTTCATTATTTCAATTTTATAATTGTGTAAAAATAATGACTCTTTCTTCATATACCAATGAAATACAAAACCTGCTTTCAGAAACATTACATGTAGAACAGCAAATAAATGAGCGGCTCATGTTCATGACAATAGCTTTCGGAAAGAAGACCTAATTTTAAATACATCATTCAAGTTCTTTGGCAATTGCCATTGCCGCTATTGTTCCGTCGGCTACTGCAGTGGTTATCTGCCTGTATTTCTTGCTGATCACATCTCCTACAGCATATATGCCAGGCATATTGGTCTGCATATCTTCATTGGTTTTGATGAATCCCCATTTGTCAAGTTCCAGCTTATCCCTGAAAAGATCAATATTTGGTTTCATTCCTATGAAAATAAAGACCCCGTCGCTTACAAGTTTTGTCTTCTCGCCTGTCTTTACGTTTTCAGTTTCCGTAATGATTTTATCTCCTTCTTTCCTGAATTCCCTGGGCTCATTATCAAATAGAAAACTGATCTTAGGATTTTTAAAAGCTTTTTCCTGTGCCTGCTTATTTGCCGTCAGTTTATCAAACTGATGAACAATTGTCAGCTTGTCTGCGAACCTTGTTATATATTCCGATTCTTCGACGGCAGAATTTCCGCCTCCTATTACAAGTACTTCCTTGTCATTGAAATATTTGGCATCGCAGGTTGCACAATAGGAGATACCTTTTCCCCTGAGTTCCTTCTCTCCTGCAGCACCGGTCAGGTTGGGCGTCGTACCTGTCGCAATCACGATTCTTTTTGCTTTTATTGTTTCATACTCATCAATTACGACCTGCTTATTGTCCAGATCTACATTAGTTACATCCACTGCTACTTTATAGACTGTACCACAAAGTTTTGTCTGTTCGCTCATGTTGTGAGATAAGAGGAATCCAGGCTGAGGTTCTATGAAGCCTGGATAATTTGATACCTGGTGGGTTGACGCCACATTACCTCCTGGTAATGCAAGATCGATGAGGACGGTATTTATTTTTGACTGGCAGAGATACAATCCTGCTGTAAGACCTCCCGGGCCGGCTCCAAGGATAATTACATCAAACTCAGAGACAACCGGTTTTATCTGAGACTTAATTTCTTTTACTCTTTGAGGGCTTAACATTGAGTCGAGATTGTTAATAATCTCGCCTCTCTTTATACCGCCGCTGAGTCTGGAAGAAACCTCTTTCCCCTTATCATAAAACAGGAGTGTAGGGGACGATTTTACACCAAGCTTTTCTGCCAGGCTTCTGTTCTGCTGGCGGAATATCTTCAGGAATTTAATATCATTCCCGTATAATTCTGCAAGATTCCCGAATTTAGAAGCAAGTGCTTCACAAGGCGGGCATTCGGTTGAATAGAAATCCAGTATTACTTTATCACCTTTTAAAACTTCGACATCAAATTCTTCAGCTGTAATTTCTTTCATATTTATAGTATTGATTTAAAGTAGGATGAAAAACCAAGTTCCATAAGTTCCTTTGCGGGCCTGCAATCGGGGGAGCATATTTTTCCTGTTTTGTTTCCCGCAACTGAACCACAGCCACCTCCGCATGCAAGCTGAACGGAACAGTCTTTACATTCAGGGATTGAAGTTACATCGCGTGACTCCCATTGTGTAATTATATCTTCCTTTTTCGTGACTGAGGGGTAAAATGTTCCGAGTGATTCATCTGTTTTGCCCACGGTTGCCGTACATGAATAAATTTTTCCGGTATAGTCAAATGCCCACTCCGTCTTGCAGGCAGGACAGGAATCGAAGAGTGGTTCAGGAAGTTCTCCGTTATCAGCAAGAAATTTTGAGACAGAATAGGCTGGTTTATAAAATTCCTGAATATGAGGATTGGTTTTGATCAGTTCAAATATTTTCTCATAAAGTGAAATCCTGTTAAAAAGCTTATCCGGTGATGACTGACAATGGTGAAGTTCATAATTCCTGCCGATCTGGGTTTTAAAATGCATGTTAGCGGTCCACCCTTTATCAATTGCGAACTGAGCGAGATCAGATAAGTTGTCAACGTTTTCTTTGTCAATCACCATCCGGAGATTGACATCGATACCGTTTTCAAGACAGGCATCTATTCCATTTACTATTTTTTCAAACGTACCTCCTCCCCCTTTCAGAAACCTCCTCCTGTTATGAACTGACTCAGTTCCGTCGAGAGTCACCTGGATTTCTCTTATTCTGCCTTTTCTTAGAACAGGAATATATTCTGTGAGAAAGTAACCGTTCGTTACAAAACATAATGAAAGGCCGGCTTCAGCAGATCTTTTTACTATATAGGTAATAAGATCCTTCTGATGCTGGTTGCCAAGCAGCGGTTCTCCTCCGAATATTGTAATATATTTTTCTCTGGCTGCAAATTCTTTTTCCACATACCTGAAGAAGGAATCAATAACCTCAATGTTCAACTCCTGTACTGGATTGTTATACTGGTCCTGATAACAGTAACTGCAGGCAAAATTGCAGCTGTAATTTGTCACAAAAAAAATCTGTATCTCTTCTTTCTCACGGTTATCCAGAAAATCGAGATATTTTCTGCGGTAAATCCTGTTTTCCTCTGATTCGTCGGATAAATATCCTTTCATGGCCAGTTCATCAATAAATGACTGGTCATTGATTGTGCCGCCATTTTGCAGGATCTTTAATTTATCAGCATCGTCGGGTCCAAGTATATCGGCGTTTCCGGAAAGGATATTGACAATGAAATAATTCCCGGAATCCCTTATCTCAGAGAAAACATTATGCTTTGAATACTTCATTGATCAGTCATGACAACCGGCAATGGTTTTTGAGATTTTTGCACAGCACTGAGCTACTTTTGCTTTTAATCTGGCAGTTTTGTTTTTGATAAGACTTTTCATAATCAGGTTATTTTATTTGATTAACAATACTTCATTTATTGCCTGGACCAGACTCTCTTTTGGAAGAGCACCCATGGTAACCTGAGGTTTACCTTCAGCGGGTATAAACAGCAATGTTGGCAAACTGGTTATACCAAGATTCCCGGCAAGAATACTTTCTTTGTCAGTGTCAACTTTATAGACATCTATTCTGCCTGAATACTCATTTGCGATCTCTTCAACAATCGGAGATAACTGTTTGCAGGGAGGGCACCAGTCAGCATAAAAATCAATTATCGCCGGCCTTTTCCCTTCATATTTCCATTCTTTATTTATGTCATAATTGAATATCATTTTTTTAAACGAATCGTTGGTCAGCATCACCACACCTGCCGATGGTGTTTTATTTACGCCAGGATCCTTATCAGATCCGCTTACAGCATTGCATTCAATTAATGTCAATGGGAGAGTAAGTACCAAAAAAAGCAAAAATTTTTTCATATTATCTGATTTTATTTTTCAATTATTCTTACCACAGATACAATTTCCTTGTGATTTTTTACCGTAAACAGTCCAGCTGCAAACAAGGACGCTTCCTTTTTTATATGGAGCTGATTCTTCAATAATTTTGACAGAATCAAATCCTGCTGTTTCAAGCTGTCCCAGATATTCAGCTCTTGTTACTGCTCCTGCCCAGCATTCAGCGACCGCTTCAGGATCATTTCTGTATTTATCGGGGACAGGTTCCAAAGAGAATATATCGCTTACCACGAATCTTCCACCAGGTTTTAAGATCCGGTAAACTTCATTCCAGACAGCCTGTTTGTCGGAAGAATGATTAATTGTACAGTTGGAAATTATGAGATTGATGCTGTTGTCATCAAGACTAATCTTTTCAAGAGGACTTTTGATGAACTTTAAATTTTTTACTCCAAGCCGTTCAGCGGTATTCTGTGCTTTGCGGATCATACCTTCAGAAATGTCTATGCCGTAAACAAAGCCGGAATCGCCTACTGATTCAGCCATCCTTATTACATCCGTTCCCCGGCCGCTTCCCAGATCAACACATATCTCTCCTTCAGATACTTCAGAATAATTTATTGCACCTCCGCATGAAAGACAGCAGGAAGATTCGGCCAGGTCACTGTATCTTTTATTAATTTCGTTGTAATTCATTTTTACTGAATTTCATTTGTAACGGTAAAAAATCCGTATCCCTATATTTCCGGTTACAATTCCGGTGCAAATATAGAAAGAAAATTATATAAATCGCAATAGTATCACCTAAATCTTTTTGATATCACTATTTGTCTTATCTTTGTTGTCAGAATCTTTAATGGATGGAGGTAATTTTCAAAAAAGAACTGTCAGAAAAACAGCTTGAAGAGCTTTTCAGAAGTGATGATAAATGTCTCCAGTTCCTTGCAGAAATAAAATGGGAGATGGGATTTGTTTGCAGGAAATGCGGTAACGATAATTTCTGTCATGGTAAAACCCCATATGCACGCAGATGTACAAGATGCAAATCTGAAGAATCGGCAACGGCCGGGACAATATTTCATAATTGCAAATTCCCTCTCCACAAAGCATTCTACATAGCCTACAATGTTTGCAAGGGGAAAGAAGATGTTTCGACCTATGAGTTTGCCCGGAGATTATCTCTCCGGCAGATGACCTGTTGGAATTTTAAGACAAAGATTTACCATGCGCTTCAGCAGATGGAATCCCTTACTGAGAATGAAAGGTTGTCCATTCAGAAGATTTTCAGACAGGATTAACCGGTGACTGTTTTTACTATTTCGAGGGTCTCATCTGATGCAGCTTTCATGACTTCTGCAATTTTATCAGGCTGCCCGGCTGACAATTCTGCACCATTAATAAGTGCGGTGTAGCTTTTCCCGTCATCCTTTACATAAACTGATATACGGCACGGCATCATAACGGACATTATCCGTTCATGATTTAGTTCAAGCATCTGTCCCGAATATTCAGGTTTGCATATCTCGATAACTTTTACGGGTTTGACTGTTTTTCCCGAGTTAGCCAGAGATTGCTGCAGGTCATGGGTTGCGGGTACTTTCCATTCCCTTCTTTCAGCTTCCTTTACAAGTTTGTCAACTGTCTGGTCAAAGTCATACCTGCTGACCTGTTCAATGATGAAATTAGTTTTACTCATATCCGGTTTGTCTTAGATCCAAAGTATATTTAAATTCCTGTCATAAAGATATCCTATTTCTTCAAATTAGTAATTTATCAATCCCAGACAAAGCGCCAGTTACCATCCGCTTGTCTTTTCCATACGGTATGAAAGATACCGGACGATTCGATAATTTTTCCTGTACTGTCAGGCACCATATGAGTGTATTTACCCCAGGTATATCCGAGATCTCCTGATGCATCTGCATGATCCGGAGCCCAAAGGAGCCTTGTCCCGGACTTCAGGTTCTTAAGATAATAATCCCTTATTGCCTCTTTTCCCCTTACCAGCTTTCCTCCGCGGAGGATAACGGCACTGTCGGCAGCAAAATGGTAAAATGCTTCAGCAATGCCACGTTCACCAGCCATTGCAACGAATTCAAGCTCGGTGCTTATAATGCTTTGCCTGTCTTTGCCTGCCTTCGTTCTGCAGGAGATAGTTATCAGGGAAACGGAAAGTGTGATAAAAAGGATTGTTAAAAATCTCATAGCCCGTAAAGTTTCAGAAAGTATAAAAATAATTAATAATTATCAGTTGCTTAGTGAGCTCTTATGTAATCTGAATGAAAAATGGCAGGAATCTTTGCTGAACATATATAAACACCCTATTTTTGACATAAATCCATTTGTATCCTTCGTACCTGCCTTGGCTTCGGACAGGGTAAGATATTAATAAACCACAGAATGAAAATTATATGGAAGTACCTGAAACCATTCAGGAACTGGCTTTTTCTGGCGATGGGACTTGCAGCTGTTGCACAGGTCCTGGAGTTGATTGATCCTATCATTTTCGGAAAGATAATCGACAATTTTGCGGTCAATACTGATGGCCGGAGCCAGGAACAGCTGGTAAGGGGAGTGCTCAGACTTCTGGCTCTGGCAATTGGCATTGCATTGCTTGCCAGGCTGGCGCATGCTTTTACTGACTATTTCACACGTCTGGTAGTCCAGAAATTCGGTCTTTCGGTTTTCGATGAAGGATTGAAACATACTCTTCGTCTTCCTTACAGTGAGTTTGAAGAGACGAGCAGCGGACATCTGTTGTCATTACTGCAGAAGGTCCGTAATGACAATGAAAGGTTTATAAACTCTTTTATTTCGTCTTTGTTTTCAGCACTTGTAGGGGTATCGTTCCTTATCTGGTATGCAATAACAAAGCATTGGGCGCTGATACCTGTTTTTCTGATCGGGGTGGTCTGGCTTGGAGGACTGACCGGATTGCTGAGCCGTAAAATTAAAACCATTCAACGCTCAGTTATTCAGGAAACAAATAAAATGAGCGGATCAATTACCGAATCGCTCAGGAACATTGAATTTGTAAAAAGCATGGGTCTTACCTGGCCGGAGATTAAGAGACTCAGGACATTTACAGGTAATATTTTCAATCTTGAGATGAAGAAGGTTAAAAAGATAAGGACTCTTTCTTTCCTTCAGAGATCAGTGTTGCTCATTCTCAAGGAATCAATATTGTTCATTCTTTTATGGCTCATATTCAGGCATTTGTTAACAACAGGAGAACTGATCGCGATGCAATTTATCTCCACCCGGATCATGTTCCCCCTGCAGGAGCTTGGATCTATAATACTGGCATATCGGGAAGCAGAAGCATCTCTTCAGATCTTCAGTGGTCTTATGAAAAAGGAGACTGAATACAGGCCTGAAGAACCGGTCGATATCGGTGATATTGAGAACCTGCGTTTTGAAAATGTCAGTTTCCGTTACCGTAAAGCAGATCATGATGCAATTGAGAATCTTTCATTCAATGTCAGCTTAGGTGAGACTATTGCTTTTGTTGGTCCTTCGGGTTGCGGTAAATCGACACTGGTCAAGCTGCTGGTAGGTCTGTATCCTCCCACCAGAGGGAATATTTATTTTGATGATATACCGGCTAAGGATATAAGATATAACAGGATGAGACGGCAGTTAGGTTTTGTTACACAGGATACCCAGCTTTTTTCCGGGTCAATCCGAGCAAACCTTCAGTTTGTAAAACCCGATGCATCTGACGAAGAGATTCTGGAAGCACTGAGAAAGGCATCTTCGCTTAAGATTGTTGACGGATCTCCGGATGGCCTGGATACAATTCTGGGTGAAGGAGGCAAGATGGTCTCGGGTGGTGAAAAACAACGGCTGGCTATCGCAAGGGCTCTGGTACGTAATCCGAAAGTACTGATCTTTGATGAGGCCACATCTGCACTTGACTCTCTGACTGAAGAACAAATTACCGATACACTCAGGGAAATTTCGGCAGGTAAAAAACAGATCATTCTGATGATTGCACACCGCCTGTCAACCATTATGCATGCCGACCGGATCTATGTCCTGGAAAAAGGAAAGATAGTTGAAGAGGGAAGCCAAGATACACTTCTGGAGCACAAAGGGCTATATTATGCCATGTGGAGGCAGCAGATAGGTGAACGCGAATCTGTTTCACGTTATGCCGTTTTATGATTTCCGGAATTATATGTTTTATTTCTTTAGTTCCTCAAATCCTTTCCCATATACACCCATTACGTTTGCTACGGTAATAAAGGCCTCGTTATCAATGCTTTTTATGATCCTGTAAACATCGCTTGCTTCATGTTTTCTTATCATGGTTATTATAACCTTCTGGCTTTCCTTGGTGTACCAGCCTGTGCCGTCGAGAACTGTTACTCCCCTGTGCATCCTGGTCGTTATCTCATCAGCTATCTTTTCAAAATGCCTTGAGAATATGAACATCTGTACGGACTGTCTGTTGCCCGTGAGTATTGAATCAAGGGTATAAGCCTGTATTGCCATTGTTACGAAACCGTAGACCATAGTCTCCACCCGTTGTGCAGATTCAAGGTGGGTTAAAATAAGATATGAAGAACTTATAATAATAACATCACAGTATAGTATTATTCTTCCGGGGCTGATATTGCGGTATTTATTAATTACAAGGGCTATTATATCTGTTCCGCCGGTACTTCCTCCCTGTGTGAAAACTATACCCAGACCCGTACCGCAAAGTATCCCGCCTATTATGGCTGACATGAACTTTTCCTGTACCACAGGAGCGGGAATGAGCGGCTGCAATATCGTAAGCATGGTTGCAGAAAGCGCTACGCCGTAAATTGTTTTGATACCGAAGCTGGTCCCAAGGCTTTTTAGAGCAATAATCATAAGGAGCACGTTAATGGCGAAGTAGGTATATCCCATAGGAATACCTGTGGCGTAGAAGACGATCGCGCCAATACCTGTAACACCGCTTCCCGATATCTGGTGTGGCAGAAGAAAAGCTGTCCATGCCACCGATAATACAAGCAAACCGAACGCTATCATAAAATAGGTCCTGACATTGTCAATGATTGTTCGAAGTGCCATAATTCACTTTTAATTTGTTCACAAAAGTATATTGAAGGTGTTACACTTCCTAAAAGAAACTTCTGGTTAATCTTTATAAATCCGGAATTCAGGATTTGTGAATCCGTAACGAGGGAGAATAACCAGATTACTTCAGGGGCATTCCCCTAAGGCGAACGGATTTAAATTGTACAAATCATAAGTAAATACCCGGAAGTTTTTAGCTTTCTGATGTCAAAGAATAACTCTGTTTGACTGACCGGATAAAATATTATGACTTAATTATTGCTTTGATCTGAAACAGCTTTTTTTGCTTCCAGAATATCATTCTGTAGCAGTCTCAGGTATCCGGAATATTTACTGTCAACCTCTTCAAGAATATCCAGGGCTTCATGATGTTTACCAAGCTTATTTAATGCCACACCCTTTACCCATAATAAGGATATGTTGTCCGGAAATTTGTTAAGACCCTCCTGAGCCAGTTTCAAACCTTCTTTGATACCAATGCCCGACCTGACCAATAATCTTGCAAGGTCACGGATCCTGTTGGGATTATCGGGATTGAGAATATAAGCTCTCCTGAAATGCCTGGCGGCATTAAGAGTGTCCTTACCGTGAACATACATTTTCCCGATTGCCCATTCCTCAGATGATTCAGGTAAATTAGCCTTCTTACAGGCTGCCCTGATCTCATAAATGATCTCTGAAACTGAGTTTGTATCTTCTGACATAACATAGCCGCTTCCCTTATAAATCAGACATATTCTGTTATCAGGATTGATTTTTAGTCCTGATTCACTGATCCTTTTTACTTCTGCAGGCAGACCGGCCATTAATAAAACATCACAGTAATCGTTATAATACCTGTCATATTTCCATTCGCTGCCCCTTTTATTGCTGATTTCTTCAACTTTCCGGAATGCCGCAACAGCCTTGTCATACTGATGTAAAGCTTCATTATAAGTAACTCCCAGATCAAGCCATAATAACCGGGATTCTATTTCAGACTCTTCAAGCAGTCTGCAATTCCGGATTATATCCTCCTGATTTTCACTTATCAGACAGGCATACCACAGAGCAACCCAGTTTTGATATTTCAAAGGGAGCCTGTCCTTATTTTTAAAAGCTTTTTCAGTCCAGATCATTGATTTTGTATATCCAGGATCCAGATTGCTGAAATTATATGCAAATGCCAGATAAAACGAAGCAAAAGTAAATGTTGAATCAATTTCCACTGATTTTGTCAGAGAATTAATGGCAGACTCATAATCAGAAGCCAGTATCATATTCATTCCTTCAATGAAATGTCTGTAGGCCTCTACTTTATTCGGGTATACTTCCTGAAAATCATTATCTGTCTTCTGGCTTATTGCCCTGGTTTCCAGGAAATTTTTTACTTCATCACATAAAGAATCCACCAGATAGAGATATTCTGAAGATCTCAGATCACCTTCCACTCGCTGAGTCCATATTATTTCACCGTTTAATGTATGATATAGATTTGCCAGGATCCGGAATATTCCATCCATTCCGTGAATGCTGCCTGATAAATAAATTTCGGCTCCGGCTTTTTTTGCCACTTCTTTCGCCATGGCTGGTAAAAGGGAGGCTGTGAAAACCTGATCCATGCTTTCCATAACATCATACATCGTCTGGTCATCACTTACAGCCAGTTCCGGTGAATTGCCAAGACCATTTATTATCAGAGAAGAGATGCCTCTTTGAAACCAGTTAAGTGAGGAATCACCAGTAAGGTTTTCAAAAGGTAATACAGCTATTGACATTTTTGTACTTATATCTTTGGCAATATTTGCTTTATCTGCAGGGAGATCCTTTAGTAAAATATATAGGATCAGTGTTATTACTGATGCTACTATCCCTGAGATCGTCAGTAATCTGTAATTTTTATATTGTGAAGGTTTTCCCGGTGAATATTTTCTTAGCTCTTTGATGGTTCTCTCCCGGATTTCCATGTTAACATTTCCTTCCTTCAATCTATATGGTCGGTCGTCTATATATCCCAGATACCACCTGATAATAATACCAAGATTGATAAGGACCGGCTTCACCTGTGCAGGATCAAAATCCTTAGGATGGGTTCCAAAAGTCGATAAATTATTCAGACCATGCATTGAGGCTATTATATTTGACGGGACCATTTCTTCCTTATTCAGCTTATCAATAATCCCCTGTAGTGGTTCCGTTTTCCGGGATCTTCTAAGTTCATTCTCACAAAGGTCAGTAATGATAACCTCCAGGCATCTCCTTGAATAGAGCATAAGAACATTAGGATCCTCACTCCTGAATAACTGATACAGTTCCTTCTCCAGAACGGGTAATTGTTCCCGGAAGGATTCATGGAGTTTTCTTAATTCCTTTATTTCAGATGACCAGATAATCATTACAAAAGAAATTATTCTGCGTTCCTGAGACTAATAACGAAACCTTCCCCTGCTATCAGTTACTTTGAATATTAATCCCGGAAGTATTTTATCCGGTTTCAGAGAAGCACCCCCAACACTATAATGATATAAAATACAATTGCAGCAATTATTTCCAGGGCAAGGTGCTTTCTCCTGATACTTACAAATGCAGGTGATGGTTCTTCTGATGCAGCAGGAGCAAGTCTGAGAAACTCAGGTTCAGTAAGTTTGTCTATAATCAGACCAAGTATCCATACTATTGCAACAAAAATAAGCTTTACAATCATCAGATTTGAAAGACCATATCCCATAAAAAGCCAGGTAATGCCTGATAAAGTCATCATAATCAATCCCAAAACAAGAATTTTGGTTAAAGGTTTCACAACCTTAAGGTAGACGGGGAGAAAAGCATTGTCTTTGTTACATTTAAGCAACAAAACGACCTTTGCGGTCGCACAACCTACACCTAGTGCCAGCCCTGCCAGATGGACCAGCAAAATGATTGTCCATAAAGAAAACATCTTATTATCCCTCCATTAGTTAAAGTTAATATTGGTAAAATACGAGTGCTCATTATGATTATTAATGATGTGAATAATATAATTTTCTTTCTTTATGTTCTTTGATCAGATTTTCGAGAGTAAAAGATTCGAAATATTCAGTAATAAGGGTATTCAAACCTTTCCAGAAATATAAAACCCCGCATGTGTTTTCGAGATCACAGGAATAACTGGCGGAGGTACAATCGACAATATTTATCCCTGGTTCAAAAGCTTTATAAATATCCAGGATTTTGATTTCCGATGGTTTACGGGTGATCCTGTAGCCGCTTTTTTTCCCTTTCAGGTTTGTTATAAGCCCTGCTGTTTTCAGGTTGGTGATAATACTGTCAAGGTATTTATTTGAAATCTTCTGGCGTTCCGAAATGTCTTTCTGAAAAACACCGGTTTCAGTTTCCGCAAGAGCAATTTCGAGCATTGCCCTTATTCCGTATCTTATTCTTGTATTGAATTTCACGCAGGCCTTTTATAATTTGAAGCATTAATCGTTTAATTCACAAATATTTAAATGAATCTTTAAATTATTTCTGATCTGTTTTTGTCGCGTATCCTATAAATCCTACATAATATATAGGGTAAAATTAAGAATTATATTTTAACTGGCAATGATTTCTATTAAGAATATTTTGAAATATGGATTATTTATATTTTTTCTAAATAGAACATGATGCCCGGAAATATCAAAGGGAGCAGGTCTGGCTGAGGGCTGGAAGGTCTGGTTCTCCTGACCATTTGAATCTGTATAATACTGATAAAGGAGTCTGTTACAGGAGGGTGATTATGAGTTTTACTGGAGGATAGAATAGAATTCAATACTACCCGGAAGTCCGTTAATCAGGGGGCAACAGGTTTATCCTGAATGCTTTGTCCCTGTTACAGATGAGTTTTCCGTCTGCCACTTCAAGTTCAGCTGCCTGCAGTGCAGTATGCCTGTTTGAAAATGGAGAAATACCATTCACGGGGGGAACTCTTTCGGTAAAAGGATGGGTAAAATAAATTATGTATGCCTTTTCACCGGAAACAACTACATCTGCATGCTTGCCGATAGTGCCGTCACTGTTCCTGGTCCCGGGCCTGTCAAGTATTTTTCCCTGATATATCCAGCTGTCAAGATTATCCGACCTGTAGACATCAAGACCGCTGTTTGGGTCTTTTATCAGCCAGTATGATCCTTTAAAACGGAATGCTTTGGGACCTTCCCCATACAATTTTGAAACACCAGGGTCTTCGACCGGTTTCCAGATTTTCAGATCTGTACTCTCAACGGCAAGAGTTTTTGAGCCATTTCCCTCATCTTTATACCACATCCGCCACTTTTTATCAGGCATACAAATAAGTGTCGCATCAATGCAATAGTCTGAGCTTAAAGGGATCCTCTGTGCGAATTTCCAATTCCACAGGTCATCTGAAGTATAGTGGAAGATATATCTTTCGCCACCCCATTTTCGATGGGTTTCAGCTGCACCGGGAACATAACTCGGAAAAAGATGAAAAACACCTTTTTCATCAAGAATTATATCAGGCGCCCAGAATGAATAAGCACTGTCGGGATGAAAAAGAGGTAAGGTCCCTTTATAAATCCAGGTAAATCCGTTATCCGGAGATTCAGCTACTCCGATTTCACTGCCATGGCACCATTCAACACCCGGAAGATCAAGCTTGGCTCTCCTCTGGGTGTAGAACATCCACCAGACCTTTAAGGAAGGATTCCATACAAGAACCGGATCTGCAACACCATCATACACCGGGTCCCGGTACAAAGGTGCTGGTGTACTGGCTGACAGAATTTCAGGATCTGTTACTGTAACTAACCTGATTCCTTCCTGGGCCAGATTTTTCCCGCCTGTAAGAAAAATCAACATGACCGGGAATAATATTGTTCTGATTATCATATGTTTAGTAATTTTATTATTGTTTTTCCTGTATTAATTTCTTCAGTTTCAAGCCTTTTTTGTAACCATTTTTAAGTGGTTATTCAGAATCCGTTTACTGAGATCACATTATACCGGACCGGATTGATCTGATGAAATCGGAACCATTCCATTGAATGAAATACAAAAATAGAAATAATATGATGACTGGCTGATTCTTCTTCAATTCTCAGTTCCCAGGGTTACTGACGTTTTATTTGACTTCGGCTTTTTATTGGTGTAATTTGCAATTATATTAATAACAATTCAGATTTTTTTGATTATTAAATATTCATCAGCTCAGAAAATGCAGGAATTACATTTAAATAAAGCATTTATGCTGCTGGAACCCGGCCCGGTTATCCTGGTAACAACAAACTTCAAAGGGAAAAGCAATATAATGACGATTTCCTGGCATATGGTTATGGATTTCACTCCCCGGTTTGCATTGATGACAGGAGCATGGAATTATTCTTTTAACGCCCTCATGAAAAACAGGGAGTGTGTAATAGCTGTACCAACAGTCGATATTTCCAGGACGGTTGTTGAAATCGGAACATGCTCAGGGTCAGATACTGATAAATTCCGGAAGTTTGAGCTAACACCTCTTAAAGCAACGTCAGTTAAAGCTCCATTGATCAAAGAATGTCTGGCAAATATCGAATGCCATGTTACTGATTATATTGAGAAACATAATATTTTCATTCTTGATGCGGATCATGCATGGATAGATACTGATCGTAAGGAACGCCGTACAATACATGCTACCGGAGACGGAACTTTTGTTGCTGATGGCCAGAAAGTAAGTTATAGGAAATTAATGCTTTCAAAGCTTCCTCCGGGAGTATGATTGTTAAATTTATAAACTAACAGATTCATCAGAAATGAAAACAACATCGTATATTATAGTTTTAATTGCCTTTATAATTAATTCCTGCCACACCTCAACCAAAGTAATTCCTGTTGATATGGATGAATATAAAAAAGCTGTGACCAGTGTATTAGATGCACATTGGACTGCTGTAAAAGCAAAAGATGCTGATGCTGTAATTGCTTTAGTGACAGATGATTTTCTCTCTTGCGGATCCGATCCGGAAGAATTCTGGAATAAAACTGAAATGTATAATACTGTTAAACAGATGTTTACCAATAAAGAATTAAAGATAGATATCACTATTGATAAACGTGAAATTCGAATTGCCCGGGATGGTAATTCAGCAATTGCCCTTGAGCAGATGTTTATGAAGCCTTTTAGTCAGAGAATCCCCGTCCGGACTGTTTATCATCTCGTTAAAGATAATGATACCTGGCTGATTGATTTTACGAGTACCGGTTTTATCCCCAAAAATGAGGACATAGACAAACTTAATATGGCGCTGGAATAAACTCGATCTTTGTTCTATTCAGTTGATGTAATTTGAATTATATTATTGACAATTCTGATTTATGATCGTGGTTTAAGCTCATTTCTGCCGGCAGGATGCACTATAGAGGGAGAATGAAATCTATTGTACAATGATAATGTTGGATACTGCTCTGGCTCCCTCATGGTCGAATTTCCGATTATCACACGGCATATTGACGATTCCGTTGAAAGGATTCTTTCTGATCCACATTGTTGTAGATCCTCCGCCATCCAGGTTTACTGCATCTTTGCATCTAAGCGATAACATTAAATTGGTCAACTCTTCCAGGGTCATACCTGCTGCAAATTCAGTCCTGCCGTCAACTGTAACCAGCAGGATCCGGGATTTGCCTCTCATTCCTATTGCCGTACGTGGATGTTTTAGAGTTACAAGAGATGTCCCGGGAAGAACGGCTTTTTGTTTATCTTGCAGCAATAGAGGTCCTGTCACCAAAACATCCTGAAAATCAGTATGGTTATCATACCATTCGTTTGAATGACTCTCTTCTATGAATACACTGTTATTAAGATCAATAAGCAGGGATCCATTCAAATTAATATTTCTGCTCCATTTCAAAGCAGTATCTGATTCCTGTATTTTTCCTTCCGTTCGGATGTAAGTTACAGACCCTCCCTCTTTTATATTAAAGAATCCTCCGTTTATTGCAGCCAGGGCATTTGTAGATTCAACCTGTTCGTTTACCGGAAGGTTTTTCCCGGGATTATAAAGAAGCGAAATTTCCCTTTTACGTGTATTAACAAGAAGAATATTCACATTCTGGGCCTCCTGTCCGGGAAGATTAGTATGTGATGATTTCCAGATCAAGCCTTTATGCACTTTTTCCCGTGTCCACTTAATGTTTTTAAAGCTTACAAGCTGTCCTCTGAGATCGTCAGATGCTGTAATCAGACATATTAATAAGCTCAGGATTACGATCGATGGTTTTTTCATAAGAAGAATGATTTAAAAAAGTAAAAATAAATTATGTTTGGATAAATAAGGCCATTATACCACTATGTCAGTTATATTATTGTAAGTCAGATTTGAATAGTTGATCCTCTAGACCTATAAAAACCGGGCTTGCAATGATAAGAAGGAGATTAGTGTATATGAGGTAAAGAGTTACTTTCATAATAATTAATGCAGGGAATTAAAAACATACCGGATGTAATAAGAAATAGCATAGATTTATAAAGGGTTGTATCAGTTTGTACCAGTTTATTTTGTAACAGAAAATAGTAAAAGAATTTATGATTTATACCGGTATAGAACAAATTCCGGGAACAGGCAGGCACGCGATTTTTTTAAGAAGTTTGTTGAAATGACTTTTTAAAATGAAATTTATCACTTAGATTTATTTAAAAAGCTCTTCATTTATATTTGCAGCTAAACATATGGAAATACAGAACGAGGAAAAATTCATCAAAGAAGTTGAAAGCTTAATCAATCCTATGGCAGTCAGTGATCTGCTTTTCTTCCAGAAACTTAAGAGATTATTACCTTCCCCAGTCATGAAGCGATTGCTGTACAGGGCTTCAAAGAATACTCCTTATATAGGTTTTGTGATTGATCCGTATAGTCTTTTTCTGTTCTTCAGGCTCACTGATATTGAAAATGCAAAATCACTTCTGCCCGGTAGGTATGAGCTGGCAAAGACAAGATTATTTACCGATGATGAAGCGGATTATTACATGGGGATTGGCAATCTTAATACCCGTGCAAGTACTTTCTGGGGCACAAGACTGGAGGCTTACCTCATTGCAACAGATAAGAATACCGGACTATTGTCTTTCATTTTCATTGATATATTGAGCAATACAATAATAGCTCTGCCGGACAAAGGAATTTCTGATCCGAACTGTAAAAAAGCTATTTTCACGACGAATGCAAAGGGGCAGGTATTTCTTGATATACAGGAAAAAAGGACAGGCAGAATGCTTTCATTAACAGGAAGCATAAAGAACGGGAAGATACGAAGACTGGATCAAAGTCTCTGGCTGATGGGGAATACCTCAATAGGCCACTGTAATAGATTTATTAAAGGGGAAGACAATCCTTTTGCCGTGATATTTGATCCGGCAGAAGTGTATGAAGCGCTGGATGTTCCTCGGGAAGATATTCATATAACAATGAACACACTTTTTCCGGGCCTGGCACATAAGGAAATCAGTAAGGCAATCTGTTTCCCTTTCGCACAGCACTATATTGCTGACAGCCCCGGTTGTTATACCACAGTAAAGGACCGGGATGATTTAATTAATAAATATAACAAACTTGCTGAATCTGAAAACTTCAAAACATTTTCTGCAAGTACAATAGTAAAACAGATCTCTGTAGTTACTGTTATTATTATTCTTATTACAGTTTTACTCCTGCTTTTAATATAGTATATCAGGAGCCCATGATACGGTTTGCGGCCAGTTTCCCGGTGAGAATTGACATAGGAACTCCGGCAGGACTATAGGTCCATTGTCCTGCCTGGTATATTGAAGGTATTGGGGTTATAACAGCCCGGTTTGCAGCCATTATCTTATTTATGACCGGAACCGGTTCGCGGAAAGACCAGCCGGTAATAGCTCCCTCAGAAGAACCAACTCTCTTTTCATAGCTGAGAGGGGAAAAAGAAAAACTTTCCATTGCCTTTTCCTTTAACATGGGATAAACTGATGCGGCAAGTACTTTAATGATCCGTTCTTCCAGTTCCGTAATAAATTCACTATACCAGCCTGCCTCATTGACCAGTTTAAACAAATCATAATCGGTAAGAGTACTGATAATAAGTCCCGTTTTGCCTTCAGGAGCCATATCAGGATCTTTAAGGGCTGGGATTGAGATTTCGTATGTATTCAAAGCCAGAAATTTATCGAGCCAGTTCAATATCGTTGTTTTGTCCGGCCTGCCGGGGGCGCTTAAAATCCTGTCAAGATCACCACGATGTGTTTCTCCCAGTCCCTCTTTTGACGGAGAATAAAAGAAGTGTCCGTGAGAAATTCTTTTAAAATTTTCAACTGGTTCATCAACCTCAACAAATAGCGTAAATACAGAATCACCTCCTCTTTTTCCAAGTAAGCGGCTTTTTACTTTTTCAAAGTTTGTCATGATCTTTCGGGACAATCCTTCTGTAGAGGTAATCCTGTATAAGGTCTTAAGGTCAGCAGCCCAGACAAGATTTTGATAGAAATAGCCGGTATTATTATGATCGATAACCCTCTTTTCAGGGGCCAGTACCTTTGTAATGGTCGTTTCACGCAGTATCTTACCGCCCCATTCAAGGAACCTTTTTTCAACTGCCCCGGCCAGTTTGCCGACACCTCCCCTGGGATAGAAATAATCCAGGTAAAGAGAAAAATAGCTCAGCGCAAAAAATGCCGGAGTATTCCTGAAAAAATGCTGTGAGATAATATCTCTGAGAGAAGGATTTTTAATGATCTTTTCCAGATATGGTTCAACCGGCACATTCATCCGGTTTACTTTACCTGTTGTAAACAGGAATTTCGGCAACCAGGGCAGAAGTTCTTTAAAAAGATAAGCTCTGTCATACCTCAGATCCTTGAAAAAGGGATTTTCTATACCGTAAAGCACATCCATGTGCTTCATTACCTTTCTGATTATTTTTATTATTTGATCTGTTTCGGCTTCACTTTCCGGGTATAGTTTCTTCAGCAGATTCCCGTAATCAGTTAAGTTTTTTATACTTTCGATATTCAGTATTTCATTCTCCACGCCAACTGAAACAGGACTTTTAACGATTTCGAGTTTAATACCCAGTTCATTTAACATCGGAAAAATAATGCCTGCATTTTCAAGAGCCCTGATCCCCGTGTCAAACCGGAATCCGTTGTGTGAAAAAGAATTCACCAATCCGCCACATTCCTTATTCTTTTCGATAAGCAGAACGCGATGTCCCTTTTTAGCAAGGAAGGCAGCGCAGGTTAATCCTGCTATTCCTCCACCAACGACTATTGACTGATATTTCACTTCCTCCATACGATTTCAAGGGTTGCATAATATATCCTTAATTCCGGTCATTTCCAGACTTTTTGTCCAAAGTTCATGTGCAGCTTCCCTGTCAAGGGCGGGTGGTGCGGGTTCTTCCCCGGTAGTCAGGTTAAAGAATTTTCCGTTTACTCCTTCCATCTCAGATGAAGCTCCAAGGTAATAGATTGACTCAGCTGCAATTTCAGTTGGTCTCAGGGTCTTATCAAAAAGATGTTTCTTTATCCAGCGGTACACCGGACCATTATCCTTTCCTGTTTCTGATCTGACTGCACCCGGATGCATTGCATTTATGGTTACTCCCGTGGGTCGGAAGTATTCAGCAAAGATGAGCATTGACAGTAGCTGTGCAAGCTTGGCCGAACCATAACTTTTCAGTCCGGAATAGCGACGTTTTTCCCAGTTCAGGTCATCAAGCCGCAAGCCCCAGGCAGCAAAACGGTGACCTTCCGAATTGACCAGAATGATCCTGCCTTTTTTCCGGGATTTTAACTTTTCACAAAGGAGAATATTTATCATAAATGAAGAAAGATGATTTACCACAAAAACCTTGTCAAATCCTTCTGCGGTAAGCTCTCTCCTGGTAAGATAGGTACCGGCATTGTGAATCAGCACATCAATCTCTCTTTCAAGCCTTAAAAGTTCTCCTGCAACCCGGTAAATATCCTGCAGATTACTCAGATCAGCGATTATATAATCACAGCGTACGCCATATTCCTTTTCTATTTCAGCTTTTAAGGCATCGCTTTTACTCCCGTTGCGGTTAATGCAAAGAAGCCTTGCCCCATGGGAAGCAAATTTACGGGCCGTAAAGTAACCTATGCCTGATGTAGCGCCGCTGATAACTACAAGATGGTCCTCAAGATCAGTGGTACATATTTTGGGATCCCGCCTGTTGTTTCTTATCATGGCCGCAATGTTCGACCATTTGTATTCATTAAAATATTCAGGTAGAGACATATTTGAATAAGTTGATCAACCAAATTTCTTTATCATAAACCTCCTGTAAGCCTTTCCAAACCGGGGAATATTGTCAAATATGTCGCCCCATAAATCGTAGTAATCCCTTTGCTCAATTATTTTCCCCTCCTCATTTAATGTCAGCCGGCTTGATCCATATAATACTGAGCTTGGGTTCTTCTTAAATTTAATGGTCATCTCCCATTCGATAAAAGCAATGCTGTTATGAATAACTGCATTTACAATATTCATTTTAAGGTCCTTTGAACGATTAGTCAAACGTTCGGTCATTGCCCTGAATTCTTCTATCCCGTGTATTGCCTGAATGGAATCCCTGAAGTATATATTATCATCGTAATAGGGAAGGATGTGTGACCAGTCGGGCTTTCCCAGGGTATTGTAAGTTTTAGACCATAATTCTTTCAGGATTTCAGCATTTAAACCAGTCACGGCTGATTTCTCTTCCTGATCTGTTGGATTCTCATTCATTTTTTACTGGTTTTTGGATTTGATTCTAATACCTTTTATCGGAAATAACCAGACGGGATTTATATTTCGATGTTTCCCGGCATCTCCCTTCTACTTCTTCTTTTTACCTGGTAAGAATTCCGGTTCTTCAGGGAATATATCATTTCTTATTCGCATTAATTCTTCGGATGTATCAATATCGGGACTGACCTTAACCAATAATACCGGACTCAGTCCTTTGTCGGGATGCTGAATAGAATTGGATTTCTGCCTCAGGATTTTTCTTGAAGCTCCGACAACAAATTGCTCCGATCGGTCGGTAACAAATCCGCTCAGTGTACCGTTATTGTTAAGGGTAAGATAATTGCTGAAAATCTCCCTTCGTGTTATATAAATCTCCCCCTTGAAAAACTTCCCCACGCTGATTTGGACAGTAACTCCGGGATTTCCATCCTTATCCGGATCTGTTAAGTTCGGGTCATTGGGATCGGTTGAAAGGGATTTCATCGGATCACCTTCAATTCCAAGGAGGCTTGGGCTCTCGGGACTGTAAATATGCCAGTTTCCGTCTTTCCGGAATAATTCAACTTCCCGTACCCTGGGTTTGATCGCCTGGACTGCTTCGTCACTGAATACTGATTTAGCATTTTTCCTGCTAAGTTTTTGTTCTGCATGCACAAAACGGTCTGACTGCATAAGCCTGCCTTCATCCAGGTAGAAATCAGTAAATCCATATGAAATGATAAAGGTCCGCATTGTAGTTCTGGTAGTGGTGTCTTCGTATGCCACCACATCATAGTGTGCATAATGACCCGCTATCTCTTTTAATGCACTTTCTCTGTCTGTCAGCTGGTGTGAGTCCGATACATCCTGTTCGAAAACGTATAAAGGCGATTCCGGCCAGTCCAAAGGTTTTGAACATGAATAAAGGATAAGCAAAGAAGCTAAGAATCCCGGATAGAACCACCTGTCCCTGTGAACCATAGCTGTTCAGAATGATAAAAGTTTCAGCAAATTTATTTTATTATTCGTGTTTATCCATGATTTCTGACAGGATATTTACTGCATCTGCCACGTATTTTTCACACCTGATTTTAAAATAATTCTGTTCAACGATTTTCTTATTGTCAACGGGATTGTTCATATCAAGCCCGTCAAGTAAAGCAAGACAATTCTCCGATCCGTTGAGTCTCTTAAATTCATCGAAGAACTCTTTTGTTATCCGGTAGGTATTTTTCTTTTTCTCCTCAGGATCATTCAATCCTTTGCCATATTTCAAACCCAGTACCATCAGGGCACCTGTGACGGCACCGCAGATATATTGCTGACGGCCCATTCCTCCTCCGAAAGCAGTCGCGATCTTTAAACAGTCATCCTCAGATAATTCAAGTTCCTGTCCGAAGGTTACCAATACCGATTGAGAACAGTTATAACTGTTTCTGAAATAAGCCAAAGCTTTATCTGTTTTATCCATGAATTTCCGGTTTGATTTTTTCTTTATATAGTTTGAAAAAGTCATCTTTTATCATATCCCTGATCCTTCTGAATTCACTGAATATATACTCCTCAGCCCCAGTCTTATGCGAAGGATCTTCATACCCCATATGTAAGCGATGTTTCACATTCCCGGCGAAAACCGGGCATGATTCGTTTGCATCATCACAGACCGTAATCACATAATCCCAGTTTTCATTAATAAAAATATCAACATTTTTGGGATAATTATCGCTTATATCAATTCCTGCTTCAGCCATTACTTTTACTGCTTTTGAATTGATCCGTGCAGCAGGAACAGTTCCTGCAGAAAAAACTCTGATCTCTTTATCGAATGATTGAAGGAATCCGTGTGCCATCTGACTACGGCAGCTGTTCCCGGTACAAAGTATCAATACCCTGATCTGTTTACCTTTCATGGTTAATAATTTTCTTCTGTCACTGCAAAACTAATAAATCATTTCGTATATTTGCGAAATATAAAAATAAATTTTCCCAAAGTGACAACGAAAGTAAAGCTTCCTGAAAATGCAGTTGAGATTGCAAGGATTTCAAAAGCACTCAGTCACCCGGTCAGGGTTTATATCATAAAGAAACTGGCTAAAATGGATTCCTGCTGTTACAGCGGGGACCTGGTCGATGAACTTCCTGTCGGAAGGTCTACCCTGTCACAACATCTGAAGGAGTTGAAATATGCAGGACTGATCCAGGGAGAGATCAATTCCCCATATATAAGATATTGTATTAACAGGCAAAACTGGGATACAGCCAAAAGATTATTTGAAAATTTTCTGAATGAAAACGCCCCTGCAAATATTATGTGTGAAAGTTCTGATGCTTTGTAGAAATAAGCCTGGTCTTGTTATAAACGGAAAGGTTGTTTTAAAAGGCCGTGTTCCCTCAGCAAAGGAGTTAAAGGAAATTATAGCTGACCGGGCCTGGGATCTGCAAAATGATATGGAAATTAAAAAAGAACTTAAAATCCTGGGCTGGATAACGGCAGTGTTTGCTTTTGCATTTTTTCTGCCGGTTGATAGTTCACGATTCAATACAGCAACTTCAGAAACACTTGATCTTGTAAAATGGTATGCTCAGATTGACGGCTATGCCCATTATTCCTTTAATAAAGTATACTCCTTTCAGCCCGGATGGAGCCAGGCCTGAGCATGTGAAGCTATGTTTAAATGAGGGACCTCTATCGAAGATTTCTACGAATTAGCTGCTATCGGATGGGTTGAATAAATATTTCCGCTGTATATCAGCTGCCTGCAGCCTTCTGAACCTCCTCCCAAACCCGCAGGAAATTTTCAGATAATATCTTTACTATATCTTCTTCAGAATAACCTCGCTTCAGCAATTCAAAAACGATTACAGGATAACCTGAAACATCTGGTACATCAGCAGGTTTTAATGGTCCGACACCGTCAAAATCAGAACCCAGACCTACATAATCAATTCCTGCCACCTTTATTACATGCTCAATGTGGTCAACAAGCTGTCTGGAGTCGCAGACCAGCCTGTGGGTTTTGGCAAACTCCATTATCAGATCGTTGCCTTCCTTTGTATCATATTTCAGGTTTTTGGATTCAAGTATTTGCTGGATTTCTTCTGTATTCTTCATACATACTGAATCAAGAAACTGGGTACAGAAGTTCACCATGATCACGCCCTGCTTTTCAGCTATGGCCCTGATAAGATCATCGGGCAGGTTCCTCTCGAAACCGGGTACGAAATGTCTGCAAGATGAATGAGATGCTATCACGGGAGCTTTTGATAATCTCAATGCCTGCAGTACCGTACTGTCGGATGAATGTGAAATATCGACCATTATTCCAAGCCGGTTCATTTCCCTGATCACTTCCGATCCCAGGGGACTTAATCCATTCCACTTCCGTTCGGGATCAAAATTAGAATCACATATCAGGTTTGCCTTATTGTGGCAAAGAGTTATATAGGCGATTCCCTGATCTTTAAGGTATTTAAGGTATTGCAGATCTTCTCCGGCCGGTGATCCGTTTTCAAGACAGGGGATCAAAGAGAACAACTCTTTGCCGAAGTTGCTTCTGACCTCACCGGGGGTGGTTGAAACAGCGAATTTATCAGGATATGCTTCAGGATAATGCCTGATGATCTTCAGCATAGTATCAACCATCTGACGTCCTTTGCCTATATCAAAGTCGGAACTGATATAAGCAACTGACAATACGGCATCAAGTCCTCCCTTCCTTGCTCTTATCAGATCAAAATCCCCTTTTGAAGTCTGCATTGATATGTCTCCGGGATTTCCCAGAATAAAATCCGGCCAGTCGATGTGGGAATCAAGTATCAGATTTGTCCGGCAGATCCTCTCTGCCTCCTGTCTCAGCTTTATGTCAGGATCCTTGCCGGGAGAATTTTTACAGGAAAAAGCCATCACAAAAAGAATAATCAGTCCGCAAATAACAACAACTTTATCTGAAACAGAAAAAGTATTGAAAGTATTTCTATGGTTATTCATAATAATTTGATTATTAATCAAAATTACTCCATTTGTTCCGGAAAGACAATAAGATTTCAGATGCTTGCTTTTTTTGACTTCCTGAGACCATATATTATAAATCCAATTCCCACTAAAATAAAAGGAAGGCTTAAAACCTGTCCCATATTTAATGCCATCTCATCCTCAAAGCCAACCTGATTTTCCTTTACAAATTCAATCAGAATTCTGGCTGGAAAAAATAAAACAGATCCTAGCCCAAAGAAGAATCCGTTTTTAAGTCTGTCTCTGAATTTCTTATAAAGGGTCATCATAATTGCAAAGATGAACAGATAAGAGATCGCCTCATACAATTGAGACGGGTGTCTGGGTACATTATCTACCCGCTCAAAGATCACACCCCAGGGCAAGGTAGTCGGAATGCCGATAATTTCAGAATTCATAAAGTTACCCAGTCTGATAAATCCAAAGCTCAATCCTGCAACAACCGCAATCAGATCAATGGCGTCAAGCATTGAATGTTTAGTTTTTCGCGAATAGAAATATAACGCAATGAGTAAACCTGATACACCACCATGGCTTGCCAATCCCTGATATCCGGTGAACTTTATCCCACCATCAGGAAGGAAAGTAAGCGGCAGAATCATTTCAAGGGGATGTGATAAATAGTAAGATGGCTCGTAAAATAAACAGTGTCCTAATCGTGCCCCTGCAATAATCCCAATCATGCCAAAAATTGCTAATTTCTCCAGGTGCTCAGATGGAAGGTTTTCTCTTTTATAAATCCAGCCTAAAATATAGATGCAAAGGATCAATCCAACTACAAAGAGCAATCCATAGTATCTGATCGAAATCCCGAAGATATTTATTATCTCAGGGTCAGGATTCCAGCGGATATAGTTTAAAATCATATTTGATGCTTCAATATTTTAATGAAAATCTTTATTAAAGAATTAATCTCTCAAATTTACGATCTTATGGTATTCCGGGAAATATTAATTTGTTAGATTTGAATTGATAAATGCTTATTTATTCAGTATGAGAACTTACTACATTTTTTTGATTCTAATTATGAATTTGCATTCCCTCAGCTGCCAGGATGCCGGGGACAAGGAATTTTCATCAGGCCCGGAAAAGGGAACACTCATTATCATTGGTGGAGGTGATATAAGTGAATCACTGAATAAAAAGATAATTGAAATAAGCGGAGGTCTTGAAATTCCTATCGTGATTATTCCCACAGCTGACGGGAAAGAAAACTATGATGAAAATTTTGGTGAAGCAGGATTGCTCAGGAAAATGGGTGCAACCAATGTCACAGTTCTGCATACGAATGACAGGAATGTTGCGAATACCGAAGAATTTGTAAAGCCACTTTTGAATGCCAGGCTGGTCTGGTTTAGCGGGGGGCGTCAATGGAGACTTGTTGATGCGTATAAGAATACCCTGACCGAAAAGATGCTATGGAAAGTTCTTGAAAACGGAGGTACGATAGGAGGATCTTCGGCTGGCGCTACAATTCAGGGCAGTTTTCTTGTACGTGGAGATACTAAGAATAATCAGATCATGATGGGGGATCATCAGGATGGATTTGGCTTTCTGAAGAATGTCGCCATTGATCAGCATGTACTTGCCAGAAACCGGCATTTTGATATGTTTGAAATACTGAAGAATCGTCCTGAATTACTTGGAATTGGCATTGATGAGTCAACAGCAATAATAGTGAGAGGAGATATTTTTGAAGTAGCGGGGAAAAGTTATGTTGTTGTTTATGATGGGAAATTCTGGTCGAGGGAGGGCTCGGAGTTAAAGCAATTACCTGAGAAAGAACAGATCTTCTATTTCCTCCGGGAAGGCGATAGATACAATCTGAGGGAAAGGATGTTAATTAAGTGAAAAATAAATGCAGATTATAAAGGATTTTATTAATCTGGACCAGTGCTTTGAACCTCTTCAGCAATATAGCTTGCAGCGGAAGGCACAGACCTGAAAGAAACAAGAGATCACATGCGGGAATGGATTAAGGCAAACAAATTGAGTTTCAAAGTTGGTTCATCCGAATGGAGTAATTTTTTCGGATTACCAATTGGCTTATTAATTTTTGGATTAATGATGCTTGTCTTTGTTTTAGGGCCAAAGGATTCAGCTGAGTCAACTCATTTTTTGATAGCCTTCTTCATTTTAGCTGTTTCTGGCGTAATAACTTATGCTGTACAACTTAGAAAACTGAGGTTTAAGACATTTGAATTAAAAAGAGATCCTGAAGGTTTCAGGAAAGAGGTTCGGGAAATCCTGATTACGAATAATTGGGAAATCGAATATGATAATAAGCTGTTTATGCAGGCAGTACAGAGAGGTAGTGTATTAAATCTGGACATGGTTATTTTAGTATTTAAAGAAAGAGTTATCAGATGGAATGTCATACACCACCCTGAAAGTCGTAATTCGATAGCAGCCCTGTTATCATTAAACCGATACGGCAGGAGAATAATTAAACAGATAAAAGCCTGTACATAAAAAGAAAATAACTTTAAGGTTCGTTCAGGTTTTGGTGGTAATAATGTTGTTTTTAATAGCCATTATTGACGGAAAAGGGATTCTGGCAAATGGCTCATGTTTCAAGAACCGCTTTTGCCATGACTATGTTAATCATATTTTAAATTGTCCACAACCAGTCGATCCCCAAAGCCCATTCCGGCAATGATTGTTTTTTAATAATATTTTTCAATTCCTCCATAACCTTTTATAAGTTTATTTTTTCGTGTTTTATCGATAAAGCTGGAAAGTCGTTTTTTAAACTCATCTGGTCTGTTACGGGCACTGTCAATATAGGCGATGCGAATTCTTTTATAAGAATCCGAAAACATTTGATAATTCTCCCATGCCGTTCTATCTTTTTTTATCGTCTCAATAATATCGGAAGGGGGTAGGAATTTGTCATTAATTGTATGTTTTACAATAAGCTCAAGTGAAGGATGGATCATTTTTTTATCAAAAAGCCATTTTAGTCTTTCTTTATTAGCCTGTGAATAATCACTTTTAGGATTTCTTGGAGTAAATCGTTGAATAGTATTGTTGTTGTCAAGTGCTTTTATTGTACTATCAATCCATCCAAAACAAAGAGCTTCCTCGACAGCGTCGTTGTACGGAATACGGATTTTCCCGCTATTTTTTTTGGGATAAACCAGCCAGATTTCTGTTGATTTGTCAAAGTTTTCACTAAGCCAATCCCGCCATTCATTTCTTGTTGTCACATAAAGAGTTTTGTTTGTAGTCATGGCACTTTGATATTTGTACATAAGTTGGCCGGATAATACCGGTTTTTTTATGTTTATTAAAAGTAGACATAATTTTTCATCCAGTTTTCATTTAAAATCTGCCACCAACCGGAAACAAACCTGGAATTGGTCTGGTATGTATCGGATTTTAAGCGGACCAAAAGTGGCATTTTTAAATTCTCCGCTGATGGGAAAGCCCGAAGCATTGATCACTTCTGGCCGGTCTGAAGTTCAAAAATATAATGTATTTAAAAACAGCCATTTACAGCCGGCTGGCGATGGTCAACCAACTCCGGCTGAGAGTGGTCAAGGTTAACGGCTTATGTAATAATACATGAACACAATATTTATCTTCACCAGCCGGAGCTTCAGTTTCTGAAAGGGAGCAGGAACAAATTTATTACCATTCTGAACAGAAAGAATTTAAGCTTTTCTTAAAAAAAAGCTAAATTTCTGTAACAAAAGTGTTCACTGATGTACTAAATAAATAAAGGGACCAATTCATATGGAGAACAAAGAAGAACAGTTCCGGAAGATAATTTCCGGAAACAAAAAAAAAATAGTACACATATGCAGGTATTATGCTCCGACACCAGATGACCAGATGGATATCTATCAGGAGATCCTGATGAATATATGGAGAAGCCTTGATTCATTCCGGGGGAAGTCTGAGATCAGCACCTGGGTTTACAGGATAGCGATAAATATTGCTTTAAGGTATGCAGGTAAAAATTACAACCAGATGAAGATGAATGTGGATATTGATTCACCGGAAATCAGGAACACTCTTACAGGAGAGGAAGATGATACATTTGTGAGGGAAGAACAACTGCAGAATCTGCAAACGCAGCTGAACCAGTTAAGCATTATCGACAAGGCGATCATGGGGCTTGTCCTGGATGAGCTTTCAACCAGGGAAATTGCAGACATAATAGGCATTACGGAGCCCAATGTCAGGGTAAAAATACACAGAATAAAGGAGACATTACGTGAAACAATGAAAGGAGGCCGGTATGAATACAGATAATAAAACAACAGGCAAAGAAATTCTGAAAAACAGCAGCAATGCAAATAATTTCAATGATATGAATACCTTAATGACCAGGTTTAAAGAAGAAGATAACAGGAATACCAGGAAAATGAAATTTTTCAAATGGCTTTTTCTTGTTATGATAATCATCTATACGGCACTTTTTGTTGTCAATCCCGATCCTTCTCTTGCTATGCGCTACAGGATTTCAGGGCTTTGTTTTGTCAGCGCATTTGCATTATTCGCTGTATTTTTTAAAAAGTATCATTCTGAATTCCGCAAGGTCGACTATTCTGTATCTTCATTCGAAATGCTGAACCAGGCGGCTAAACGCTATGATCTGACCTTCAGCCGGTATTTATTTATGCTGCCATCAATCCTGCTTATAGATGCCGCCGTGGTAGTTTCCGAAATAAGCGAATGGACAACAGTTGAACTGTTAAACAGGATACTATACGTTCAGGCTTTTTATATCCCGATAATGCTGATATCGGCATTTACAGGATACCTGATATGGCGAAAGAAGCAGAAGCCGTTACGTGATGCCGCTTTACGACTTCTGGAAGAGCTGAAAGGCTAAGGATTTTCCACTATATCGGCTTCCCTGTAGTTTGTTCCAATTTTCTTTTAAGATATAATTGTTTCAGACCTTGACAGGTATCACCTTACACACTATTCCAGGCTTTCGGCTTTTGCAGTTTACAACATCCCCTGCTTCTCAAGCCATTTCCTTACTCTTTCATGCTCTGCCTGGTATTTGGCTTCCGTGTCTTTTACGATATCCTGAAATTCAGGATCATTTCGGATCCTGTAAAATAATGGATCATATTTTAAATAAAGTATCCACCATAAAGAAAAATTACTTCTTCTTTCAAATTCATGGAGATACTTGTAGGCTTTTTCCTTTTCACCTAAAAATGCATACGTTGCTGCTAAATCATATATTGCAGCATTTGATCTTGATTGCCGTCTATTGAGTCTTAGAGCCTCTTCACTAAATTTAATCTGCTGGTCAAAATAGTACTTTGCTTCTTTTTCTTTACCAGCACGGTTGAATGCATAACCTATCCGATGAGAGGCCTGCAAATTTAACTCACCTGACTTCTTATATTGGTCCTCTAATCTTTTTGCGAGTAAATATGCTTCTTCTACTACATCACCTAACATCATTAGCTCAAATGGGAAGTAAGTCGAATTTTTTTTGGCTATTTCTCGCTCAATCCTGAGGCCTTCTTCAATATTTCCCGAGTAAAATGCAAATTCTGCAAGCTCACCAAGTCTATGATTAATGCCACTATCAATTACAAATGCTTGATCATAATAATATTTTGCTTTGTCTGGCAAGCCAATGTCCTGATATATATGACCCAGAGCTCTTAATAATAGCGGACGATCATTATTCCCACAAAGGTTTAATGCATTATTATAGTTATCTATACATTTGATAAAATCA
Source organism: uncultured Rikenellaceae bacterium (assembly GCA_964421975.1). Taxonomy (GTDB): domain Bacteria; phylum Bacteroidota; class Bacteroidia; order Bacteroidales; family VadinHA17; genus LD21. The sequence goes on from CAYQZL010000003.1 coordinate 56,565, forward strand.
ATCGAAAGCCAGGTCAGAATATATCCTTTATCCAGATATACAGCAAGGTAATTCGGATTATATTTTAAAGCATTATCAAAATGAGTTATAGCCATATCAAATTCTCCCTTTGCCATGTAATATTTCCCTTTTAAATAATATGCCTCATCCAGTTTGTCATCAATGGATAAAGCCTTATCTATCAAAGTCAGCATTGAATCCAGGTAGTCTTCTTTAAAAAAATCTTCCCACTGGTACCTTATCATAAAGGCATTGGCCAAACCACTATAAGCTCTTGCGAAAGTAGAATCTTCTTTAAGGGCGTCCCTATACAAGTTTACGCTTGTATAATAATCGCTTATGTCCTTATTTTTTCCATATTCCTTTAGAAAATCGTTTGCTTTTATGTATGAATTATATGCTGGTATGCTTGATGTAGGATTCTTATCAATGAGTTGTTTTTCTTCAGGGGTTATGATTGCTTCAATTTTAGTAGCTACCAACTGAGCTATTTCACTTACCAAAGAAAATACCTCATCTATATTTGAATCATACTTATATGACCATAAATGCTTATCTTTCCTACCATCAAGTAGCTGAACAAATAATTTGACTTTATTTCCGTCTCTATGACCGCTGCCTTCAAGAATGTAGTTTACATTCAGTTTTTTTGCAATAGTTGGGATAGATTCCGGATTATCACGGTACTGTTCAACTGTTGTGCGACTTCGCACACTAAGGTCTTCTATTTTGCAAAGATTATCAAGGATAGCTTCCATAAGTCCATTAATGAAATACATACGCTCCTGATCAGGACTATCGTTTACAAATGGCAATACAGCTATTGATTTTTCACGTTCCTGTTTTTGCCTGCCCCCACCTATGATTCCTGTTATAGACAAAACTACCACAACGATTGCTATGAGTAGGATCAAGGATGAAATCAAACCTGTCAACCTTTTCTTTTGAGCTGCAGCACTTTTTTTGGGTTCCCCGGATTCCTTGCTTTCCAACCTGATCTCTTCAACTGGCCTGGCTTTAGCTTCTGTTCTACCCTCCTGGAACTTGAGATACCACTTGATGATAATATCAAGATTATTCAGAACTGGTTTAACCTGCTCAGGATCAAAATCTTTTGGATGTGCACCATAAGTTGAAAGTTCATTCAGCCCGTGTATTGATGTTATTATGTGGGAAGGAACTATTTCCTCTTTATGGAGCTTATCTATGATTCCTTTTAGAGGTTCGGTTTTTCTGGGCCTTTTCAGTTCACATTCACATAGATCAGTTATGATAACCTCAAGGCATCTCCTTGAATATAGAAGGATCATATTCTCATCATCAGCTTTTATAAGCTTTTCCAGTTCCTTTTCGAGTTCGGGAAGCTGACCTCTGAAGGATTCATAAAGCTTCTCAAGTTCTTTTATTTCGGCTGACCAGATTGGCATTGGCTCAACTTTTTGATTAATTCAGAATTTTGGTTTATTGGTTCCTTGTTACTCGTTCCTGGTTCTTCGGTGTACTTCCCAGGACATCAGGTACTTGTTATCTGCTAATCTCTGTATCACCTGTCGCCTGACGCCTGAAATGTAAAGTTAGGCTATCCTCATGCCAAAGTCAATTTTTTTCAACCTCTGAGAAGATTATTACATTTGAAGATTGTCCTAGAAAAAGTTTTTAGGACTTTTCACGACTGGTCATTTATATCACTCACAAATGTTCTTGTAAGTGTCTGATTTTCCAGAAATCCGTTCTTTTTTGACCACTTCAAGGAAAGGTCTGACAGCTTAAACATTTATTAACAGCAAGCTTTTAACTCTAGAATGCTAAAAAAGGGAGATCTAGTTCTGGATTTGAGTTGTGAATTATTATGGATAATTTTGATCAGAATGTTGGTTTACAGCATTCCCTGCCGCTCAAGCCATTTCTTCACCCTTTCATGCTCTGCCTGATATTTGGCTTCCATGGTTTGAAGAATATTTTTAAATGGTTCTTCGCTTTTAATTGTATCAAATAGAGGATCATATTTTGTCAGCGTTATCCACCATTTTGGAAAAAAATTCAGTTTAATGAAGTCATTTAAATTTATGTATGCTTTTTCCTTATAACCTAAAAAAGCATAGACTGCTGCAAGATTATATTGAGCCTCCTTTGAACTTGCATAGAACCTTCCCTTTTCAATGCTCTCAGTACAATACTTGATTTGTTCATTGAAATAGTAATCGGCTTCTTTAAGTTTACCCATCTTCCAAAAGGAATATCCGATTCGATGAGAATGATACAGAGGTAGTTTTCCTGTTTCTTTAATCTGTTCTATATATTTGACAGCCAATAAATATGCTTCCTGATTTCGTCCCTCAATATTCAATTCGACTAAATTATTATAATCATATACGGAGTCTGTTGCAAAGGCTTTATCTCGCCATTTTCCAGCTGCAGCAAAATTTTCATTACTCCATTCTATATTCTCCAAATTTCTGAAATAAGCAGCTGAATCTCCATCCAGCGTATATGCCTCATTATAATAATATTTTGCTTTATCAATGAATCCTACATCCAAATAATACTGTGCTATGTGCCTTAAGTATGTTGGTAACATTACGCCATGATACCTGTTTATTGCCTTATATGCATTCTTAAATGTTTCAACATAATCTTTTAATAAATGCGATATTTTCGTTTTTTGGGCATATGCCAAATAATCATTAGGATTGTATTTCAATGCTCTGTCATATTCTTCAGAAGCCTTTTCTATTAAGCCTTTTGCGTAATAACAATTCCCCCTAAGGATATATGCATCAGACAGTTTATCATCGATTGATAAAGCTTTATCTGCAAATATCAGAGCGGAATCCATGAAGTTCTCACTAAAATATTCATTCCAGAAATGTTTGTTCAAATAGACTCTTGCCAGACCTGTATAAGCCTTAGCAAATGTGGCATCATATTTTAGTGCTTTTAGAAAGGAATCTTCAGCATTTTGAAGGGCCTCTTTATTCCTATTATCAAGCTCATATTTTGTAAGTTCCTCGTTTCCTCTTTGGTAAAAATCATCAGCTGTCAGGCTTGAGGTAGGGATTTTTTCAATTAGTTGTTTTTCTTCAGGGGTCAGAGCAGTTTTAAGTTCTGCCGCGACAGATACCGCAATCTCACTTATTATCTTTATATAATCATTTACCTCTCTAATTTCCTGATCATAAGCTTTAGCCCAGAGATGAGATTCTTTACCCTTAGCCTTAATTAACTGTACCGTTACACTGAAAGAATTCCCATACTTTTGTCCGCTTCCCTCAAGGATGTAATTGACGTTCTGCTCTCTTGCAATCTCAGGAATTGTTTTGTCGGTATTCCTGTATTGTTCCATAGAAGTACGGGAAAGGACACGAAATGACTTTATTAATTGAAGATTAGTTGTGACCCTCTCCATAAGACCATTAATGAAATATAAATATGTAGTATCTCTGCTCTCAATTCGAAAGGGCAATACAGCTATTGATTTTTCAAGTTCCTGTTTTTTAATGACACCTGTAAAGTATAGGACTCCAATTATAATTACAATAGCCATTATGACCGCCGAGAGCCATACCCCCAATCTTTTATGAGGGACCTGAGTACTTGTCTTTACATCTTCAGCGTTTTTTTCTTCCTTTCTTATCTCTTCAACTGGTTTTTCTTTAAATTTTGCTTTGGCCTCCTTATACTTCAGATACCACTTTATGATAATATTAAGATTATTCAGAACTGGTTTTACCTGTTCCGGATCAAAGTCTTTAGGATGCGTCCCGTATGTGGATAGGTCGTTCAGACTATGCATTGAAGTTACTATGTGAGCAGGTATTTTCTTTTCCTTGTTAAGTTTATCAATAATACCCTTGAGAGGTTCTGTTCCCCTTTCTCTTTTTAATTCACACTCGCATATAAAGGAAACAATTATCTCGAGACATCTCCTGGAATAGAGTAGGATAACATTTTCATCCTCAGTTTGTATCAGGTGTCCCAGCTCTTTTTCAAGGTCAGGGAACTGATTTTTAAGAGAATCATAAAGTTTTTCAAGTTCTTTTATTTCTGCCGACCAAATTGACATGGCTTTGCGAAATTGTTCATAATATCAACTCAAAGTTACGCTATCCTCACACCAAAGTCAATTTTATTACCTTCTGACAAGGTTATTGCATTCAAAGATTGTTTTAGAAACCTTTTTTGGGACTTTTCATGACTGATCATTTTTGACTAATCTTTTCCTTTACCATTCTGAAAAAGCACCCCAGAAACGACCAGAATCAACCAGAATCAAAATTTGTGATATGGGTTTCATTAAGATTACAGGACTCACATACCCTTTAATGAAGACTCCTGTGGGAATCCTGGCCGGGAGAAAAAAGTATGTTGGATGCGGTCTCAAATCTGACCCAGAGACACGATCTCCAGGTTGGGCGAGATCTGGTGAGAATTGTTGAAGGGTCGTCGGTCTGATCCAACCAGAAAGATTGATTACCCTCGGCCATTTTAATGTTGAGAAGCATGATTCACATAAAAACAGCCATGAAGATTTGTAACTAAGAATTCACTATCTGCTTACTTTATAAAACCAGTCCGGTTGTATTTGATTTGATGATTTATGCGATGCAAATTAAATTGATCGCTGGAGTATATTTCATATCTTTGGTTTACGTTAACCATGAAGGATCTGAAAAAGATTTTTATCGTCTTTTTTTTCTTCTTAATACCTATTGATCAATCCATGGCTCAGACAAAAACCTTTGTCCCTTCAGACTTTGAAGTTCCTGAAATGTTGGAAACTCAGCATTTCAGATTAAGAATGCTGACTGTGAATGATGTTGTTAAAGATTATGATGCAGTGATGACCAGCATTGATCATCTTCATGGAGTATTTGGACCCGATTCTCAATGGCCATCAAAGGATTTATCCTTCGAACAGGATTTGATTGACCTGGGTTGGCATCAGAAAGAATTTCAAAAACGAAGTTCTTTTGCATATACAGTTGTATCACTTGATGAAAGGACTGTATTAGGATGTCTATATATTTTCCCGACGAATAAGCTAACATTCGATTCTGAGGTTACGATGTGGGTTCGAAAGAGTGCCTATGACGAAGGGCTCGATTCTATCTTATTTACAGCTGTCAGGGAATGGATTTCGAAAGAATGGCCGTTTAAAAATCCTGGTTATCCAGGGAGAAGTATATCTTGGGCTAACTGGGAGTCAGCCAAATAAGTCAGTACGAATTGCATATCCAGGCGGGGTCGTCAAGTATTGTCTTAGCCCCCAAATAGCCAGACATAATTTTAAATCCATTCCCAACCTCTTTATTTTTCTTTTTGTTTGAAACCAATTTTTGGCCTTGGGTTACTCTCTTCCTGGTGCATTTGCTGAAGAGCGGTAAATATGATGGAAAAGCCGGAAGCATTGACCACTTCTGGCCGGTCTGAAATTCAAGAATATAATGTATTTAAAAACAGCCATTTACAACCGGCTGGCGATGGTCAACTAACTCCGGCTGAGAGTGGTCAATATCAACGGCTTATGCATCAATAAACTAAATCACTCCATTTCACCTGTAGTATTAGTAAACAGGTAGTGACACATTAAAGAGAATGGGTACATGATTATCTGTCCCGGAATGGTCATTATCTTAGCTAACTGATATTAATTATGATATTCACACTGATAAAATATTTCCAGAATCATATCCGGAATGGATTTATTTTCCTAAATTTTCATTTTTAATCTTTAAATAATCACTATATGAGCATAAAAGGAGATTCAAATCCGATTGGCAGAAGGGAATTTATAAGGAAAAGTTCTCTTGCAGCCATATCGTTTCCGGTAGCAGGAAGTCTTTCAGCTGAAAAGCCAAATAATACTGAGACAGGCAAGTTTAATATAAATACTCCTGAATGGCGCAACAGACAGGAAGAGATGTTTTACCGCCGGCTGGGAAGAACAGGATTGATGGTTTCAGAACTGGTTTATGGCACAGAAAGAAACAATCCTGATAATATACGCCCTGTTGAGATTGCTTTTGAGAGAGGGATCAATTATTTCGATACAGCACCTTCTTACAATAAAGGTTTGGCAGAAGCTACTCTTGCAAAGGTATTTAACACACCCTCAAAAAGAGATAAAACCTTCGTTGCAACAAAGATCACTGCTTTTATTCCGACAAGAAACCGCCTTTACCGTGAAATCTTTGACAAGCTTTCCGGTTCCAAACAGAATGAGATTAGAGAAAAAGCCGGAAGGCTTCGTCTGGAATGCGGTATAGAGAAACCTGAATATTTTATGGTTTATTGGCCCGGACAGCAGCAACAGATGGATGGTGCCTTTCTGAGTGATGCCATGAAAGATGAATACGGGGACAGAATTGAAAGAAGTCCGGAACTTAAGAAAGTCATAGTAAACAGTGTTGAAGAATCTCTGAAAAGAGCTGGCACAGATTATTTTGATGTACTTCATTGTCCACATGCCGCTGCAACATCAGAAGAGATCAGTAATCCCATCATACCTGAAACTTTCAATGAACTGAAAAAGCAGGGGAAGGTACGTTTTCTGGGATTCTCCTCACATCATGGCATGGCGGAACTACTTAAAACAGCAATGGAGCTTGACTATTATGATGTTGTTATGCTTGCCTACAATGTTATAAACCATGCTTTTCTGGATCATCTTCTGATTAGTGCGAGGGAAAAAGGTATCGGTCTTATAGCGATGAAGGCAGCAATGGCAGTTGCAACACCTTATGATCCGGAAAAGGTTCCTGTACCTGAATGGAGAGTCAGCAAGCTCAACAGGATAATTCCTGAAGAGATGAAACTCCAGATTAAAGCATTCCTGTGGGCACTTCAGAATAATGATCTTTCTGCAGTCAATGCCGGCATGTATACTGAAGAAATGGTTCTTGATAATCTTACCGCGGTGGGAAGAAAAATAGATCTTAATCTTGCCTGATTGCAAAAGCCTTTGATACTGACCATTTCCAACCGGTATATATTGACCACATCAGGTCGGAGTAAATCTCATGAATTATGGATAAATATGAAAATAAATATATTTCCGGCTGAATTTGGTTAAAGCGACCGGCTTATGCAGGTTATGACAAAGGCTTTATATATCATCTTGAGAAAGAATATTCAGGCTCACATACAGATTTAAAAGCAAAACTATTTATGACTGCAGGGGAAACAGAGGATTCATCAATGGCCATAAATGTGGATAAAATGGCTGGTATCCTTGAATCACGAAAGTATCCTGGATTTACTGTCACAACATATGTATTTCCAAATGAAACACATCAGTCCTGTATACCTGCATCGATAATGAGAGCTTTTCGGGTTCTTTATAGTAAACCATAGAACAATTAATATTGACAATATAATTCAGACAGATTTGCAAAGATATTTTTTAAGACCAGGATCTTATTGAATACCTGAAGTGAGTATCCAAAATATCATGAAGGAATTTCGTGAATTTTATCGAAGACCTTGCACCAAATGCTGACGCTAACGGTCAGCATCGTGACCCCTGACGCTTCGGTCAGGGCGCCAGGACAAAAAGACACCATCCAAGAGGTCTTGTAAGTGTCTGATTTTCCAGAAAGCCGTCCGACTTTGACCACTTCAAAAGAAGGGCTGGGAACACTTGAACAGGTCTTGACTCCTGGGATTTATTAATCGGTGACTCAGATTTATTTGACTTCGCCTTTTGCCTGCTCCTGAGTCATGCAATTTTGATAATTATTCCGGTCCTTCAGTTTTTAAAGGATCATTTATTTATTTTTACTGTATGTAAATGAGCTAAGTCACACTGAGTATGAAATACCCTTAATTATAACAGTACTATTTTAATACCTGAAACTATGACAACAAGACGGACTTTTCTGAAGAACACTGCACTTGCCTCTGCCGGGCTGGGACTGGCTCCTGTTGTATCAGGAACATTAACCGCCTGTGCACCCTCAGACAGAATAAATGTCGGACTCATTGGCTGTAACGGAATGGGATTCAGTAATCTGAGAGAATTTCTTAATCATCCCGAGGTTGAATGCATTGCTTTATGCGATATTGATGAAACCGTTCTAAACCGCAGGGCCGGCGATGTTGAGAAAATACGGGGCAACCAGCCGGCAAACCTGTACAAGGACTGGCGCAGGCTGATCGATAACAGGGATGTTAACCTGGTGATAGTAGGAACGCCCGATCACTGGCATTGCCTGCAGATGGTTGCCGCCTGCGAGGCTGGCAAGGATGTATATTGTGAAAAACCTCTGGGAAGAACGATAGAAGAGTGCAACATTATGATTAATGCTGCAAAGAAGAACAAAACTGTTGTTCAGGTGGGACAGTGGCAGAGGAGCGATCCTCACTGGCTGGAGGCTGTTGATTTCCTGAGGTCGGGGAAGCTCGGGAATATCAGGATCGTAAGAGTCTATTCATATCAGGGCTGGAACACCTCCATACCTGTGGTTGCTGATGAGCCTGTTCCTCAGGGTGTTGATTATGACATGTGGCTCGGTCCGGCACCCTCCCGCCCATTCAACCGTAACCGCTACCATTTTACATTCAGATGGTTCTGGGATTACGCCGGGGGACTTATGACTGACTGGGGTGTCCATCTCCTCGACTTTGCCTTATACGGGATGAACGTTACTGCACCGAAATCAATTATGGCCATGGGCGGTAAGTATGGCTACCCCGACGATGCATGCGAAACACCCGACAGCCTGCAGGTTATTTATGAATTTGATGGTTTCAATGTAATGTGGGATCATGCCATTGGGATTAACGACGGAGGTTATGGTCGTAATGCCGTGCTTGGTTTCGTGGGCGAGAACGGCACACTCGTTGTTGACCGAAGCGGATGGGAGGTTATTCCAGAAGTTGTGAACAAGGTTATCAGGATGGAAGCTATCCCCTGGAAGATGGGCACAAACGAAGGACTGAAAAACCATGTTAAGAACCATCTGGAGTGCATAGTGAAGAGGAATCAGAAAACCTCTGTCGACGTCGAGATCGGAGCTCATATTGCCAAATTCTCAGCTCTTGGTAATATAGCATACCGCACCGGCAAGAAGCTTGTCTGGGACGGAACAAGATTCTCAAACGATAGTGAAGCAAATAGTTACCTTGTACCTGACTATAGGGCTCCATGGAAATTACCGAAAGTGTAGCACTCTGATAATAAACAATATACATAAAAAAGATGGGATAATTGTTAAAGGTAAAATTGGAATCAAGGTTGAAGGTCAACAATGATTTTAATTAGATAGTACATAAATCTGACCCCTAAACTTTCCCCTGAGAAATAAAAAAACCCTCTATATTGCAGATATAGAGGGCTTATGATTGATTGAATTGTGGGCCCAGCCGGATCTCCTCCTGAACAGTGCTAGCCGGGAAGGAAACCAGCGATCCCCTGATTATGATCTTCTTATGATGGTTTCCACAGATATACACAGATTTGTATCTGTTTGTACCAGTTCATTTTATTGCAGGATAATTATAAAAGATTTCAGGGATTTATACCGATTTGGTGAAAATCCTGGCACCAGAACTGGCACCAAAAATAACTATGTTTGTCGGGATGTTTATTCGGAAAGTATGCGATATAACTCAAGATTTAAATAATAATGACGGCCTTCAATTTCCTTTTTCTCAAGAACATGTATATCGGACAATCTGTTTAAATAATCCCTTGCAGTATTTTCAGAGTATATTCCTAAATCAACAAGGTGTTTTACTTTTGTAAAGGGCTGAGTGAACAATGCATTTACCAGGTCTTCGGGACTTCTGACCTTCCTGGCATCTTTCTTTATAAACTCTAAAATTGAATCTTTCGCTGATACAATTTCATTGATTTTCTCGAAAGTAATTATGGATGTATATTCAATAGCATTAAGCATAAATAATAGCCAGTCTTTCCAGTTACCTCTTTGAGAAACCCCTGATAATCCCGAGTAATAATCTTCTTTATGATCTAAAATATATCGGCTTAGAAATAATATCGGAACATCAAGTAAGCCCTTTTTTGTCAGATAATTGATATTAAAGATCCGTCCTGTTCTGCCATTTCCGTCACGAAATGGATGGATAGCTTCAAACTGATAATGAGCAATTGCCATTTTAAACAGATAGTCCATTCTGAAATTTTTATCATCATTTAAGAAAGTTACCAGGTTGTCCAATTTTTCTTTTATCACAGCCTGACCTTTCGGAGGAGTATAAATAACCTGACCAGCTGTTGGCCCAGTGCCACTTTGCTTTATTGTCGTACTTAAAAAATCGGGTCGAATCTCATCTTTTGTTTGTTTTATTTCCTGAAAGACTTTAATGAAATACTCTATATCAAAATAATCCTGGTTTCTTAAATAATTGTAACCAGACCATAGTGCTTCTCTATACCTTAACACCTCTTTTGGAGCTTCATTAATTTCAGTGTTTTGATCACTATAAGCCTTATATAGTTCGTCATCCGTTGTGAAAATGTTCTCAATAGCACTTGAAATTTTTGCTTCCTGCAAACTGATAGTATTGATTAATAAACCCTGATGGGGAATCATAACACTACGACCCTGAAGCCTTGCTAATGCGGCTTTAGCATCTCCCAGTTTCTCCAATAGCTCTAATGTCTGATTGCATGAACCGGTTGACCTGACCACTCTCCGCCGGAATTAATTGACCATTTCCCGCCAGTTGTATATAACTGTTATCATGTGGATTATATTTTTAAACTAAAGACCGGCTATAAGTGGTCATCGCTTCCGGCTTTGGCAGTCAACATAGATTTAAGATTATATTACTAAACAGAGTATTCAGAATATCCGGAGTCCTCCGTTTGATGATTTATGATCAGTGTCAGATTTATATATTTACCTTTAGCTACCTGAAAACTCCAAAAATGATAAACTATGAGTAGTTTTGGTACACATATAACATGTTGAACTCATTTAGAAATAATAGGATGAAAATTTATCTCTTGATCGGATTAGTTTCCTTTCTGGCATTTATTGGCTGTAAAAAGAATGTAGTGGAAAATCTACCGCCACAACCATTTAGGGTAATAGTGTCAGAACTTACTTCTAACAGTGTAAGTATTGGATGGGAGCCATCATTTGACCCTGAATATGACTCAATCTTCTACTCTGTCATAATCAACAATGAACTGAAAGCAAGCAAATTATTTAACATATACAAACTTGAGGTTAAAACTCTACTGTCAGATACTCAATATTCAGGTTTTGTTACTGCAACTGATAGTCGGCTAAATTCTCATAAAGAGCCTTTCACTTTCAGTACAAAAATCAATTCAGCTCCCGAACCATTTAAAGTTGAGGTCATAAAGGTATCCCATAATTTGGCAATTATCGAATGGGAAAAAGCCACTGACATCGACAACGATTCTGTATCTTACTCTATATTGTTAGATGGTTATGAGATTGCGTCGAACTTAAATGTTCAGTTCAGTTATGAAATATGTGGTTTAGTACCTGAAACCTACTATGAAGGTCTTATAAGGGCAGTGGATTCCAAGAACAATATCAGGGATATTCCATTTAACTTCTCGACCAAGAAATACTTTTTGATGTTTAGTAAGGTATGGTATTATATAGATAAATACAGAGTCTCTCCATTCAATATCGAAAAAACCTCAGACATGGGATACATTCTTGCAACCAATGGTTATATCTCCGATCAAAACTACATGTTGGCAGTAAAACTTGATTCTCTCGCCAATATAGAGTGGAAAACAGGTATACCTCTGGATCCTGGAGTTGGCGGAGCCCATCTGATTAAACCAACCAGTGACAACGGATACCTAATGCTCGGTGAAAAGAAGTTGATTAAGCTTAATAGCCATGGAGAAGTCGTGTGGGAATTTATACCAACTGGTGAACTGGAATACCAGCGAACTGCATTTATTTCTCTTGTGCAGACCTCTGATAATGGATTCATTGTTGTAGGAAGTTACTTTACTGGAGCTTTGGACCTCTTACTTTGGCAACAGGGTTTAATAATAAAAATAAATGAGAACGGTGGCCTTGAATGGAAAAAACTCATCGGTACTTCTTGGAGGACTTATGTTTGTCAGATAGCACGGACTGAGGATGGAAACTACATATTAGCAGGAACTGCTGGTAGTGACAATAACCAGGAATTGATGTTGACAAAGATTGACAACACCGGAAATACTTTGTCCATACAAACCTATCCTGTTGGTGGCTATAATTTTGTCAAAGAAATGAAGGTTACAAAAGACAATGGATTAATTATTGTAGGGGATAGGATGGGTAATCTGGACATTACTGAAGCACGAATCATAAAGATTAAAAATGATGGAACCGTAGAGTGGGACAAGTTTTTCTTATGGAACTATTTTAAAACACATGCAACTAGTATTGAGCCAGTGGAAAATAACGGTTATGTATTCACTGGATTTAATGGATACGAATGGCAGCAATGCTTCTTAGCAAAAATTGATTTAAACGGTAATTTAGAATGGTATCGGTTTTACAATCCAATATCTGTTGGCATAAATTCACAGGGTTGGAATCTGAAAGCTACATTTGATGGTGGCTTTATAATCTTAGGAACAAAACATGATATTTACGAAAGTGGAATGTGGATCTTCAAAACAGATCCTGTAGGTAATTTTGAGTACTAAACTATGCCTAATTGGTAAATATAGTTATATTTTAACTTTTAAAGAACATGTTTTTAATATCATATGTTTACTCAATATCCAGGCTAGCAAGATAAATTTTCGTAACAAAAGAATTGAAACACTTACCTATGCAGGGGAGTATGTGTGCATTTTATCAATAATAAGATTAGAAAATTATTACTTAGATTAAAAAAGATGTTATATTTGCCTGTGTATGAGGCATATATAATATAAATGAGTCTCGCAAAATCTAAAACGGTTTGTTCAGGTATAGAATGGAATTCTATGCTCGGATTGTTGGTCCGCTTAAAAAGCTTCAACAAACATGTTTATTGATATTGAAACATCGGACCTAAGTAGATACTATGACCAGATTACATTGATTGGATGGTCATTTCTTGATAAATATTGCGTCTACTATAAAGGTCTGGAGAAGAAGGAACTTGAGAACGCCTTTAAACAAAGCTATTTAAATAGTATCTTGTAATGGAATCCTTTTGATGTTCCATTAAATCAAATGTATAGGCCTTTGATTTTTCTACCATTGGAAGGACCAGTAGACAGACCCTGATTATACCCGGGGAGGTAATTCCCTGAAGAAAGATATAATTCATAGGCTGCCATTTTAAGAATTCTTATATTCAGGATAATTTTTTATGACTTTCCATTTATGAAAATAGCAGTAACCGAATCCGGCGGAGTTGGTTGATACTTCGAGAGGAGACTCGTCAAAGCGAACTTTGATGTTACGTTCCTCGCAAGAGGAGAACATCTCAGAAAAATTCAGCAAAACGACCTCCGGGTAAAAAGTATAAATTGTGATTTTATTATTGAAAACGCGCAGACAGTAGGCAGGATACATAAGATTGGTTTCGCAGACATAGTCATTCTTGTCACAAAGGTTTGGCAGGTACATGACATATCTTATGAACTTGGGGCGAATGTAAAGGAAGACACATATTATTCTATCAGATATCGGAAATATGGACAGCTTAAAAAACGAAATCTACTCCAGCAGCTCAGACGGCAGTTTCTATACACCGTTCAGCCTGAATATCGATGAGATGGAACATCTTATCCTGATCAATTTTGAGAAGGATCCTGATGAGTACTACAATACCTTTGAGCTTCAGGAGGCCTGTGACAAAGCCGGCAGAGAATGGCTGCTGGTGATAGCTTACCGGAATGACGGCGGGGCTGATGTTTATCATCAGCCGGGGTACCCTCTCGCCTCTCAGGACAGCCTTTTAAATGATGTCAACTTTACAGTATGTCACCTGGAAGGGGCAAGATTCGAGGTTGATGATGACCTGCTGGATGTGTTCTTTGCTTTTACTGACAGATACGGTCGCAACATCAACGTAAAAGTTAAAGAGAACAGGAAACCGCGAAAGAAGCCATTCTTCTTGCTTGCGCCAATAGGTACTCTGGCAAAACAGCCGAAGTCCTTCCCGGTATATTCGCTATACGGGATGTCGTTCGCTAAGCGAAAACACACTAATATTGAAATCCAAATAAACGAGGCAAGCCATAAACCTGACACCTTTCCCCTGCCGGTGGATTGGACAAAAAACTACTTTTCCCGTTATTCGCCTGATACATTCAATGTTGACTGGAATAAGAATTTCCAGGGTCAGTTACTTCCTCTCTTTCCGGGTGAAGACGGTAAAACTGAGAACAGTAATGTAAGTTATGAGCTGGTCAATAACGGAGGGCACCACGAAATCAGGAGAATGAGTACCACAAACAATAAGCATACGATAAACATTGAATTCCTGCCTCCTGTGCCTGATATTGTATGTTTGCGCGACGGATTGAAAATAGCCGGAGATTTTATTATTACCACAGACGAGGCCGCCGGATCCGTCCGCGGAGAATATCATGCAATGTGCCGGGGGAATGAAACAGAGATTAGCCTTCATCCGAACCAGGGATGGATTCCAAATGAGAAGAGGCTGATCCTCAGATTGTTGTTCATAATTGTCAAAGTATTTAAAGACTGGCCGAAGAGTTATGAATGGAATGCAGTAATTAAATCCGGTTACACAAAAAACCCATTCATGAATTCATCATGGAAAAGGATATAATGCGGATAATCATAATTTTTACTGAATCACAAAAAGCGGGGTTCATCTTTACATGATCAAATTGTTACATTTATAGAAGGATTAAAACATTGCAGAAATGGAATACATCCTCATTATAGGAACTTTTGAATCTATATTCCTGCTACTGCTGCTGCTCGGGAAAAAGAATAAATCGCTTCCGGATTATCTTCTCGGAGTGATCTTCATGTTGTACGCAATCAGCATCGGGAGTGTTTATCTTGAATTACAGAACATAAAAAACAATCCCGCATATTCTGCAATAACCAATATAAGCTGGATATTCCTCTTCCTTCACGGCCCGGCACTGTGGTTTTATATAAAGAGCCTGTCTGATCCTGAATTCAGATTCAAGCCCCTTTACCTGCTTCACTTCATCCCTTTCATGTTCTTTTCGGTTTTCCAGTATTTCAATTTTATCAATCTCACTGTTCCGGAAAAGATAGATCGGAAGAGCGTCGTGTAGGGAAAGAGTGTAGGATAGGGTGT
>CAYQZL010000004.1:0-70293 GCA_964421975.1 uncultured Rikenellaceae bacterium
ACCCTATCCTACACTCTTTCCCTACACGACGCTCTTCCGATCTCAGCGGGAAATGTCGAACTTCAGTATAAGCTCTCCCCCTGAAAGATTTATGGAAGGAGTTTCAATCCATCCGGTTAATGAGGATGTTCCAAGCTTGATCTCTCCGCCTGCTGAATAAATCTTTGATCCTGTCCAGCCAGGGATTCCGGTCCTGGAATCGAGCGTACCCGAAACGTCACTTGTCGACGGGGTGGTGTGTGTCCCTGTTGTGAATCCGGAAAAATCTTCCGAAAATACAACCTGCTGTCCTCTCAGGAGTAATCCTGAGTACAATAAAAAGAAATAGACAGCCGATCTTCTGATTAGCAGCGATCTCTTCATTACGATTACTATTTATTCCTATAAACTTTTAGCAATGGCTAATTTATTAAAAATATGTGATCCGTGGAAAGATTTTCAGGAAAATTCTGACAGCGGGCGAGAGGCAAATGGCAAAGGGCACAGATTGACGAACGAAGTGAGGAAATCCCGCATAGCGGGAGCACAGAGCAAAGAACAAAGGGCAAAGGGCAAAGAGCACAGATTGACGAACGAAGTGAGGAAATCCCGCATAGCGGGTAAACAGAGCAGATTGGATAGGGGATAGCCGGGGGCTGAGGGCTAATAAAGAAACAGATCTCTATTTAAAAGCATTTTCTATTTCCGCGAGTGAGATCCCAAGAGTTTTTACAGATATATTATCAAGCAGGTTTTTATCTCCCGTGATATGCATCGTAGTCTGTGTATGTGTAAGCTTTTCTCCCGGTTTCAGCGCAGCACCGGGGGATGAGGCTTCCAGTTCATAGAAAGGTCCCATTTGTGAACCATCTTCAAGCGGACCGTCATTATATGAATTAAGTGCATCACCCGAATAAGGATCCTCCTGGATCTGCCATGCAGAATTTACATAACCGGTTTTACCTTCAGGCTGATCGCAGATAAGCAGTGTCAGAATATTGTTTGCAGAATCATAACTTCCCATTATACCCTTCGACCTGAGAGGAGGAAGACCTATTTTCCCGCGACTTTTGCCATCACATCTGAAAAATATGTGATTTCCCTTTACTTTCAGCCTGTCGGGAGCGATCTTTCCGAAGTAATTATCATTTACCGGAGGACCCATTATATTTGCATCTCCCGGATTGAAAGGGATGGCAACGATAACGGAAGGGGAGGGGGTGAACATACCTAACATCCATACAGAGAGCAATCCTGTTTCTTTCTGCCATTCATTTGAACCTGTGTTGATGATGGTATTATCCGATCTGTAAGCAATAATATTCAGTCCTTCAGGATCTATGGCCGCCTGTTTCCTTATTGCATCATCTCCAAGGATCACAACTTCTCTTTCGAGCCTGAATCTGAGAGCTGTGCCGCTGTAATTGTCGACACCGGCATCACAGACGAAGAATGCCGATGTATCGGTCTGGTTTACAACTTCATAAGGATCTGTATCCAGAAATGATGGCGTCTGCCAGTTATCATAAACAAAATCATCCCCTTTTTTGAAAAAAATAGAGAACTGACCTCCTTCAGGCCCCAGCCATAATCTCTCTTCTCCTCCGAATGCATTTATATGAGGCTGAATGATCCCTGATTCAATAAGCTTATGGTTAATCCATCCGAAACTGAAACCCTTGTCTCCTTCAGCCGTACTTGTCATTACCCTGCCCTGCCATGCCGGAATGAGTACAAGTGCCGAATTACCTTTTTTCAGTTCAATAACCTGAACATATTTTTTCAGGAAGTCGCGATTATAAGCATACTGACTTGCTGTATCTGTTGTCATATCATTTGGTTTTTGATTTTCATTCTTTGTTCTCCCGCCGCAGGAATAAATGAGCACAGGGATAATCAGAAAAATAATTAACCGTTTCATAGGTCAGAATATTATATATTTCTTAACTTAGTTAACCTTAGTGATTTTGTATATCAGTTATATATTAATTGACATAAATACCCGAAGACACTAAGATACACAAAGAAATTTTTAATATCTGAAATAAATTTGCACTACTTTCTGTAATGGACAAAAGATATCTCTGCGGACTCAATCTTGAAGAGATCACTGATCTGATAAGACCAGGCGGGTATACACGCAGTCAGGCAGTTATTGTCGCAGGTATTCTGTACAGAAAAGGAGAATCAGGACTGATCCGGACAACACGGATCCCTGTCATGCTGAAGAAATTCCTGTTTGAAACTGCTTCCGCCGGGATCTATAGCCCGGTGAAATCGGAAAAATCAGTTGACGGTACCATAAAATATCTGTTTGCATCTCCTGATGGAAAGAAGTATGAATCGGTATATATTCCTGAAGAAAAGCGCAAGACCGTATGCGTTTCCACACAGTCGGGATGCAGAATGGGATGCCCTTTCTGTGTTACTGCAGGATATGGTTTTCATGGGAATCTTTCAGCAGGGGATATAGTAAACCAGGTACTCGCCAATCCGTTTCATGAAAAGATCACTCATGTGGTTTTCATGGGAATGGGAGAACCGATGGATAATCTTGATAATGTTCTGAAAGCTGTAAATATACTGACTGCTGAATGGGGTCTGGCAATCAGCAACAGGAATATCACAGTTTCGACTGTCGGGATAACATCGCAGGTGAAAAGATTTCTGCAGGAATCAGAATGCAACCTTGCACTTAGTCTCTATTCTCCTTTCCCCGGTGAAAGAATTAATGTCATACCAATTGAAAAAGCCTTTCCGGTGAAGGAAATAATCAGCTTTATGGCAGATTATCCCCTTAGGAAAAAAAGACGGCTCAGTATTGCATATATAATGATAAAAGGGATTAATGATACTGAAACTCACCTCACTGAACTTAAGAATATACTGGTCAATACCGGTATAAGAGTTAACCTGATGCCATATCATTCAGTGCAGGGTGATAAAGGAGAATCATCATCCGACGAGCGGATGCAGTATTTCAGGCATGATCTGATCATGGCAGGGATATCGGCTTCTGTGAGGAAGTCAAGGGGAGCTGATATTTCCGCTGCATGCGGATTACTGGCATCAGGGATGAGATAATCAGGTTAATGATTATTAACCAGCTGGAACATATATTCGTCCAGGTATCCGTCGGCTGTCTTCACCCAATCCTTTTTGATACCGATCTCTATAAATCCAATCTTTCTGAACAGGTCAATGCTTTCGCAGTTGTTTGCAAGGATATTACAGTAAAGCTGGTGCAGCTGAAGGGTATCGAAACAGTAAGCGATCAGGCATCTGAGTGCCATTGTTGCATAACCTTTTCTTCTCTGGTCTTCATCGGCAATCAGTATACCCATTCCGGCCCTGAGATGAAAAGGATCAAAATCAAAAATATCTATTGTCCCGATTGTCTGTTTTTTGTCAGTCAGGTCAATCATCAACCTCAGTTGCCCCGTTTCATAAATATTCTTGTGAGAGTTCTTGATATACCTTTTGAGAGTATATTTTGAGAACGGGGCAACTGTATTGCTGATGATCCAGTAGGAGTTATTATTTTCCCATTCATAGAGCAGTTCCAGATCTTCCGGCTCAATAGCCCTCAATCTGATTTTTTCATATTTCATATATTGTCTTTACTGCTCCTGTTTCAGTTATTCTGTTTCGGTTATATATGCTTCGTTGTATCCTTTTCCTTTGACATAGTTCAGATACTTTTCAGCATCGGCTTTGTCGAAGAATACACCGATAATATATTTCGTTTCTGTGCCTTCTTCTTTTGTCCTGATGACCAGTTTGCCACTCAGGTCAAGATTGCTGAAATAGCCTGAAGATAGCTTTTGAGGTGATTGTATCAGTACGATATAGAATTTGTCAGTTGCAGGATTCACCAGTTCTTTTGGTGTTTCCGTATCATGTCTTATTATTACACCGGTACCGGGATCGATGACACCGATTGTTGCTCTTCTGTTGTATTTTCTTCCTTCAGGATTATCAGTACCGTTCCTGTTGGTATTGATTGCGGCAAAATTGGATTCACCGAATGCTCTCTTTATCATTCTGTCTGCAGGGATACCCGATGCGGTGATATGATCAATAACTGACTGGGCCCTTTTGTCTGCAAGCTTTCTGTTATAGATTATGGTTCCGAGTGCATCTGTATAACCGGCGACTTCTATTTTAAGCTCGGGATAATTCCTGAGGATGGTCTTAAGGGTCTCCAGGCTCTCCTTAGCTTCGCTGTCAAGTGCATGGCTGTCGAATGCAAAAAGGACATTTTTTATCAGCAGGAATTCCCCTGTCACAGCTTTTTCAGGTATCAGAACCGGATTTACATTCATGTAATGATTCAGGAAATAAAGAGGAAGGCTCAGGTTCGTAGTATCGGTCCTGTATCCTATATGGCTTACTATCAGGTGATAATCGCCGGGTTTGAGGTCAAATTTGAATGATCCGTCATTGTTGACGGGGATAGTCTGAAGGACAGTTCCCTTTTTCAGTTCCTTAAGGATCATTTGTGCCTGTGACGGAGTTATATTCATACCGTCGCCCAGTTTGACAACCCCTTCAGTAACGGTTATCTCATCAGCGGGATCAACTCCGACAATAGCGTAAATATTCCTCGTTCCCGTCTTCTCATCATAGAGACTTGTAATAAAGCCCGGAGCATTATTATTGAGATGGAAAAAGATATTATCATCCGTTGTGTTGAAAGCGAAAGGCATACCAACCGGCCTGTCCCAGTTCCCGAATCTGTTTATTGTTGATCTGAAAAGATCATATTTCCCCATACTCATATGTCCTACAGAACTGAAAAGAAGGGCATTATTATCAGGATCGAAGAATGGTGCATCTTCATCCTGTGCAGTATTTATAACATCTCCGAGGTTCACCGGTTCACCCCATGTTCCTGAAGCTGTTTTCTCGGATACCCATATATCCAGTTTGCCGAAACCGCCGGGACGGTTACTTGAGAGATATAGTTTTGTTGCATCCGGAGTTATAAAACCATGTGATTCCCAGTAGATTGTATTGACCGGTTTCCCGAAATTCCTGATTTTTGTCCAGGTTTTTCCCTGTCTTTCGCTGAAATACAGGTTTCCGTCATTACCATCGTTTATATAGAGTACAAGAAAACGGCCATCACCCGAAACAGAGTTTGTATATAGCCTTTCGAGACCTCCCAGTTGCTGGGTAATATCTTCCGGTTCTTCCCAGTTGCCGCTCTTATAGGCACACATGATACGGTTCTTACCATCCACCCTTTGCGTAAAAACGAATACGGAATCATTTTTCGAAATAACCGGATTCATTGCTCCGGGGTAATTGCTGATCCATGGTGTAAACAGGTCGGGCAGAACTCTCACAGGTTTCTTTTTTGCTTCCATTGCATATCTGCAGTCTCTTATCTGCAGATCGTAATATTCCGCCATTTCAAGGTCTTCTTC
This sequence comes from uncultured Rikenellaceae bacterium, assembly GCA_964421975.1. Classification (GTDB taxonomy): domain Bacteria; phylum Bacteroidota; class Bacteroidia; order Bacteroidales; family VadinHA17; genus LD21. Next base: position 5,412 of record CAYQZL010000004.1, read on the forward strand.
GCTGTTACCGAGTTTGTTTTTCAGGTCGTTAAATATTGAAAGAGCCTTTTCCAGGTTATTATTAAGGTGATATGCTTCTGCCAGGTAGCGGTAGGTATCCACCGGGGCTTTCTGACCTGTCTCTGTGTATTCCTTTTTGTTTGCTGCGACATTTTCAGAAGCAGATTCAAGAAGTTTCAGGGCTTCGGCTTTTTTACCGTCCATTTTCAGGTAGCACATCCCGAGCTTTGCCTGGATATTTGAATTATCAGGAAAAGCTTTCAGGATCGGTTCATACAGGGAAGCAGCTTTCTCATAATCGTTGTCGAAATAAAAGACAACATCGGCATTCTGAACGGATCTGGCAAAATCCTTCAGGGTGATCTCCTGCGAGCTCAGTGCAGTGAAACAGCTGATCAGCAGGATCAAACTTAAAATTCTCTTCGTTAAATGGGTCATTATCTTAGTACTTTTTTAATGAATATCTCGTCGGGATATCCTCTTCTGATCAGTTCAAGCCTCCATGCCTTTGCCTCATCCTGTGTACTGAACTGGCCGGTAGTGTACCTGTAAAATCTGTCCTTCTCATTAAACATTACTTTGATATCAGCAATGTACCTGAAATAACTGATGTCAACAGGGTTATACAATGCCATCACCTGGACAGTATAGTATAGTACTCCCGGCTCGTCAGCGGAATCAGTTATATTGAGCACATTCAGGTTCCTTATGAGCATGCTTGAATCAACCGAAGCAACCGATGGTATTCCTGCCAGATTTATTCTTTCATACTCAGCTTCGATCAGTGAAGAGTCTCTCATTAGGAGTATATCACCCAGAGTTATAAGCAGATCGGGGCTGTCGGCTTTGATTGTGGTATCAATTGTCGATGGCAGGTATCCCTCTCCCGAGAAAACTATCCGGAATTCTCCGGGAGCCACTGTAAGATTGTATGATCCTGATTGTTTGTCGGGAGATGTTCTGTAGAGTGTTTCTCCCGATGTTCTGTTAAGCACAGCCACATAACAATTTTTCTCCCCTGCAGAAGTTGTATCATCAAGCCTTATCCGTCCTGTTATTTCATATATCTGATTCACATCAGGCCCGCTTAATCCAAGATAGAAAATATCTCTTTTCTTATAATCAGTTTTCATGGAATAATAAGCGTTGATCCCGTTGTTGGCAGGCTGGAAAAACTTGTCATCATCGGTTGAATTGACCGGTGATCCCAGGTTCTCCGGCTTGTCCCATCCCGGGCCTGTTATCCGGCTTTTGAAATTATCGAATCCGCCCATCGAATTATGACCTTCCGAACAGAAATATAATAAGGAATCATTGGCTGTTATGAAAGGATTATCCTCGTTATATGCAGTATTTACCGTAACTCCCAGGTTAAGCGGAATACCCCAGTCGCCTGTGGCATCAATTTCAGATACATAAATATCCAGTCCTCCCTGTCCGCCTTCCCTGTTACTTGTGAAATAAAGCTTCTTGCCGTCAGCAGACACGGATGCATGCGATTCATAGAATTTTGTATTTATATTCCTGTTGAGCCTGGTGATGGGTGTCCAGTTATCATTCACATATTTTGAAGAATAAATATTTCCGTCAAAATCATCATTCTTATAGATGAAAAGTTCTGTTCCGTCATTATTGAGAGAGCATGTAGAGCAATCTTCTCCCGCGTTCAGCTGTTCGGTTATTTCAACCGGTGTCTGCCAGCGGCCTCTTATTCTTTTGGAGAAATAGATCACATTTACCAGTCCTCGTCTTTCAGTATAGGCAATTGTGTTTCCATCGAAACTTACAACGGGATTTTCATTCATGGATCCCTGACTGAATTCTTCTCCGAGCATACGTTTACTCAGAGGCACAGGATTTTCAGCATATGACCTTGCATTTTCGCAGGCCAGTATCTGCTGGTCGACAAACGCAAGGTTTTCGATGCCGCCTTTTGATTCTGTTTCCTGTGCAAGTGTCTTGAACTGTCTGAAAGTGGCAAGGCTCTTCTCATATTCATTATTGATCATATAGGCCCGGGCAAGATAAAACCATGCATCAAGAGGAGCTCTTTCTTCTTTCAGGGATTTCGTTTTTGCATTATAACTTGCGTTTTTGACCGCTTCCTCAAGATAGGGAACAGCCTTTTCCTTTTCATCCGGAATATTCAGATAACATGTCCCGATTTTGTACTTCAGATTCATGTTTTCCGGATCTTCCAGCAGTATATAGAGCTGGTTTGCCAGATCATATTCCTCGTACAGATAATGAGCTTCAGCCTGTTTATAGAGTTCCCTGATCTCTTTTGCAGATTGAGAACAGACAACAACAGGAATAAAAATCAGAGTTAACAGCTGAAGTTTTAGGATCCGTGAATTTACTCTGAAACTATTCATATTAACAAATGTAGCGTTTTATAAATGGTAATCCTGATGATTTCCGATTATTTTACTTAAATGTGATTTTATATATATCGTAATTTCCGGAACCTTCTGCTTCCTTGAAGATGGCATGATAACCTGACCTGCCATTTGCCGCAGGCATAAAGAAAATGTTGTCGTCCGGGGTATTAAGAGGATAACCGAGGTTTACAGGTTTGCTCCAGATATTGTTTGTCTGGAGCTCGGATCTGAACAGATCATAACCTCCGATTGTAATATGTCCCTGTGAACTGAAGAACAATGTTTTTCCGTTATTTATCAGAAAGGCACGGTCTTCGTTAAGTTCTGTGTTGATCTCCGGTCCGAGGTTGACAGCAGGGCCCCAGTCACCGTTTATTTTCTTTGATACATACAGGTCAAGTCCTCCGTATCCGCCAGGGCGATCAGAAGAGAAGATCAGTTTTTCACCATCCTCTGTCATGAAACCATGTGATTCCCAGTATCTGGTGTTTATATTCCTGTTAAGCATTCTGCAGGCACTCCATGCTGTTCCGTCGAATGTACTGGAATATATGTCGCTGTTAAAGTCGTCATCTCTTGAAAGAAACAACATCTTGCCGTCAGAAGAGAGGCAAGAGATATACATGTCACCATCTGACATCAGTTCGGGTGTTATATTGACCGGAGGGCTCCATCTGCCTCCGTTGAGCCGGGATACCATAACAGCATCATAGAACTTGAGTGATACCATGAATGCAAAGGTCCTGCCATCAGATGAAATGACAGGATTGAAATTAGCTTTCTCATCATTGAACAGGATTCCGAGATTCTCTTCAATATATGAGACAGGTTTATTTATTAGTTCACCGGCAGTGACACATGATCTGATGTGCTGTTCAACGATGGAACGGTTCTCATGATCTTCCTCAAGGAGGGTACTCCCGAACCTGACAAAAGCATCTTCCGCTTTATCAAACTGGTAGTTTATCAGATAGGCACATCCGAGATCATAAAGAGCATCGTATGGTGCTTCCTTCTGGGTAATGGTTCCCTCTTTGTGACTTGCAGAAAGAAACTTTACAGCGGCTTCAAGATATTCTACAGCCAGATTCTTTTTCCCTGTAATATTAAGATAGCAGGCTCCTGTTCTGTAAGCAATATTTGAATTGTCGGGGATCTTTTCATAGAGCTCAAGATAAATGGGAAGTGCGTCCTGGTAATCACCGCTCATGAAAAAATATTCAGCTTCGATGAAGCTGTCCTGAAGTGAATTTGTTGCCTGAGGGAACAGAATTAACGGAAAGAATACCCAAAACAAGGCGGATATTATTCTGCGGCGCATAACTACTGGTTTTTTTAACAAATTTAAAAAAAATGCCGGAAAATAACAACCAAAGGGTTATTTAACAGCCCTTCACGGGATAAACATCCGTGCCGGGCTGCAGGTAAAGTACCCCTCAGATTAATCTTTTTCCCCGTTTTTATCTTTCTTTCTTTTAAGAATCACAAATAAGAAAATAAGACCTGTACCTGCAATAAGCCATAAATACCAATATCTGCAACCCTTTTTCTCTTTCTGTTCCGGGGCAGTTGTTATTACCTGATCTGCAGGGTTTTGTACTGTCGCTGCAGTACTGTCTGTACCGGCTTGCTTCTCCAGCCGTGTAATAGCTTCAGCCCTTTTTTCTGCGAGTATTTCGGGATGCTCCGGCCTTATGATCCGTCCTCTTTGAATTCTTTCAGCCTGTGAGATGAAAAACTCCTCGGAGCTTGTGTTCCCAAATTGATCCTTAAGTGTGAGCAACAACCTGCTTTCATCTTTTGAAGGCAATATTTTGTACCTGAAAAGTGTATCGGTAATATTGAATTGTTCGGTATAAAGTAAGGAATCTCCTTTCAGATGTTCTGCCGTAAGAACAGAATTTGATTCAACTATAAGCGGGATCACAAGGGTATCTTTCCCGGAGGATACCAGGTTTCTTTCTTCTCCGGCCTGAAGAACTGCCACATCATCAGTTTTGGGCAGGATCGTCGGTGGCAGGATGAAAGAATCTGATTTGCTGGCAAGAGGCAGGTGAATATCCTTGCGAAATATCTCTTTACCGTTGATCTCATAGATGACGGTATGATCTCCGTGGTTTAAGAGGAGCTCATATTCTCCCGTTTCGGGATTTGCATAATCCTCTGCAGTATCTGCCGGATCTTTACTGTTGAAGGAGCTGACCCTTATTTTATCTTTTGTTTTAATGTTCAGGCCGGCAACTTTTGCGATACCCCTGACCATGAATTTTCTGGGATGATTATCGGAAAATATTTCAAGCCTGTAAATATCCTGTTTGCCGAAACCATCAGGACTGAGTTTTGAAAAATATCCTTCATAGCCCTGATTCAGCGGCATGAAAAACAGGTCATCATCGGTTGAATTCAGCGGATATCCCGCATTCAGAGGAACCGACCACTGGCCGTTGTCGAGAAGGGTTGAATAGAAAACATCGTGACCTCCCATTGTCATATGTCCCCTTGAGCTGAAAAAAAGCGTTTTGCCATCCCTGCTCAGGAACGGAGTCTCCTCATTATACCTGGTATTGATCACCGGTCCCAGGTTTACAGCCGGACCCCAGTCCCCCGTTGTGTCTCTCCCCGAGACATATATGTCGAGTCCTCCGTAGGTGCCTTTTCTGTTGCTGGTAAAAAAGAGTTTTTTATTATCGGGAGAAATCACTGCATGAGATTCCCAGTATTTGGTATTTATATTGTCGTTAAGTCTTATTGCCGGGCTCCATGACCCGTTATTATATGTCGTTGTGTAAATGTTACCGTCATAGTTCTCGGAATTATAGAGATAGAGTACTTTGCCGTCGCCCGATAAAGATACCGGATAAATGTCCCTGTCGATCCTGAGTATCTCATTCATATTAAGCGGCCCGGTCCATGAACCATCCATCTTTACAGAATACAGAAGGGCATCATAGAATGGAAGGCTTCTGGAGAAAACCATCATTGTCTCATCGGCAGAAACAACCGGATTGTATTCGGAATTATTGTCATTGATGGTGTTCCCGAGATTTACTTCCTTGATGAAGACAGGTGAAGCCATCAGCACTTTGGCATTCAGGCATGACTGGATCTGTAATGATACTATTACGGTATCGTATATTTCAGGATCAAGCTTTTCCATGAAAAGCTTATATGTTTCAATGGCTTTGTCCAGCTGATTATCGATCCTGTATGCATTTGCCAGATAATACAGTGCATCATATGGTGCTCCCTTTTCCCGGAAATTGTTTTCCCGGTAAGCGGGATTAATGTTTTCTACAGCCTCTTCAAGGAAGGAAATGGCTTTCTCTTTTTCTCCCGGCAGATTAAGATAGCACTGACCTATCCTGTATCTGATATTTGAATTATCGGGATAAGTACCAATAAGTTCCTGATATAACGGTAGTGCTTCCCTGTAATCCTCAAAAAGGATCCAGCTTTCAGCTTCATGGAAATTCATCCTGTTTTTTGCCTTTGACTGGGAAGACAGGCTGGCACTGAATATCAGGAAGAGAAAAATAATAGGTATAACCCTTCTTATCATACTGAAACAGATATAAATGGTTTAACTAAACCTGGCAAATAAAAAAATTAAAACCTGATTTCGACAGTACACTGATCCGGTAATTTTTAACTGGTTTATTATTTTTAAACCAATAAATTAGCCGCAATATAATAAAAAAGGACAAAAACAGCCTGTCCTTTTTATCAACTATTGTTAATATCTTCTCAACAGTAAGACTGGAGATAAGTACTTTTTCATCCGGGAGATATTGATCAGGGTAAGATCACATCTGATGAATAGTTCTCAAGTATTTCTTTTACTTTCTTAAGGAAGCGGCCGGCAAGGGCTCCGTCAATGACCCTGTGGTCATAACTCAGGGATAATATCATCACATGCCTGATGGCTATGACATCACCTTCGGGAGTTTCTATCACGGCGGGTGTTTTTCTGACAGCTCCCGTACCAAGGATGGCAGCCTGCGGCTGGTTAATAATGGGAGTACCGGCAAGATTGTCAAAGCTTCCGAAATTGGTAAGAGTAAATGTACCTCCCGTTATCTCATCGGGCTTTAATTTGTTGTTCCTGGCCCTTTCAGCAAGATCACTTACACTTCTTGCAATTCCGTTCAGATTCTTTTCATCGGCATTTTTGATGACCGGCACTATCAGATTACCATCGGGAAGAGCTGTAGCCATCCCTATATTGATATTCTTTTTTCTGATTATATTATTACCGTCAACAGATATATTGAGCATTGGTAATTCGGACAAAGCTCTTGCTGCGGCATCTATAAATACAGGTGTGAGCGTAAGCTTATATCCTTCGGATGCATAAAATTTATCTTTTATTGAATTCCTCCACTTTACCAGTTTCGTTACATCAGCATCAATAAACGATGTTACATGGGGGGAGGTCTTTTTGGAGAGGACCATGTGTTCGGCAATCAGCCTTCTTACCCGGTCCATCTCAATAATTTCATCTCCTGATTCCTTTGTACTTCCGGTCTGCTTTACCTTTGAAGCGGATTTCGTTTCCGGTGTTTCTTCCTTTGCAACGTCCTCTTTTTTATTTTGTGTTTCAATAAAGGCTAAAATGTCATCTCTTGTTATCCTGCCGTCCATTCCCGTTCCGGTGATCTTATCCAGATCAGAATAGCTGACATTCTCCCTCGCAGCGATGCTTCTTACAAGTGGCGAAAGGAATTTACCGGATGGTGTCCGGCTCTTCAGATTATGAGAAGTTATCTCAATCTCCTGTTTCTCTTTTTTTATTTCAGAGATCGTATCCCTGATCCTGTCGACCTCTTTCTGTACTTTGGCAGGTTCTCCGGAGGAAAGGGAGGTTTTACTTTCAATTATGGCAATTATCTCTCCCACTTTTACAACTGATCCTTCACGAACAGTAATCTGTACAAGCTTTCCGTCGGCAGGAGCAGGTATCTCGGAGTCGACTTTGTCTGTTGCAACCTCAACAAGCGGATCATCTTCCTTTACAATTGATCCCTCACTTACAAGCCATTTATTGATTGTAGCTTCTATAACACCTTCCCCCATTGCGGGAAGTAATATTTCAATTCTTGCCATTCTTTTGTTAACTCTCTTTTTTGTAACAGAATAACATCCTGAACGGAAAAATGTTCGGAAATCCTGTAAGGTTTTTATAACATCAGCACGTGCATTATTTTGTTGTTTTGAAATACCTTTTCGGGCAGGTCATTTTACGGAAGCAGCAGTGACTGAACCGCTTCCGATCAGGTATCTTTCACAGGGAGAAGCTATTCTGAACCTGATCCTGTGATGTGATAAGAGATGCATGCAGTTTATTACTGATGAAAATTTCATCTGTCCCGGCGAGAAAATGACCTGACGGATCCTGTTATTTTTGATGCATTCTTCGATGTCAGTGATAATTTTGCTTATGTTATCATCTTCATCATCAGGGTCTTTGTTTATCCTGATGTGAATGTCCTTTTTAATGCCATAAGGGACTAGCAATTCCTTTATTCTTTGATATCCCCTGTCATCCGATATAACCATCATTCCGCTTTTCGGTATATCGCAGGTTCCTTTCAGGCGAAAGACAATTTTTAACTTCCGGAAAGGAACCAGTATTTTTCTGAACAGACGGTGTGTCACAGACAATGCTGCCCTGAAAAGTATTGCGATCCTGACGGGAAGAATTATTTTTCTGAGGTTTCCGTTGTTGAAATGCTTCTTTACAAAGATCAGCATTGCATTATAGAAGTTGATCACAAAATCCATATCTTCCTTCTTTGTGCTCTCACCTTTGAAATGAAGTATTTTTACTTCAGGGAAATAGTAATTCTTATAACCTGCCTTTAACAACCTGTAGCTGTAATCGATATCCTCTCCATACATAAAATAGCTTTCATCCAGCAAACCTGTTTTTTTAACAGCTTCCGAGCGGATGAACATAAAAGCCCCGGCAATTACATCAGCGTAATTGATCTCTCTGCAATCGAGATGCCCCATGTAATATCTGTTGAATCGTGGCGAGCGGGAAAACAGGTAGGACAGTCCTGAGATCTTATAAAAAGCTGTTTCCGGATCAGGAATGGCTCTTTTTGATTCCGGAAGGTATTTCCCTGAGCCGTTTATCATCATCACCCCTGCAGCACCTGCATCAATATGTTCATCCATGAAAGCAATACATTTCCTGAATGTATCCTCACCGATTATTGTATCAGGATTAAGCAGAAGTATATATTTCCCCGAAGCGATTTTAATTGCCTGGTTATTGGCAGCAGAGAATCCTCTGTTGTCATTATTGGCTATCAGTTTTACTTCCGGGAAATCTTTATATACCATTTCACAGGAGCTGTCGGAAGAATTATTGTCAACGACAAAAATCTCGCATTTTAATCCACGGGCTGCATTCTGTACGGAACAGAGGCATACAGAGAGATAATATCTGACATTGTAGCTGACAATAATGACTGAAAGGTCCATATGGCCGGGATGGTTTTTAAAAATCAGGAAAGTATGGGTGATGCATAAAAGTGGCTGGTGATTGTTTTGTTATTATTGCTGATAAGGATTTCTGTTGTTTATTGCTTTTCCAAGCGTTATCTCGTCTGTATATTCAAGTTCATCACCCACGGCAACGCCTCTGGCAAGCGTTGTTATAACTGGATTATATTTGCTGAGTTTCCTGTAAAGGTAATAATTTGTTGTATCACCTTCCATGGTTGCACTAAGTGCAAGAATGACCTCAGTAATGTTACCTGATTGTACCTTCTCTTCAAGCGAATCGATCTTAAGATCTGCCGGACCGATACCTTCGATCGGGGATATTATTCCGCCGAGGACATGATAAAGGCCCCTGTATTGCCGTGTGTTCTCAATTGCCATAACATCCTGAATGTTTTCAACCACACAGATTATTGATCTGTCACGTTTTGTATCGTTGCAAATACTGCATATCTCCGTATCTGAAATGTTATTGCAAATCCTGCAGTATTTAATTTCTGACCGAAGTCTGATTATACTCTCACCGAATTTTATGACCTCTCCCGGATCTCTTCTCAGCAGGTTCATAACCAGCCTGAAAGCGGTTTTTCTTCCGATACCCGGGAGGGATGCAAATTCATTTACCGCGTTCTCAAGCAGTCTGGAAGGGAATTCGGTAAAACTCATGATTTGTGTTTTTAGCAAAATTAATTCAATTTTTGATTAAGTAACCGGTTGAAAGTATCCCTTTTGAGAAGTAGCAGCACTGTAAATTGAATAATTTACATCAAACAGGCAGGATAATTTTTCAGCATCCATTCTTTTTAGTATCCTTGCAGATTAAAACAGCAACTTATGTCGCCCTATCTTATTTTAGGAATCTTCCTTGCCTATACGATATTACTCTTTCTGGTCACATGGATTACAGCCAGAAAAGCTGACAGCCAGTCATTTTTCATTGGTAACAGGGTATCACCATGGTTTGTTGTGGCATATGGAATGATCGGGGCCTCCCTTTCAGGTGTCACATTCATGTCGGTACCCGGGTGGGTAACCGAGACTCAGTTCAGTTATATGGTAGTAGTGTTTGGTTACCTGGTAGGATATTTTATTATTGCACTTGTTCTGCTGCCACTGTATTACAGGCTGAGACTTACCTCCATTTATACCTATCTCGAGAGACGTTTCGGATTCTGGTCATATAAGACCGGAGCAGGATTCTTCATACTTTCGCGTACACTCGGAGCTTCACTCAGGATGTTTCTCGTTATAAATGTCCTGCAGCTTTTTGTTTTTGATGCTTGGAACATACCTTTCTGGGTAAATGCAATGATCTTCATCATCCTGATAATACTCTATACTTTCAAAGGAGGAATAAGAACAATTATCTGGACTGATACCCTTCAGACTACATTTATGCTTCTTGCTGTTGTATTGTCAATAATATATATAAGTAAGGATCTGCATACTCCCATCGGGAAATTATTTGCAAATATCTGGAACAGTGATATGTCAAGGATGTTCATCACCGACTGGCATCATGAACGCTATTTCCTCAAACAGTTCTTCTCCGGAATGTTCATTACAATAACAATGACCGGCCTGGACCAGGAGATGATGCAGAAAAACCTGAGCTGCCGCAATATAAAGGAAGCACAGAAGAATATGTTCACATTCAGCGGAATACTGGTTTTTGTCAATTTCCTGTTCCTGATCCTGGGTGCTTTCCTTGTCCTTTATGCAGCGAATAAAGGCATACAGGTCGGAATGTCTGATGAGCTGTTCCCGACCATAGCTTTTAAATATATGAGTCCCCTTGCAGGTATAGTTTTTATGATAGGACTGATTTCAGCAGCATTTCCCAGTGCAGATGGCGCCCTGACTTCCCTTACGACTTCCGTCAGTATTGATTTCCTGGGACTTGATAAAAGAAAGGATCTTACTGAAAAGCAGGCTACGAGGATCAGATACATAGTACATCTTACAATTGCAACATTGTTTTTTATCTGCGTGATGATATTCAGCCTTGTGAATGACGAGGCTGTAATAGACAAGATATTCACAATAGCCGGTTATACTTATGGTCCTCTTCTCGGGCTGTATACTTTCGGACTTTTCACAAAGAGGAAAGCCAGGGACCGCTTTACACCCTATATTGCAATTCTTTCACCTGTAATCTGTTATTTGTTAAGTGAATATTCAGTTCAGCTTTTTAACGGGTATAAATTCGGATTTGAGCTTATTCTTCTTAACGGATTCCTGACATTCATGGGATTGCTGATATTCAGCAACAGGAATGATGATCACCAGGCATTATGATCATCTGATACGCATTCCGGGCCTGTTTCCTCCAAGGCTCTGTGAATTGGTATTCACTCCCGTTTCCTCCGTTTCCTCTTCATCAAGAGGTTCTTCGGGCTCTTCCTTTTTAACGGCCACCCGGATTTTCTTATAGGGAATATTCCATGAAATAAAATAACCGGCTCCGACACTTACCGATTCTCCTGATCCGTATCCCGGGAAGTAGAGCGGCCTGATATCTTTTTTTGAACCGGGCCAGATCAGTTTCCTCAGACTAATGGACCAGCCTATGCTGAAATTCCTGAACAGTTCCGCCCTGAAACCGGGAGATAATTCTATGAAATGCGCCCAGCTTTTGGTTGATTCAATTGAGGATTGTGTTATTCCCCAGTAGTTTTCATGAGTGAATGAGGGTGTGGCTGAAGTGAAATTGCTTATACCATATCTTATACCTGTACCAGCCCAGTATCTGCCTGCAGAAACTTCAGGTTTCAGAATATTGAGATCAATACCTGCCTTTACAAAAAATCCCCTGCTCAGATAATCATAATTATACTGGGAATAATTGTAATCGGAATACCCTGCACCAAAATATAATGAGGATGTCTCATTTAAATCGGTGGAAATATATGCTTCAGCATTGAAGATATTCTTATCTGTAAACCAGATAACCGGTCCGGCTATATCAATACCTGTCCTTATCTTGAGAGCAATGTCCACACTGTCCGGTTCCTCAGTGCTACCGCCCGGCTGTGAATAGGCATAGCCCGACATTAGAATTGCAAAAAGAAGAAGATCAGTAATATATAAAAATGTTCGGTGCATCAAGGGTTGTTATAGTTCTGAGTTTGATCTGAATGGTGTCAATAATATTTCTGGTTGAAACCACTGAATCGAGACCGTGGTAATATGTATATCCGCATTCTTTTGAGATAAGATGAACAAAAGTGGAGTAGGCGAATGAAATTGTGTCATTCACTCCGTTGATCCTTATTACAAAACCGCATCTGCGTGCTGAAGCATCAAGTGGTATCAGTGCGGATTTGACACCTTGTGTTTTTTTGTATCTGGCTGTATCCTTCCCGATACCATAAAGGGTAAGACTGTCAGGTGCAAGGGGTTTGCCTGTGGAGTTAAGGTAAAATGATGCTTTCAGAAAAGCATTGGTTTCTTCAAAACATGATCCGGGTGTACAGGCAACAGAGAGTGCAAGAACACATAAAATAAAAAAACCCGGAATTATATTAAAAAAACTTCTCATGACCTTCTGTTACCGAAGCCTCAAAAGTATAAAAAATCCTTCTTACACCTCTCTCTGCCGCTCACTTCTTTCCTCCCCATCTCTCACCGCTCACCTCTCATCTCTCATCTCTCATCGCTAATCTCTCACCCCTCACTCCTCACCCCATAGCCGTCAACATAAGCAATATTTTAGTTACAATAACAACTGTAATTATCTGGATTTTAACTAAATAAATTTCCCCTCCTTTCAAAGGAGGGGTGGCCGGGATTACTAATTTTGAAGCGTTTACAATTGTCCTTTCCCCGGCCGGGGTGGTTGATCTTTGTTGTCTTCTGAACTTGCTTCCCTCAGGATTTTTTGACTTTAATTGATTCCATAAAGCGGATTCTGGAGAAGTGGAATTATTTCTCAGAATTTAATTAACCACCCCGGCCAGACAATATAAATTTCTGCAAGTCCGACGATTTCTGCGTCTGGCCACCCCTCCTTGAAAAAAGGAGGGGAAATGTATGTTCGTATATACCTCTTAATTACAGTAGTTTTCGTTGTTGATATACTTTAGTTGACGGCTATGCTCCTCAGCACTCGACACTCACCACTCACCTCTCACCTCTCACCTCTCACCGCTCACCTCTCACCGCTCACCTCTCACCTCTCACCTATGTGTTCCCTGACATATTTTTCAGCTCTCATTATGGCATTCTGAATACCTCCGGGATTCTTACCACCGGCAGTTGCGAGGAAAGGCTGACCACCACCTCCGCCGTTTATTTCACCTGCAATTTCCCGGATGATATCTGTGGCGCTCAGATCCTTTTCCTTTACCAGACGGTCACTGACCATGACAATCAGACTGGCTTTATCTCCGATCGGGGACCCAAGTACCGCGATACTGTCAGCGGGTATTTTCCTTAATTCAAAAGCAATTGATTTTAGGGTTTCGGCAGAATCAGTTTCTATCTGACCACTTATAAATTTGAAATCATTAATTTGCCGGGCTTTTTCAATAAGATCCCTGATGATATCTCCGGCAATCCGGGATTTATATTTTTCGACCGTTTTCCTGAGAGATGCATTTTCAGTTAAAAGCTTTTCCACGCTTTCCCTGGCGCTCCCGGTGCTCTTAAGAAGTGATGCAATATCTTCAAGTTCCGATATCTTTTCATTCACATATTCGTCGGCTTCGGGTCCTGTTACCGCTTCTATCCTTCTGACTCCGGCTGCAATGGCGCTTTCGGATATTATTTTGATAAGTCCGATACCGGATGTTGATTCGACATGAGTGCCTCCGCACAGTTCAACTGAATCTCCGAAGCGGACCACTCTTACCGTATCACCGTATTTTTCCCCGAAAAGTGCCATAGCTCCCATGGAAAGAGCTTCTTTCAGCGGTATGTTTTCAGTCACCTCTTTTGTGAAATTCTCCCTTACCAGTTGGTTGGCAATGCTTTCAACCGCGAGTATCTCTTCCCTGGTGAGTTTGCTGAAATGGCTGAAATCGAACCTTAGCCGGCCGGGTGTTACGAGTGAACCTTTCTGTTCAACATGTGATCCCAGGACTTTTCTCAGTGCATAATGAAGAAGGTGGGTGGCAGTATGGTTATTGGCTGCCATTTTACGCTTAGCCTCATCAACGGTTGCAGTGAATCCTGCATCGGGGTGGGAGGGAGCTTTCTTTGTGAGATGTATTATCAGATCATTCTCCTTTATTGTATCATTGATCTCAATTTTTTCGAATTCCGAGACAATAATACCTGTATCGCCTGCCTGTCCGCCTGATTCTGCATAAAAAGGTGTTCTGTCGAATACAAGCTGGCATATCTCCTTTCCTTTGGTTTTTACAACACGGTATTTTGTAATCAGGATATTATCCACCGTCCTGTCATATCCCGTAAATACCGTATCATCGTTTTCCCTTATTATTATCCAGTCGCCTGCATCCAGTATGCCGTCTGCTCTCGACCGGTCTTTCTGATTCTTCATTTCTGTTTCGAATCCTTCTGTATCCAGAGTCATGCCATTCTCTTTCAGAATAAGCTGGGTCAGGTCAGCGGGAAATCCATAGGTATCGTAGAGCTCAAAAGCGATTTTCCCTGACAGGATACTTTCATTCTTCTCCTTAAGATCAGAGATCATCTTATCTATCATCCTGAGGCCTTTCCCCAGGGTTTTTAGAAAAGCTGTTTCTTCTTCAAAGATTATTTTAGATATCTGTTCTCCTGAAGATTTCAGTTCAGGATACTGATCTCCCATTACTGAAGCAAGTGCGGGGACAAGCTTATACATGAATGGTTCATCAGTGCCGAGGTAGTTATAAGCATACCTTACGGCTCTCCTGAGTATCCTGCGTATTACATATCCGGCTTTATTATTGGATGGAAGCTGCCCGTCGGCTATTGAAAATGAGACTGCCCTGAGATGATCCGCTATAACCCTCATGGCAGTATCCTGTTCCTCGTTCCTGCCATATTCCTTGCCGGTGAGGACACATATTTCCTTAATTACGGACTGAAAAATATCTGTATCATAATTTGATTTTTTCCCCTGAACGACCATGCACAGTCTTTCAAAGCCCATACCCGTATCAACATGCCTGTCGGGCAACAGTTCAAGTGATCCGTCGGCTTTGCGTTTATACTGAATAAATACAAGGTTCCATACTTCTATTACCAGGGGATGTCCTTTATTAACAAGAGTGTGTCCGGGTATCTTTTTTCTTTCGGAGTCATCACGTATGTCCACATGGATCTCGGAGCATGGGCCACAGGGGCCGGTATCTCCCATCTCCCAGAAATTGTCTTTTTTCGATCCTTCAAGTATCCTGTCCGGATCTGCCTGAAAACACTTCTGCCACCAGCTGTATGCTTCATCATCACGCGGTACATTTTCTGAGGGACTTCCGGTAAAGATGGTTGCATACAGCCTGTCTGCCGGTATACCCAGTCTGCCGTTAAGGAATTCCCAGGCCCATTCTATGGCTTCCTTCTTGAAATAATCGCCGAAAGACCAGTTCCCCAGCATCTCGAACATTGTATGATGATAAGTGTCATGTCCCACTTCTTCAAGATCGTTGTGCTTGCCTGAAACCCTGAGACATTTCTGTGAATCGGCAATCCTCCTGTACTTAGGCTGCATATTGCCCAGAAATATATCCTTGAACTGGTTCATTCCGGCATTTGTGAACATCAGAGTCGGATCATTCTTGATTACCATCGGGGCAGATGATACTATCTCATGTCCTTTTTCCCGGAAAAAGTCAAAGAATAACTGCCTCAGTTGCTGTGATTTCATATTTTTTTTCTTATACATGTAACATTTCGTCAAACTCTTCGTAAATTGGTTTGTAAAATTAAATTATTTGTTTAGATTTGAAGTTTTCGGCCCTAAAATATTGCAAAAACCCAAGTGTGGAGTATGACTAGAAAAAGATATTATCTTGACCCTAAAGATTTGCAGTATAAGCAATTAAGGCTTCCCTGGAAACAGAAGCTCTTAAGGCTTCTGCTCTGGTTTACAGCAACTGTCATTATTACGGTTATTTATTCCTCGATCTTCCATAGTATTTTCGGTTCTCCAAAGGAAAAGATACTGACACGTCAGATATCAGATCTTAATTTCAATTATAACTTTGCAAACAGGGAACTGGATAATACGCTTGCCATGATCAATGACCTTAGGATGTCGGATGAGGTAAGGTACCGTCCCATTCTTGAAATGGAGAGTCTCTCTGAAGCTTTCAGGAATCCGGGATTCGGAGGTATAGACCGGTTCAGGGATCTGAACGGTTATCCGAGTTCATCGATCATGAAATCGACCAGAACAAGGATAGAAGAGATGAAGAACATGGTTGAAGTACAGCAGACTTCTTTCAGGGAAATATCCGAAAAAGAATCTGAATGGTCAAGGATGTACAGTTATCTTCCGCTTATCTGTCCGGTTTCAGTTAAGATAAGAAGAGGTGACGGGCTGAAGTTCAGAGAAGTCCATCCTGTTCTCGGAACGGCTCAGTGGCATCACGGACAGGATTTCAGCGCTCCGTACGGAACGGAGGTATATGCAACAGGTAACGGCCGCGTTATAGAATCGGGATGGAACAACGGTGGTTTCGGTAACTATGTGGTTGTCGACCATGGTTACGGATACCAGACTACTTATGGACATCTCAGCAGTATTAAAGTCTCGAGAGGAACAGAAGTGAAGCGCGGTGACCTGATTGGCCTCACCGGAAGCTCAGGAATATCTTCAGGCCCACATCTGCATTACCAGATCGATTTCTACGGGAGACACCAGAATCCTCTTCATTTCTTCAATGACGATCTTAATGAAGATGAATATTTCGAGATGATCTCTCTTCTTACTTCAAGTAAAAAATTCTGAGGTCTGCCAGCTTATGGCTGACAAAAAAATCATAAATACAGTTAAAAAAATACAGTTTTGTATTTTCATTTATTGATTATCTTTGTGCTGCTATGCCAAAGTCAAAATATAAATTCAATCCTGATTCCCTGAGCTTTGACAAAGTTACGCTCGGAGCAAGGGATCTCCTTCTCAGGCTTCTGGCCTTCTTTGTGGGATCACTTCTGATAGCTGTAGTTTATTATGTGGTCTTTGCCCTTTTCTTTAATTCACCAAAGGAAAAAGCAATGCTCAGAGAGATAGAACAGCTTACACTGCAGTACGAAATAATCCAGAGGGATATGGGAAATCTGGAAAAAGTGATAGTACAGCTGCAGGAAACAGATGACAATCTTTACAGGACCATCTTTGAAGCAGAACCCATACCAATAACACTTCGTGAAGGAGGAGTAGGGGGTGTGAACAGATATAAGGAACTGGAGGGTTTCAATAATTCGGATATTGTGGTCGAAACAGCCAAAAAGCTCGACAAGCTCAGGAAACAGGTCTATATCCAGTCAAAATCATTCGACGAACTTATTAATCTGTCCAGGAGGAAAGAAGATATGCTCGCTGCAATACCGGCAATTCTTCCGATCAGCAATAAAGACCTGACAAGAACTGCATCTGGATTTGGCAACAGGGTTCATCCGATCTATAAGATTATTAAATTCCATGCCGGCATGGACTTTACTGCTCCTACCGGAACCGAAATATATGCCACGGGAAACGGCAGGATTGAAACAGTCAATTCATCTAAAAGAGGCCTTGGAAATCATATTATTGTCGACCATGGATTCGGTTATTCAACAGTCTATGCCCATCTCGACAGATTCAATATCCGGCAGGGACAAAAGGTTAAAAGAGGAGATGTGATCGGATATGTAGGTAATACAGGTCTGTCGGTTGCACCACACCTTCACTATGAGGTCAAGCTCAACGGGGTGAATGTCGATCCGGTCAATTACTATTTCAATGACCTTTCTCCGGAAGAATACGAACGCATGATCGAAATAGCTTCCAAAACAGGCCAGTCCTTTGATTAAGATTTTCCAGGATCTGTGCATGAAACGATACAGGTTTCCTGTTATTGCAATTCTGATTTTTTCAGCTTTGTGTTGCATAAATGCTTATCCGCAGATTGCTGATACACTTTTGGTACCTGAAAAACTCCTGTGTGATTCCCTTATACTGACAGATCAGACAGAAGTAAATGCTTCAGATTCACTTAAGCTTGAAAGGAGGCTGATAATAACCGGTGTCGGAGATATCATGTTCGGGACCTCATTCCCTTCTGAACGCTTTCTTCCAAAACACGACGATCCTCTTGTACTGCTCGGTGATCTGGCAGATACACTTGCATTGTCAGATATCACTTTCGGTAACCTTGAGGGATCATTCCTAGATAAAGGTGATCCCGCGAAAAAATGCAGGGACACGACGATATGCTATCTTTTCAGAATGCCTGAAAGATATGCAGGTGCCCTGAATGTTGCCGGGTTCGATATAATGAGCCTGGCGAATAACCATTTCGGCGACTTTGGAATGCCTTCACGCAGAACCACAATGAAACTTCTCGATTCACTCGGGATCGAATACGCGGGACTTATCGAGAAACCATATTCAATTTTCACACGCGATTCCGTGGTTTACGGATTTTGTGCCTTTGCTCCTAATGCAGGCACAGTCAGTATAGTCAATATTCCCGAAGCTGAAGCCCTGGTCAGGTTCCTGGGCGATACCTGTGATATTGTTATTGTATCATTTCACGGAGGTGCAGAAGGAGCTGAATATCAGCATGTAACCCGGAAGGAAGAAATGTCATTCGGCGAAAGCAGGGGTAATGTGTATGATTTCTCCCACAGGATGATCGATGCAGGAGCCGATATTGTGTTCGGACATGGCCCCCATGTGACAAGAGCCATCGAAGTATACAGGGACAGATTCATCGCTTACAGCCTTGGTAACTTCTGTACATATGGCAGATTTAACCTGTCCGGACCAAACGGAATAGCTCCAATAATAAAGCTGAATGTTGACACTGCAGGAAAATTCATTTCAGGAAGGATAATCCCGGTGTATCAGATATACTTCGGAGGAGTGAAAGTAGATCCTGAGAAAAAGGTGATAAAGAAAATAAAAGAGCTTACGGCTCAGGATTTCCCGGAATCTGTAATTAATATTTCAGACGATGGTGAAATTACCTTTAATTAGTAAATACTTACCGAAACAACTTATATTTGTATGACAGATGTCTGGTTTTACCCGAAAATCAGATAAACTGTTGTGATCGTCGCCATAAAGAAAAAATAAACAATGCCGTATAAGGAGAAAAAGATAGAAAAGCTCTATTATTCAATTGGAGAAGTATCGGAAATGCTGGATGTCCCGGTGTCGACCGTCAGATTCTGGGAGAATGAGTTCAGTATCCTGAAACCTATGAAAAACAAAAAGGGGAACAGGATGTTCACTCCGGATGATATCAGGAACCTGAAGATCATTCACCGTATGCTCAAAGAGGAAGGAATGACCCTTCAGGGTGTAAAAAAGAAACTTGCCGGAAAATGGGAAGAAGCAGATTCAAAATACGAGATCACCGAATCGTTGAAGAAAATAAGGGATCTGCTGACAGATTTACGCGATAATATTTAAAAATGAAACTTAAGGAGCTTACCGGCTTTCTGGATTCCGTGATCCCTCTCTCATTCCAGGAAGATTATGACAATTCGGGACTGCAGTATGGTCTGCCGGAAATGGAGATCAGTTCGGCTCTTCTCACACTCGACATCACGGAAGAAATTGTCAGTGAGGCAAGCTGTACAGGATGTGGTCTGATCATTTCACATCATCCTGTGATTTTCAGGCCTCTGAAGAGGATCTCAGGCCATACTCCGTCGGAACGTATAATATATAAGGCGATAAAACAGGATATTGCAATTTATTCAGCTCACACCAATCTTGATATGATCGGAAATGGTGTAAGCAGAAAAATGGCTGAAAAGATTGGACTGAAAAGGGTTAAGATTCTGTCTCCTCTCAGGGACCGCTTGTGTAAGCTGGTTACTTTCATTCCTGATGGTCATCTGGATAAGGTGCGTCAGGCTCTGTTCGATGCAGGAGCAGGTGTCACCGGTAATTATGACAGCTGTGGTTTTACGGTAAGCGGGACCGGCAGTTTCAGAGGGAATGATGATTCAAATCCTTATGCGGGAGAAAAAGGAAAGATGCATTTTGAAAAGGAGACCAGATTCGAAACGATACTGTTTTCACATCAGAAATCAAAAATAATAAAAGCTCTTCTTGAAGCTCATCCTTATGAGGAAGTGGCATATGACATATACCCTCTCGAAAATCAGAATATCAATGCCGGACTGGGTTGTATAGGCGATCTGCCGGCCGGAATGGATGAAAAAGAATTTCTCCGCTTCATTTCCGGAGTGTTTGATCTGAAGGGGCTCAGGCATTCATCCCTGAACGGAAGAATGATTAACAGAGTAGCCCTGTGCGGAGGATCAGGAGGTTCTCTTACGGAAATTGCAGCAGATTCCGGTGCTGATGCTTTTATTTCGGCTGATATTAAATACCATACATTCCTTGATTCGGGAAACCGTATACTTATTGCAGATATCGGACACTTTGAAAGCGAAAAATTCTCTGTAGAGATTTTATACGATCTAATTATCAAAAAATTCCCTAAATTTGCACTCCGGTTTTCAGAGATAAATACGAATCCGATAAATTACATATAATATGGAAAAAGTCAAAACACATGAGACAGAGGTTTCCGTGGAGGATAGATTACGTGCCCTGTACAGCCTTCAGCTGGTTGATTCAGAAATCGATAAGATAAAGACACTTAGAGGCGAGCTGCCACTTGAAGTTCAGGATCTGGAAGACGAAATAGCGGGACTGGAAACAAGACTGGGTAATCTGAGAGAAGAAGTTGTTGTCCTTGAAAAATCGGTACAGAAAAAGAATATAGAAATAAGTGAAGCTGAATCTCTTATAAAGAAATACGAAGAACAGCAGAAAAACGTAAGAAATAACAGGGAATTCGATTCATTATCAAAAGAAATAGAGTTTCAGAACCTCGAAATTGAGTTGTTCAATAAGAAAATAAGAGAGTTTAACAACCAGATTGATGATAAGAAAAAGCTGATCACCGACTCTGAAGCTACTCTTGCCGAACGTAAAAGCGATCTGGATAACAAAAGATCCGAACTGGATGAGATAATTTCAGATACACAGAAAGAAGAAGAAACCCTTTTCAAAAAACTTGAAGAAGTACAGGCTGTTATCGAAGAACGCCTGCTTACCGCATACAAACGTATCCGTTCAAATGCAAGAAACGGTCTGGCTGTCGTTCCTGTGGAGCGTGACGCATGCGGAGGATGCTTCAACCAGATACCACCCCAGCGTCAGCTCGATATCAGATCCAGAAAGAAAATCATCGTCTGTGAATATTGCGGAAGAATACTCGTCGATGACGAAATAATAAAGGAAGCCAAAATCTGATAAGCATATTAAAATATTGAACGCCGTCACGGATTCAACTGTGACGGCGTTCTTTTATGTTGACCAGTCAATAAAAAATATGTATTAAAATATGTATTAAAATATGTCTTTTAATATGTCTTTTAATACGTAGACGCTCATTCCGGTGAATTCCTTAACTTTATGATATGAAATTAACCATTTATGGAAGACATTATTTTCAGAAAGAGCATCACCGAAGGCATCCCTGCGGTTTTACCTCCCCCGAAGCCTTATGAAAAAAACATAAACCATGCCCCGGCAAGAAAGGATATTCTTACTGCAGGGGAGAAAAAACTCGCTGTCAGGAATGCCCTGAGATATTTTCCTGAGGAATTTCATACAGTTCTGGCACCCGAATTCGCCGGAGAGCTTACGGAATACGGGAGAATTTATATGTACAGGTTCCGTCCCGGATATGAAATGAAAGCACGGCCGGTATCTGAAATTCCCCACAGGTCACTGAAGGCAGCTGCGATTATGATGATGATACTGAATAATCTCGATCCTGCTGTTGCCCAGCATCCGCATGAACTGATAACTTACGGAGGTAACGGCGCGGTATTCCAGAACTGGGCACAATATCTTCTGACTATGAAGTATTTGTCGGAAATGACAGATGACCAGACACTTGTAATGTATTCAGGACATCCCCTGGGTTTGTTTCCTTCACATAATGATGCTCCGAGAGTCGTTGTAACAAACGGAATGGTCATCCCAAACTATTCCTCACAGGATCACTGGGAAAAATTCAATGCACTTGGAGTATCTCAGTACGGGCAGATGACTGCCGGCTCATTCATGTATATCGGTCCTCAGGGTATTGTTCACGGGACCACAATTACACTTCTCAATGCGGGAAGGAAAATAAGTAGTGGCGATAACAGTTTTAAAGGGAAACTCTTTGTTTCATCAGGTCTGGGGGGAATGTCGGGGGCACAACCAAAAGCAGCATCGATTGCCGGTATGACATCAGTTATCGCCGAAATAAATCCCAGGGCAATGAAAAAAAGGTATGAACAGGGATGGGTCGATGAGGTGATAACCGGTCCTGACAGACTTGTGGCAAGAAGCATGAATGCCGTAAAAAAACATGAGACGATATCAATCGGTTACCTTGGCAATATAGTGGATGTATGGGAAAAATTTGCTGATGAGGGCATTATGGTTGATATCGGATCTGATCAGACTTCTCTTCATAATCCCTGGGCAGGAGGCTATTATCCGGCCGGACTTACATTCGAAGAATCTGTACGTATGATGACGACTGATCCTGAAGAGTTCAGGAAAAGAGTAAAGTCATCTCTCGTCAGGCAGGTTGATGCGATCAACAGGCATACTGCACGGGGAACTTATTTCTTCGATTATGGTAATGCCTTTCTTCTGGAAGCTTCACGCGCAGGTGCTGATATATTACAACCCGGTGGGAGCTTCAGGTATCCTTCATATGTTCAGGATATTATGGGACCAGTCTGTTTTGATTACGGTTTTGGTCCCTTCAGATGGATTTGCTGTTCAAATGATCCGGAAGATCTGAAAATCACAGATACTGTTGCAATAAATGTACTTGAGGATCTGAAGAAGGATTCGCCGGCTGAAATAAGCCGCCAGATGGCTGATAATATTCACTGGATAAGAGAAGCAGGCAGGAACCGCCTGGTAGTTGGTTCCCAGGCAAGGATACTTTATGCTGATGCTGCAGGAAGGATTTCAATTGCAGAGGCATTTAACAAAGCAGTCGCATCAGGAAAAATATCCGCTCCGGTTGTAATCGGGAGGGATCATCATGATGTTTCGGGTACTGATTCTCCGTTCAGGGAAACTTCGGATATTTACGACGGTTCAAAATTTACGGCAGACATGGCTGTCCAGAATGTGATCGGAGATGCCTTCCGCGGAGCTACCTGGGTCTCGTTGCATAACGGAGGCGGAGTTGGATGGGGCGAAGTCATAAACGGGGGATTCGGTATGGTGATTGATGGTACAGAGGAAACTTTACAAAAGATAAGACTGATGCTCCACTGGGATGTAAACAATGGTATTGCCAGAAGAAGCTGGGCCAGGAACAAAGGGGCAATATTTACTCTTAAAAGAGAAATGGAACGGACACCGGGGCTTAAGGTTACAATTCCGCATATCGCTGATGACAAAATAATTGATCAGGCATTCAGGTAATAGAAAATTCTGATTTGGATGAGACTTTTATTAGTTACACAGAGTTACACAGAGGGTTCACAGAGTTTCACAGAGTTTCAAAGTATTAACCTCTGTGGCCCTCTGTGAATCCTCTGTGTAACTCTGTGTTATTTCTTAAAATTCTCCAGTAATACAGAAGCCATTGCCGCTATACCTTCCTCACGACCGACAAATCCCATTTTTTCTGTAGTAGTGGCTTTAACTGATACAGCATCAATATTAATGCCGAGGATCGATGAAATAACCGATCTCATTTCGTGAATGTACGGGGCTATTTTTGGTTTCTCCAGACAGACGGTGCTGTCGATATTGATGACTGAAAATCCTTTTTCCCTTATTATTTCCAATGTTCTTTTAAGGAGTATCTTGCTGTCAATATTCCTGAATTCCGGGCTGGTATCGGGGAAATGATGTCCGATATCTCCAAGTGCTGCTGCACCGAGCATTGAATCGCATATAGCATGCAGAAGAACATCACCATCGGAATGAGCCACGCAGCCTTTATCCGATGGTATCAGGATACCTCCGAGCCATAATTTTAAACCTGTTTCGAGCCGGTGGAAGTCAATACCCTGACCTGTCCTCAGGTTCATATAGTTGAATTGACTGGTTTTCTCAGGGAGCTGATATCAAATGCAAGAGAAAAACGAAGGGTCCTCGCGAGAGGATGGTTCTGGACAGTAGGCATCAGATATGAGAAATCGACTGTGAATCCGCTCAGTCTGAAGCCTGCACCTGCCGTAAAATACTTTCTGTTCCCCTTGGTCTCATTCTCATGGAAATAACCTGCTCTTATTGCGAACTGATTGTTATACCAGTATTCTGTTCCGACTGAAAGGGTGAATTCACGTAATTCTTCCCTGAAACCGTCCGGAGCATCATAGAAAGACTGGAAAATAGCTAGCGGTACCGAAACATTGGGATCTTTGCCTGCTATAATGCTGTCGGGATTATTTATATCATAATACGGAGGTGTCGGAACAAGCAGCTTATTAATGTCTGCCGTGAGGGTAATCTGGTTATAAAGATCAAGATCGAGTGTAAGTGCTGTACCGAATCTCATGTTCATAGGTATGAAGTCGGAAGTCTGTGCATCAGAATAGCTCATTTTGGATCCTATGTTTGAGAAGTTCAGTCCGAAGGCCAGCTGGCTGTCCTTTGTAAAAAGCGTGAGATCCGTATTATGGTAAAGCGAAATGTCGGCACCGACCGAAAGACCCGGTTTTGTAGCTTCCCCACCGGAATAGGATCCTCCGGTAAGATTTGAATATATCATGCGGAATGCAATGCCACCCGACAGATTGTCTGTGAATAACCTTGAATATGCAAGATCGAATGCCCATTCATTGGGAGTGAAGGTTCTTTCAAGGTTCCCGTAAATATCTGTAAAGTCAACATCTCCCAGCGATGAATACAGAAGGCTTCCGCTGAGAACCTGTTTTGTATCTATTCTGTAAAATCCCGAAAGATATGCTATGTTAATATCGGGAACCAGGTTGCGCAGCCACGGTGAATATGATATTCCAACTCCTCCATTTCCTTCGATAAATGCAAATTTAGCCGGATTCCAGTGCATACTGTAAACATCGGGGGATGTTGCAACACCTGCATCACCCATTGCTCCGGCCCTTGAATCGGGTGCAATTGTCAGGAAAGGTACAACTGTCTGGATGGCATTAAGTTCACCATCACTTACCTGACTGTAAAGGTTAATGGGCGCAGACAGTACAACTGTCATCAGGATCAATCCAATTAGTCTGTTTTTCATTCCGATACGTGTCATTCAAGAAAAATGTAAATATAAAACTAATTTTTTTGTGAGTTATTATCTGTTGTTCATAAAATGATTAATCTGCCGGTCCCTGCAGCCTCTTCTCCTTCGTCTGTCCTGACAGTTACCGAGTAGATGTACATGCCCTTTCCGACCCTCTTTCCGCCATCGGTATTGCCATCCCAGATTATTGGAGATAAACGGTAACCTGTTGAATATGTTTCTTCTTTGATCTGTTTTATTATTCTTCCGCTCATGTCGAGTATGCTTACAGTGATCTCCAGTTTACAGTCAGGACGATTATGATCCGCACTGAACCTGGTATCGCTGATAACCGGATTGGGATAGTTGATAACATCTTTCAGAATGAATTTTCCTTCCGGTTCAACTATGAACTGAATCGACTCCTGCGATGAATTGTTGAAATTATCCCAGGCCTTAAGGGTAAGAATATGACTGCCTTCCTGTAAATCCGAAAGGTCATAGCTTACTTTTCCCCTTATATAACTGTCAAAATCGCTCTCAAAGTAATTATTAAGTATTATTGTTGTTCTGGGATCGTTATTGAAATATGCAATAATATCATGCCCTATTCCGGCTCCGGTCGTGTTTATTCCACCTGCATCTTCAATTATCGCCAGGATACGCGGATCAGAAGAGGTAATCCCGCCGCTCCTGAAAAGGGTATCGTTAAGATATAGCTTTATAAGCGGACCTTCATTATCATTACCCGTTATGTTGGCAAATCCTCCTACAATGATACCGGAATAATATCCGTTCATATCCTGATTATCGTCCATGGCATAATAACTGATCTTGCCGGGTCCGTATGAATAGTTTATATCGCGCGGGACAATGAAGGTAAAGCTGAAATTTCCATTTAAGGCAGAAGTTTTTCCGCTGAAAAGAATATTATTCCTCATTTCAAAGGTCATCGGAAGCCCTCCGTCGTTTGCCAGTGTCTTTATCGTTGTACTTTTATCAAAAACGACCGGGGATACTGTTCCGCTGAAGCCGCTCATTAATGTCCCGTTCCGATTTTCAATATGTCCGGAGACGGTTATTCTTGATAGCGCTTTCAGGGTGTCGGTGCTGCTGGTAACCGGTACATTGTTGATCGAATCGGTGACAACTTTTCCGTGCCATGGATATGAAAGTACGATCGCAGGATCGCCAAGCAGGGAAAAATTTCTCTTATTGGGGCCGTTTCCCGAATTGTTCTTTGCAATTCTGATAATATCTCCCAATGCCATCGGACCACCTGATCCGTTCTCATCAAACAGTGCATCGTAAATATTACGGTTCAGGTAATAGTTGGGTGCGGAATAGACAACACGTGTGGTTGACATAAGTGCTATTCCACCTCCCTCCGGGTTTAACAATACCATTTCACCTGCCGATGTCCTTGGCGTCAGGATCTTTGTAGCTAAATTCATATCAGCGTCATCGAATCTGCTGAATTCACATGTTGCAGTAATGAAAAGTGGAAGCCTGCTGCCGTTTTTCCAAGAATTTATATCTTCTGTCTTCATAACCCTTTCGTGAGCAAGCCCGTTCTCATTCCCATGACCAACATAATTGAAAATCAGACATCCCGAATTTATACGGTTATTGACAGCTATTGTTGCGTCCGGATAGGTCTGGCCATTGGCCGAGGTCTCCTGCCTGAATGCATCAAGATATATCTTATCCGTATTATATTCCGGCACACTATCCTGGAGGATCTGCGCAAGTCCTTCAGCATCTGCCATATGTGCATTCCCATCCTCATCGTCCGCAACAATGCATATCGTGTTTTTCCATTCACCGTTATTTGACGGATCGAGGTAATTGATTATTTTGTTTACCACTATACGTGCCTGAGAAGTATCTGATGCCGGAATACGGCCAATTCCAATATCCTCGGTGCCCTCAGCTTCTCCTTCTCCGTCTTCAAGAAGCCCGTAGAAATCATCCGATGTAAACGATGAAACAATTATATTTGAATTCTGTGACTGGTAGGTTGGTATAAAATTCGGATTATCAGGCGGTTGGGTTTTGTTTTCATAAGATCCATCACCGAAAAGAAGAAGGTATTTCAGTGGAGTGGATGTGTCTTCCTGCTTCATATATTTCATTCTCAGGAAGTTCCTTATAGCCGCTATGTCGGGGATCCCTCCTGAGAACTCATTATAGATCTGTCCCGGTGTAACCACCTGTGAAATCAGTCCGCTATTATTGAAATGAAAATCAGCCAGTTGCTGTGCATAATTTTTAAACAGCGGATGGGTGACAATGACCATTCCGGCAGGTTCCGATGCATGAAGATCCTGGTTAGCAACAGCACCCCGTACGAATGAAGGCTTAATGAAATTTGTTTCGCTGAAAATGACAAATTTCCTGAGAGAATCAGAATATGCCCTGAACAGGATATTTTCCCCGTTTCTGGACCATAATATATTTCTTGGATTTGCGGGATCTGTAATATCCCAGACCATTGGATTCTTATCAGGACTCTTTATCGAGTATTCAGTCAGGATTCCCTGACCGAAGACCCTGGAATCAGATACAAAAAGAGTATTACCTGTAAAAATATTGTGTTTTCTTGCATGAAGTGATACGAAGTCAAGCCATCCTTTTGCACCCGGATCTTTTTCATTCCTGAATCCGATTTTAAAGACGGGTGTGGCTGAGGATGGAATAATAAATCCCGATGAATCGGTTATTTCTGCATAGGTGCCGGTATAATTATACATATTGACATCCTGTACAAGAATTGTTTTCAGAGGTGTATCTCCTTCGAGGAGACTGAACTCTGAAACAGACGGAGCCCTGGCAAGTACTCTTAATCTGTATTTCACCGCTTCACCGCTTACCAGATCTGTAAATCCGGGTTTGATATCAATCTTTGCAACCGGAGACACAGGCTGGTACCATTCCCGTCCGGATTTGATTATATTTTCATTTTCCAGTTCATGTATATAGAGGAGATCAGATTCTGAGGAATAATGATCCGGTTCACCTGTTGATGCAGTCGCAGCAGATATATATTTCCCGGGTGTGTTTCCCGAAGTTATGAAATAATATGCCGTATCAGAATAATTGTGCCTGATAAAATCGTACCTGCCGGCTGTTTTGTTGTAAGTCCACCTGTGTGTAGCCTGTCCGTAGAACAACAAATAATCACCTTCATTGAAAATCCCGTCACTGCCTTTTACAAGCATCACCGGTATTTCCTTCAGATCGTCAGGGGCAGGATCGCTTGTACGGTATGATAGCTGTCCGGCATTATTGGCGAAAAGTCTGGGATTTGCAGGACTTTCCAGACCGGCCTGTCTGAGCATTGAATAGTCGATCCTGTAAATACCATCATGGATAAGGGCTATCTTAGACCATTCACCTTTTGACAGAACGGATGATAAAGAATAGTTATCTTTGGCCGTCTGTGAGTACAGAATGCCGGGTATAAAAATGAATATAAGTGATATTTTATGTAACAATCTGATCATCATTACGTACAAAGACACAAATTTTAAGGTGTTCTTTGACTTATTTTATTGTTTGAAGCCAGGCAAAATTAAAATAATAACGCTTTAAAAACGTTGATATTGCAGCGCGTAAAATTATGATAAAACAGCTTAAAAGTATCATATTCCTGATTTTTATCATTGAAGGGATCATATGCGGGCAGTATTCTGATGCAGGCCTTGATTATCAGATGATTATGCGTAATAATCCCGGGCTCACCGGTGCTGAGGGTGACGGTTTCCTGAGGCTGTCATATCTGAATTATTATCCGGGGCAGGGTTATAATCTTTTTTCGGGAAGTATTTCTTATGACGGATATTTTCCGGCACTTCACGGCGGTGCGGGTTTTTATGTCTCGAATGACTACATGGGAGGGATCATTAATGATTTTCAGGGCGGATTTTCTTACGCGTATTATTTTCAGGCAGGAAAAGGTTTGTTTATAAGTGCCGGACTATCAGCTTCATTGTATCACAGGGGATATAATTTAAGCGGTTCCGTGCTTCCTGAACAGATCGATCCGGTAAGTGGTGTCATTTTTCCTTCAGGAGAAACAATATCAGGGGAAGGTAAAAATGTTCTTGACCTGGGTACCGGCTTCCTGTTTATGACGGGAAGATTTTTCTGGGGTATCTCAGTCAGCCACCTTACCGAGCCGGATATTGATTATTCCGGTGATGCTGCAGGGAAGCTGGGAAGAAAGCTGTTGCTGCATGCTGCGGGTGATTATAGCCTCGGTAATGATAAG
The DNA here is from genome assembly GCA_964421975.1 of uncultured Rikenellaceae bacterium. Taxonomy (GTDB): domain Bacteria; phylum Bacteroidota; class Bacteroidia; order Bacteroidales; family VadinHA17; genus LD21. The sequence continues at coordinate 34,976 of CAYQZL010000004.1, forward strand.
GAGCTGAAGATAAGACCTGTGATAAAATGTGAGATCATGAAGGATTTTATTATGGCGGGAGCCGGTGCAGTTCTTGAAGGCAGACACCTTTCAGTCAGTGCAATGATCTTCGGTGACAGGGGAAAAAACTACGACCTGCAGGCCGGATTTGCTGTTGAAACGGGGATCACTAAATTCTTTTACAATTACCGTTTCAATATGGCGTCGGGTAAAAATCTTCTGCCGTTCTCACTGTTCCATCAAACCGGTATAACACTCGGTTTAAACAATGTTGAAAAAAGGAGAGTCATTAAAACAATAAAATACCCTAATTTGTAGTTATCTTTGATGTTTTAAATATTTTTGGAATTAGTTATCTTTGTAAACTGATAAAAGTCAAAAAACCAAAGTAATATGTACAAAATGAAAGTCTTGCCAGTCGTTTTGATCGCTGGATTAGTTCTCATTTCATGTAAAGGAGGTAAGCAGGCGGGTGTATCATCCACCACCGGATGGGAATATAATAATCCTGATAATGGCGGTTTTGAAGTGGTTATGGGTGCAGAACAAAAAACCGGACCAGGTCTTGTCCTTATAGAAGGAGGCCGGTTCACGATGGGACAGGTGCAGCAGGATGTTCTGTTTGACTGGAACAATAAGCCGAGGACTGTCACAGTATCATCATTTTATATGGATGAAACTGAAATAAGCAACGTTGATTACCGGGAGTATCTGTACTGGTTGAGGCGTGTTTATGTTGATTATCCCGAAGTATACAGGAAGGCATTGCCTGATACTCTGGTATGGAGAAGTCCGATGGGCTTTAACGATCCTTATGTTCAGTATTATTTTCGTCATCCTGCATATAACACTTATCCTGTTGTCGGTGTCAGCTGGCTCCAGGCCAATGATTACTGCCTGTGGAGAAGTGACAGGGTCAATGAGCAGTTACTTATTGATGAGGGTGAACTGAATCCTGATCCTGAACAGAAAAACCAGAATAACTTCAATACTGAAGCATATCTGGTGGGTCAGTATGAAGGTGTGGTAAATCAGCTCAGGGAGAGCCTGAATCCCAATCAGACCGAGAGAAGAACAACATTTGAAGACGGTGTCCTTCTTCCCAATTACCGGCTGCCTACTGAAGCAGAATGGGAATTTGCTGCATATGCTCTCAGAGGTAATACATATCAGGAGAGGATCTATGAAAGAAGAATATATCCATGGGATGGCCATAATGTAAGGAATTCCCAGAAAAGAAGCCGGGGTGAGATGATGTCAAACTTTGTCCGCGGAAGAGGAGATATGATGGGTGTTGCAGGAAGCCTTAACGATAATGCAAGTATTACAAGCGATGTAAAATCATACTGGCCAAACGATTATGGTCTTTACTGCATGGCTGGTAACGTTAACGAATGGGTACAGGATGTATATCGTCCTCTGACCTCAGAAGATGTTGATGGTTTCAATCCTTTCAGGGGTAACGTATATACTGACCTTCGCCGTGACGCAAACGGAAGAGTCGTTACCAAAAATAACCTTGGTAAACTTTATATCGATACAGTTAAGGATATTGATGTGGCTAACAGATATAATTATCAGAAGGGCGATTACAGGAACTACAGGGATGGAGACCTTCAGTCTTCAATATCCACCGACTGGAGAGTTGATGACGGAGAAAAGGGTTCAAACAGAATGTATTCCCAGGATCAGGGAGCCGAAAGCCAGAGCGACTTTGTGACATTGATAAATGACAATGCAAGAGTATACAAGGGCGGATCATGGAAAGACAGGGCCTACTGGCTCAATCCTTCCACAAGAAGATTCCTTGACCAGGAAAGTTGCAGAGACGACCTGGGATTCAGATGTGCAATGATAAGAGTTGGAAGTCCGGCAGGATTCTGATTAAAAAAATAAATTATCTTTAGCCCCATTATGGATCATAATGGGGCATTTTTTTTAATAAGATAATGACTGAACAGATTTACACACTTTTCAGAGAATCAAAAGGTTTATCAACCGATTCAAGAACTGTATCAGAGGGTCAGATGTTCTTTGCCCTCTGGGGAGAAAAATTCAACGGGAATAAATATGCTGCCGATGCCCTGAAAAAAGGAGCATCATGGGCAGTTATAGATGACCCGGCTTTCGAAACAGAAAAGACCATTCTGGTTGATGATACTCTTGCTGAGCTTCAGAAACTGGCTACACATCACAGAAAGGAACTAAAATGCCCGCTTATCGCAGTAACCGGTACCAACGGAAAAACGACCACTAAAGAACTACTTGCTGCCGTCCTTTCAAAAAAATTCAGGGTCCATTATACAAATAAAAACTTCAATAACCAGATAGGTGTTCCGCTTACAATCCTTTCTGCTCCGGAAGGTACTGAAATGATGATAATCGAAATGGGGGCCAGCCATATAGGTGAGATCCGGACATTATGCCTTATTGCCAGACCCGATTACGGGATCATTACCAATATAGGTACCGCACATATTGAAGGTTTCGGATCATTCGACGGCGTCATAAAAGCAAAAACGGAATTGTTTGAATACCTCCGTAAGGTTAATGGCATCGCTTTTTACAACGACAAGGATAAGCTGATAAGCGAAAAGATATACGGTCTGGTAAACCGTGCAGTCCCTTTCTCGGGCCCTGCCGGAATACCTCTGAAAATCACTCCTGAACCTGCAGGCCTGAATCTCATACTGAATGTAAAGTATCAGAACAGTAAAATAAGGATCAGTACAAAGCTCTTCGGAAACTATAATACGGATAATATCAGGGCAGCTATGGCTACAGGGCTGTTCTTCGGGATTGCTTTAGACGATATTGCAGATGCTGTTGAAAGCTATGTGCCCGAAAATGACCGCTCACAGGTCCTGATTACTGAAAATAACACTATAATAAGTGATTCCTATAATGCAAATCCGGTAAGCATGAAGCTGGCTCTTGAATCGTTTGCTGCAATTGAGACCGAAAAGAAGCTATGTATACTGGGCGATATGCTTGAACTTGGTGACAGAAGCGAGGAAGAACATAAGAAGATACATAAAGTGCTTACCGATCATAACCTTCAGAACGTAATGCTGGCAGGTCCGGTATTTACAAAAGTATCAGCCGGATTCAGATTCAAGACTTTTTCAAATGTCAGCAGACTAAAGGAATACCTTAAGCTAAAACCAGTAAGAGGATATCATATACTTATCAAAGGATCGAGGGGAATGGCTTTGGAACAGATCTATGATCTGCTGTAATATTTATCAGTTCATGCCTGTACCTGTGAATTCCACATCTATCTGAAGCACTTCGGATCGCCCTGATGTTCTTACCCTCGGCCCCCACAAACCATATCCTGAAGAGACAATAATCTGGGTTTTACCTTTAAGGTGGTATCCATATCCTACTTCGAAAACTTTGTTAATGAGGAAATTGAGAGGCCACAGCTGCCCCTTATGTGTATGGCCGGATAGCTGAAGGTCGATACCGTTCTTTTCCGCTTCATCCAGTTGTGCCGGCTGATGATCCAGAAGGATCAAAGGATATGAATGATCGGCATTTTTTATTAGTTCTTCAACACTCATTCTCTTTTTTCCGGAATGTCTGAATGAATCTTTGTCAATTCTTCCGATAACCTGTATACCTCCCGGAAGGACAATCATTTCATCTTTTATTATTCTGATTCCCTTACTCTCTATATAGGGAATGGTCCTTTCAGCTCCCCCGATATATTCATGATTACCTGTTATTGCAAAAAGTCCGTCTTTTGTATGAGGTCCTGTGAAATATTGCAGCAGATCACCTCTCAGAACCGGGCCAAGTTCCCCGTCAATAATATCACCCAGTAAAAAAACGGCATCAGGCTTCAGCTCTTCAAGAACTTCTGAAAGCTTTCTTATACTCCTTTTTCGTATAATACTTCCGAGATGAATATCCGAAACCGCAGCAATTCGCAGATTATTTAATCCGTCTGCATGCTTTGCTATTTTTATTTCATATTTCTTCACCACAGGACTGACAGCATTGATGAATCCTCCCAGTATTAACAATAATGAAGCAGAAACGCTTATAATGAAAACCCATTTCCTGAATAAGGGAATATTGGCGGCCTGAAGAGTACCGGTCAGTTTCAGGATCATTAATAGTATATCGGAAAAAAGGAAGAAGATAAAGCCATAAAAAAGAAAAGCCAGCCAGAATCCGCCTGTAATGTTCAGAATATCGGAAAAGATAGTCGAATGTTTTGATTCCAGGAATTTGGCAGCAATGAAAGTTGCAGCAAGTATTATGAATACGAGGGTGTATAACAGCCTTCCGCTGCGGGGTATGAGATTATAACCCTTAAAGAAGAGATACAGATTTCCAATAAAATAAATTGTAAATACAACTGTAAAGAATATTACGAACTGGGATACTTTCATTAGGATATCAGTGTTTTGTAAGTTCTTTTCTTTTTGAGATAAAACTCAAAAACCAGGAATTTGTTCAGTAGCAATCCTTCGGATTCCGACTGACCCAGTTTTTTGACGATGGTTCTTTTCTTTTTAAGTTGATCTAAACTCCTGTAATAATGTACATGGGCTTTAAGAACAGCCAGAGAACTGCTGAATTGTCCCTTTGAAAAAAACCAGACTGCAGCAATACCGTCGAGTATTTTTCTTTTAAACAGTGTACTCCTCAGTGTTATGTCAGGCAGGTTTTTATAAAGCAGGAAGAGGCTGTTGCGGAAGTTCAGATATGTTTTAAGTGGAGAATCATATGGAAGAGCTCCTCCTCCGACATGGAAGACAACCGTATCGGGTATGAAAGAGACACGATAACCGGCTTTATGGAAGCGCCAGCACAGATCTATTTCTTCCATATGTGCAAAGAAAGCGGGATCGAAACCTCCGCACTTTTTCCAGGCAGCTGATCTGACTATCATGCAGGCACCTGTCGACCAGAAAATGTCTGCTGCCGAATCATACTGACCGCTGTCTTTTTCTATCTCGAAAAGTATACGACCCCTGCAAAGCGGATATCCGTATTTGTCGAGAAAACCTCCTGCAGCTCCGGCATATTCAAAATGATCCTTCCTGTTATATGAAAGTATTTTAGGCTGGCAGGAAGCTACATCAGGATTCCTGTCCATATGATCAACAAGATGATTGAGCCAGCCGGAGGTAACTTCTATATCTGAATTAAGAAGCACATAATATTGTGCTTCTATCTGTGATAGTGCAAGATTATAACCTTCGGCAAACCCGTGATTATATTCAAACCGTATAAGCCTTACATCTCCGAATTCTGAAGCTATCCATTCACAGGACCCGTCAGTGGAACCATTATCTGCCACATATATACCGGTATCCGGTCCGGCAGTATGTTTTACAACACCCGGGAGGAACATTTTCAGGTACTTGAGACCATTCCAGTTCAATATGACCAATGCTGTTTTAGCCATTTATTTTCCCGCTTTAATATTTCCATCTCCTGTGGCTCCATAACCAGTATTCGGGCTTCTGGTTTATTATTTCCTCGAGCCTTTTTACATGTGTATCGGTTATAAGATATTCCGGCAATCCTTTTGTATGTTCAAAAAGGAGTTCCATGGTATAAGTATAATAACCTCTGCGAACCTTCTGAATATTCAGAAACAGTACAGGCATATCGTATTTTGCAGCTATTTTTTCTGCTCCAAGGTATACCGGTGTATCCTGGTTCAGAAAGGTAGTCCTGTACTTTATTTCTGCCCTGGGTGGTGTCTGGTCGGATATAAGGCCGTATAGTGCTTTAATATTGTTCCTCCGGTTTGTAAGGATTTCTCTTACTATGTTGGCCATCGCGACAGGTTTACAAACATTACGTGATCTTATATTAAACATAAACCTGTCGAAGTGCTTATTGTTCAATGGTCTGTAAACAGGGACATTAAGGTGTCTGGTAACAGCAGGTGAGATATTCGTCCATTCCCAGTTGCAATAGTGACTGAAAATTACAACTACATCACGGCCTTCGTCGTACAGTCTGTTAAGCAGTTCAGGGTTTGTATAGTGCATACGTTCTGCAAGTTGTTCATTGCTCATATTGGTGAGCTTAAGGATCTCGACGATCAGGTCGCAGAAATGGTGGTAAAATTTCCTCCGGATTTTTGAACGTTCCTTATCACTTTTATCCGGGAATGCATTTTTAAGGTTTGTTGCCACCACTTTTCGCCGGTAGCCGGGGAAATAACAGGCCAATGGGTACAGGAGATCGGAAAACAGATACAATACTCTCAGCGGCAATAGTGTAATGATCCGGTTTATTCCATAAAAGATATAGAATCCGACAGTTCCCATTCAACTTAAATTATGTATGCATAAAATTACTCACAATTTTCAGAAATTCAGGATATAGCAGTTTATTGGATGCGATCACATCGGATCCTGAAAGGTTCTTTTGATCACCGGTGAAATCGCTTACCATTCCTCCGGCCTCTCTTACAATGATTGTTGCAGCTGCAATGTCCCAGGGATGAAGTCCGTATTCATAGAAAGTTTCAAACCTGCCGCACGCAACATAAGCCATATCAATTGCAGCCGATCCCAGTCTTCTTATCCCGTGAGTGGTTTTACAGAAATGTTTAAGGCAATCCATGAATTTATCAAGTCTGCCGAAATCATTGTACGGGAAACCGGTAGCCACAAGGCTTTCAGACAGGGAGCTTACACCCGATACATGAATGGGTTTATCGTTGAGCCATGCTCCTCCGTTTTTCCAGGCACTGAAGATCTCTGATCCCAATACTTCATAAACGACTCCGGCAACCGGTTCATTATCTTCCATAAGGCCAATGCTTATGGCATAAGGATGAACACCGTGAACAAAGTTTGTTGTTCCGTCCAGAGGATCGATTACCCAGCAATATTTTGCGCCGTTTCCTGAAGATGTCCCTTCTTCTGCCAGGAAACCGGCTTCGGGAAGGATCTGTGCAAGCTTTTTTACAAGCATTTCTTCAGATCTTTTGTCTACATAACTTACAAGATCATGGAGTCCCTTTTTCTCTGTCCTCCGGATATCAAATACTTCAGATTCTGCAAGTATGAATTTCCCGGTCTCTGTTGCAGCTTCTGCCACTTCACTCACTATGGTCTTTAAATCTTTCATTATCGTTATTTAATTCAATCGTCATATTGCCTGAAGAAGAAATATCATGTAACCTGACTGCCCTTATACTTCCTGCCAGTTTAGCCTCCCATGGATATTCAACCCTGATGTAATTTCCCGTAAAACCATAAATAAGTCCTTTGCTCCTTACATGTTCGAAGAGCACTTCTGCAGTTTTTCCCCTGTTCATTTCCCTGAATCGCTGCGCTTTCTTCTGAGAGAGTGCTATAAGTATTTTGCTTCTTCTGTTCTTTTCTTCAGGACTTACCTTTGCCGGCATTTTGTCAGCTTCTGTACCGGGCCTTGCGGAGAACGGAAATACATGCAGGTACGAAACATACAGACCGTTAAGGAAACTGTAAGTCTCTTCAAAATCCTCTTCGGTTTCTCCCGGGAAGCCTGTAATGACGTCAGCCCCGATACCTGCAAGGGGGATTATTTCCCGGATACGGTTTACCCTTTCTGCAAATATGTCCCTTCTGTATCTCCTTTTCATGAGTCCCAGTATCCTGTCCGAACCGTTCTGCAGAGGTATATGGAAATGTGGCATGATCTTCGGTTCCGAGGAACATATACCGATAAGTTTGTCAGTGAGAAGATTGGGCTCAATTGATGATATTCTGAAACGTTCTATTCCCCTGACCTTTACCATTTCCTCAAGAAGTCCCGCAAACGACTCTCCTGTTGATTTGCCGAAGTCACCGGTATTAACTCCTGTGAGAACGATCTCCCTGATGCCTTTTGCAGCAATTGCTTCTGCTTCTTCAACGAGTGTTCTTATTTCCGGATTACGGCTCCGGCCCCGGGCGAGCGGGATTGTACAATAGGAACAATTGTAATCACATCCGTCCTGTATCTTCAGGAAGGATCGTGTACGGTCACCTGCAGACCAGGAATGTATGAATTTATCATTCCCGGAAAGTCCACAGGAATGTATTTCAGCCCCGGGCTTCTTAACAGTATCAGTAAGAAATTTTGCAATATCAAATCTTTCATTGGTACCCAGGACCAGGTCGACACCTGGTATTGATGCAAGTTCTTCAGGTCTGAGCTGGGCATAACATCCTGTTACAGCTATAAATGCATCCGGTGAACGGTGTATGAATTTCTTTACCGCCTGGCGGCATTTTCTGTCAGCGACATCGGTTACCGTGCATGTATTGATTATATAAATATCTGCTTTCTGGCTGACAGCTACCCTTTCGAATCTGTCTTCCGGGAAAAGCCTGGCCAGAGTTGATGTTTCAGCGAAATTCAGCTTACAGCCGAGTGTATGAAATGCTATTTTTTTCTTCTGATACTGTTCATGCATAATTTCTGCAGGCTTATTTTTTAAGCCTGGTTATATAGACATTCCTGAATTCGATGTCTTTGCCTTCGCTCTGCAGGCATATATGACCCTGCTTCAGTGTAATTCCGGTAGCCTTGTTCATCAGAACGCCGTTCACCATCACATCGATATTGTCAGAGATACAAGTGACTTCCATTGTATTCCATTCGCCCACGGCTTTTTCAGTCGATTCAGCTTTTTTTGCCACAACGCGTGATGATTTATCAATCCTTTCATTCATATCTGATCCTCCCATACATACAAAATCTCCGGCATTACCTGCTTTTAACTGGCATTCAAAGCATGCGGGCCATATTGTATCGGGAAGCTGGGTATGAATAAAAACGCCGCTGTTTGACGCTTCAACCGGATATCTCCATTCAAGATGAAGAGTATAATCGGAATATGCTTCATTGGTTCTCATATATCCGAAAGGATCGCCTGTTATATGGATAACATCATTCTGAACTGTAAATACCTTTGAAGCATCAGCAGAAGGATCTCTTAGAAAGAATGACCAGTTGCTGAGATCTTTGCCATTGAAGAGAAGTATTTTTTCGGTGGCTGAAACAGTTCCGGCTGTTTCTTTTTTGGCTTTTGAACGGCCACATGAGCTGAATGAAAATACTGTAACGACTGCTAACAGTATTACCGTAAGTTGTGCGGGTCTGGTTTTCATAGCGATTTGATTTTAATTTATTTATATTGACAAATTCCTGGTATCACAGTTGTTATAGCAGCTTGCTGGCCAGTTCTGCAAGATAGCTGCGTTCTCCTTTCACAAGATTAACATGTGCAAAAATATCCTGGTTCTTCATTTTATCCGACAGATAGCTTAATCCGTTTGAAGCCGTATCGAGGTAAGGGGAGTCGATCTGTTCAATATCTCCGGTAAAAACCATTTTGGTGCCTTCTCCGGCACGGGTAATTATTGTTTTTATCTCATGAGGGGTAAGATTCTGGGCTTCATCCACTATGAAAAAGATGCTCGAAAGGCTTCTTCCCCTTATGTAGGCTAAAGGAGTGATCACAAGCTTTTCCTCTTTCATCATATCATTGATCCTTAGGAATTCAGGACTCTGATGACTGAATTTATGCTTGATAACGGTAAGATTATCATAAAGTGGCTGCATATAAGGATCCATCTTTTCCTTAACATCACCCGGAAGGAAACCCAGATCGCGGTTTGCAAGCGGAACGATGGGCCTCGCCAGGAAGATCTGCTTGTATCTTTTATGCTGTGCCAGTGCAGCTGCAAGCGCGAGAAGAGTCTTTCCCGTTCCTGCTTTGCCTGTAAGGGATACCAGCTGTACGTCTGGATTGGACAGTGCATCAATTGCAAAAGTCTGTTCCGCATTCCTTGGATCAATTCCGTATGTGGTCTGTTTTATCACCCTGTTCAGGAGTTTGTTAGCAGGATTATAATGTGCAAGTGCACTTGAACCATTATTCTTCATGATGAAGAACTGGTGCCCTTTCAGTTCAGGATCCAGACTGAACTCCGATGCACTTACCCCTTCCGGATAATCATATAACTTGCTGATCAGCGATTGATCCATACCTTCAATGACAGTAATGCCTTTATAAAGATCATCTATGTTTGCAACCTTGTCATTCTGATAGTCCTGAGCCACAATACCGAGGGATTTGGCTTTCATCCTCAGATTGATGTCTTTCGTTATCAGGACCACGGATTTGTTTTTATTGGCAGTGCAGACATAATCGGCAATTGCCAGGATACGATGATCTGAAGTCCTTTCGGGGAATGACTGGCTCACTTTATCCGAAAAGTCCTTTCCCGTCTCAATGTGAAGATTTCCCAGGTTTTCCCCCAGCGGAATATTGGCTGTAAGAAGCATGTCTCCCGATAATTTGTCAAGTTCCCTTGTAAACTCCCTGGCATGAAAATTTATCTGATCATTTCCTTTTTTAAATTTGTCGAGTTCCTCCAATACTACTATGGGAATGATAACATCATTCTCCTCGAAATTGTAAATGCACTTGTAATCATGTAAAAGAACATTCGTGTCAATTATGAACAGTTTTTTATTATGTTTTTTCGGCATGTTTAAGAACTTAATTATCAAATTGATACAATATCAATCCTCCTCCGGAGGTGAATTGCAAAAATAAAGAAAATATGGGATTGTTGGTATGGATGTTGAAAGTTAGTTATTTTGTAGTACTTAAAGTATTTAAAGTACTTAGAGTACTTAGAGTACTTAGAGTTTTTAACGTGGAACTCCGCTTTCGCCAGGGCTTAGGCTGGCAAACACTGAAACACTGAAACACTGAAACTCTGAAACTCTGAAACACTGAAACTCTGAAACTCTGAAACACTGAAACTCTGAAACATAATGTAATGAATTACAAAGAAACAATTGAATATTTATACAGCCGGTTGCCGGCGTATCACAGGATAGGGAAGGCGGCTTATAAGAACAATCTTGATAATACACTCGCCCTTGATGATTATTTCGGGCATCCTCACAGGAAATACCAGTGTATCCATATTGCCGGAACCAATGGAAAGGGTTCAGTCTCACATATGACTGCTTCAATACTTATGGAAGCCGGTTACATTACCGGGCTTTATACTTCACCACATCTCAGGGATTTCAGGGAAAGGATAAAAATTGATGGAAAAATGATCCCGGAGGAAGAAGTTATAAGGTTTGTTGATATTCACAGAAGTATCATTGAGTCTGTGAAACCATCTTTTTTTGAAGTGACGGCAGCAATGGCTTTTGATTATTTCATGCGGGAAAAAGTGGATGTGGCAGTTATTGAAACAGGAATGGGAGGGAGGCTCGATTCAACGAACATAATAACACCTGTTGTCTCTGTAATTACAAATATCGGGCATGATCATATGGATCTGCTTGGTGATACATTTGAAAAAGTTGCACGGGAAAAAGCGGGGATCATCAAAAAAAATATTCCGGTTGTTATAGGAGAGACACATCCTGAGACAGCGGGAGTTTTTACTGCAGCAGCAGGATTAGCGGGATCAGAAATCTCTTTTGCCGATCAGTCCTTTCGATGTCTTCCTGCTGATGTTACCGATGATATGGAAGATAATCTATTTTCTGTTGAGTCTCTGAAAGACGGTAGAAAAACAAAAATCATCTTACCCCTGGGTGGTAATTACCAGGCTAAAAATATCCAGACTGTTTTTCAGCTTTTCAGCTTCCTTAAGGGCCATTATCAGATAAATGAAAAGACAGTTAAGGAAGGTTTGGGAAAGGTTATTTCCAATACCGGTCTTATGGGACGCTGGCAGATATTGAAGAAGCAGCCTCTGGTCATTTGTGACACAGGGCATAACAGGGAAGGACTGGAATATGTGACCAGACAGTTGGAGAAAATGAATATTAAACGGATGCATATTGTTCTCGGTTTTGTAAGCGACAAAGATCTCTCTCTTGTCCTCCCTCTGTTTCCGGTTAAGGCGCAATATTATTTCACGAAAGCATCAGTCCCCCGTGCACTTGACGAAAAGATACTTCAGAAAGAGGCTCAGACTTTTGGTCTCAGCGGAGAGTGTTACAATACGGTGGATGATGCCTATAAATCAGCACTGAGCAATGCTTCAACCGAAGATCTTATATTTATCGGCGGAAGTACCTTTGTAGTGGCGGAAGTATTGTAATATTTCTTAAATTTAATGATTAATTTCAGTCAAATGAAAAGATCTCTGATCACCCTCCTGCTTATTCTGATTGCAGTGAATGTTTCGGCTCAGACCGGACAAAAGATAGTCATAATACACACAAACGATCTGCATTCACATCTTACAGGCTTTGCTCCCGAACTCGATTATTCCCCGCTTGTTGTCCACAATGATAAAACTATCGGCGGATTTGCACGGATAGCATCGGTAATAAAAAATGAAAAAGAACAGAACGAAGGGATCACACTTGTTTTGGATGCAGGTGATTTCCTGATGGGTACACTTTTTCAGGGAGTAGAAGTAAAAACAGGATTTCAGCTGCGACTGATGAAAATAATGGGATATGATGTTCTCGCCATTGGTAATCATGAGTTTGATTATGGTCCCGTAAAGCTTGCTGAAATAATTAATTCAGCTGTTAAGGCAGGTGAGATACCCGGATTGCTTCTCGGGAATGCGGTTTTCAGTCCGTCTGATCCGTCTGATGACGCGCTTGAGAAACTGACTTCCGAAAATATTTTGGGCCGGACAATGATAATCAACAGGGGAGGTATTAAGTTCGGTTTCTTCTCCCTTCTCGGGAAAGTTGCTGACGACAATGCCGCCTATGCTCCTCCTGTCACATTTTCAAAGCAGGTTGCTGCTGCACGCCTGCTGGTGAAGGAGCTGAAGGATGAGAATTGTGATATTATCATTTGCCTGTCTCATTCGGGAGTATCAAAGGATAAGAATGGAAACTGGGCGGGAGAAGATGTCGAACTTGCAAATAAGGTGAAGGATATTGATGTGATAATAAGCGGACATACTCATACATATCTCAAAGATCCCATTATGGTAAATGGAATACCGGTAGTCCAGACCGGAGAGTATGGAGTAAATGTCGGCAAACTGTCACTGGAATATGCTGATGGTAAAGTGAAAGTTACAGGATATTCCCTTATACCTGTCGATGACAATATTGCCGGAGACAGATATGTTAATGATCTGATAGAAGCACAGAAAGATAAAGTTACAGAAGAGATACTGAAGCCTATAGGACTGAGTTATAAGAAACCGGTGGTTGAAGCCGGATTTTTACTTGAATGTATGGAAAGCGGGGATATAAAGAACAGCAATCTCGGTCCGCTTGTGGCTGATGCAATTCACAGTTATGTAAACAATCATGTGAGTACCGGCACGGATATGAGCATGGTAGCTGTTGGTGTTATACGCGACAGGATCGTTCCGGGATATCAGTCAGCTCCGGATATCTTCAGAATAATGTCAATGGGAACAGGAAATGATGCGGTCCCGGGATATCCACTTTCAAGGATCTGGCTGACAGGCAAGGAACTGAAGAGCATTCTTGAGATACTTCAGGTTGCATATAAATCAACTCCTGCCAATTACTGCTATTATTCCGGGATAAAAGTTAATTATGATCCTGACAAAATGATGCTCAGGAAGATCAAAAGCATAGATCTGGTCAGATCCGGAGGAGATGTCATTAAAATGGATTTTTCGAAAAAGAAAAAGTCTCTTTATTCGGTTACAGCTAATTCCTATATGCTGGAATTTGTAAGTATTATAAAAAAGATGAGCTTTGGTCTGATAAATGTGGTGCCGAAGGATAAGAACGGTATTCCGCTTAAGGATATGAAACAGGCTGTTCTGGACATTGATGAAAATGAGGAAGGTCTGCAGGAAGGAAAAGAATGGCTGGCTTTGATTGAGTACCTTTCATCAATGGAGGACACAAATTCGAATAATATCCCTGATATAAGCAACAAATATAAGGAAGCTGTTCAAACATTTATTCCGGTCAGATAAAACCGGCTTTATTCACCATTTGCTGAACGGATTATTGACTTTCAGCCTGGATTTGTTGTTTGCCACATTATAGCCGATCCGGAACATAGCTTCGGTTATTTTTTCCAGTTTACTGAAATTGATCTTATCAACAACATCCCGGGGCGAGTGATAATCAGTATGTAATCCTGTGGTAAAAAAGAGTACCGGGATATCCTTTTTTACGAAATTGTAATGATCACTTCTCGCAAAAAGCTGAAGCGGATGGTTCCTGCCACTTAATGAATAATCAAAATCCAGCTGGATTTCATCATCCACATCCTCGGCAATTTTCCTTAGTTCCCTGCTCTGATTGCCTGTGATGACAAATACTTCATTCAAGTCTGTCATGGGATTATCAGAAGTGGAGTCGGCTATGCCTTTCACCCTCCCGATCATATCAGCATTTAAATCTGCAACAGTATTTTCAAGAGGAACGAGGGGATTATTTACATAATATTCTGATCCGAATAATCCTATCTCTTCGCCGGAAACCCACAGGAACAATAAGGATCTCAGAGGTTTTTTCTCAAGAGCCTGGAAGGCTTCTGCAATGGAAAGCAGGGCTGCACAGCCTGTAGCATTATCGTCAGCCCCTGTATTGATCCGCTTACCTGAACCTCCAATGTGGTCGGAATGGCAGGAAAAAATAACATATTCATTTTTTAACACCGGATCACTGCCTTCAATAACCGCTGCAACATTGTTCAGTGTAATTTCCTCGGTACCTGTTCTGACATTTATTGCCAGGTTTTTCCCGGGTATGACAAATGAATGAGGCCTGAGTTCATTGTCGATTTTCTTCTGAAGACCGGCAAGGCTTTCTCCTGTTCCTTCCAGTAAGCGGTCAGCAACACTACGATCGACAAAAAGAATTCTCATCATTCCAGGAAGTGAGAATACCGGCTGACTGCTGCCCTTAAGGCTGAGGGACGAATTCAATGATGAGACTATTCCCGGCTCCTGTTCTTCAAGTGTGTTAAAACCTGATTTGGGATCAGTGACAAATAGAATGGCTTTTGCCTTTGAGAAAAGCAGACTTCTGAGCTTGATTGCATAGCTTCTGAAATCGGACCAGTCGTCTCCTTCAAAAAGATATTTTCCGCCATCTTCGGTTGTCGGTGATCTTGTCATCACCAGCAGTATCTTCCCTTCTGTGGGAATTCCTTCAAAATCATTATATCTGTATTTCTCTCTTATAAGCCCATATCCGGCAAATACCACCTCTCCTTCAAGTGTAATATCCTCCGGATCAGGCGGGAACAACTGGAATATTTTCTCGCTTATCCTGACCGTATCACCCTGGCTGTCTGAAATTCGTATACCTGATTTTTGATGATCAATACTCTTGCTGATAACCTGATAGGGCTGAAAATAACTTGAACCATTAACCGGTTTCAATCCCAGCAGCTTTGCATTGGATGCTATGTATTCCTGTGCAATATCAAGACCTGGCATTCCGTTTTTCCTTCCCATCAGCAGAGGTGAGGCAAGAAATGAAACATGTGCTTCCAGATCTGCAGGTGTTATAATATCAATACCTGTATATTTTTTCTGGGAATATGAACCGGTTGGTAATACCAACGAAATTATTGATATTAAAAAGGCAAAGTGATAAAGCTTCATCAGGGAGATCTGTTTTAATTTAATGAAGAGCAAATGTAAAAAAAGTTTTGCTACTGTGGTCATATGTATTCCAGACCTGTAGTTTCCGGGTGTTTCATAATTCTGATCGTGAGTTTTATCAGGGATCTGCTTTCCGTAATTTTGTATATTATTTTAAGGAAAATGTTAAATTTACGGCATTTGATGAAAGTTCAGGTTTGTTTTTCCTGGAAGAGAAAAGAGAATAATGAATTCCCAGAAGCAGAAACCGGCTATTCCATGGCCACTGATCATTCTATTTTTGGCGCTGTCGGCAGGTGAACTTGTTGTCGGTCTTTTGTATTACAGGCACCAGAGAACTCATATGCTCAACGACAGCAAACAGGAATTATCGGCAATTGCCAATCTTATGGTCAGAACACTTACCCAATGGCGAAATGAGCGTATTAATGACGGCAATTCACTCAGGGAAAATATGTCGGTTTACACAAGATTTTCGGAATATGTTAATAATCAGAATGATAGTAAGCTGCGTAATGAACTTACCCGGAATCTGCAGGCACTGGTTGATAATTATGACTATGCTTCAGCGATCTTTCTTGACAGTGATTTCCTGGTAAGGCTTAATTATCCCGAAAAGGACTCCATAATTGGTAGCCGCCTCAGAAAAACACTACCGGAGATCTTAAAGAAGGGAGAAGTCAGAATAACGGATATTCACAGGATAAGCGAGGTAAACTATGATCACCTCGATCTGGTGATCCCCTTAAGTAAAAAGGATCAGACAGAGATTTCAATTTTCGGTACTTTGGTTCTCAGGATCGATCCCCGGGAAGTATTATTCCCTCTCATACGTACATGGCCTTTGCCCAGTCGCACTTCCGAAGCTTATATTGTCCGGCAGGATGGTAATGAAGTGATTTACCTCAGCAGGCTGAAATATTCCGACAGTACAGGTTATCTCAGGAAGTCCATTACTGAAGAGAAGCTTGAAGCCGCTATGGCCTTACAGGGTATACAGGAGAGTCATGATGCCATCGATTACCGTGGGATAAAAGTTGTGGCAGCCATGAAGAAAGTTCCGGAATTGCCATGGTTCATGGTAGCAAAAGTTGACCGTGAGGAGATACTGGGAACACTGAATAATGAGATGCGCCAGATATTCATGATCACCTTCCTCTTCATCTTGATCACGGCGCTTCTGCTGGGTTTATTATGGTGGAATCAGCGGGTTAGGTTTTACAGGAGCAGATATGAGATCGAACTCGAACATCTTGCCCTGGTGAGGCATTTTGACTATATCCTCAAATATGCCAACGATGTCATAATGTTATTCAATAAAGATCTTGAAGTAATAGAAGCCAACGACCAGGCTCTTGATAAATACCAGTTTGAAAGGAACGAACTTATCGGGAAAAGGCTTACAGATCTGTTGCCGGAAAAGAAACTGGATAATTATAAAGATATCCTGGTAAGACTCGATAGTGAAGGACACCATACCTTCGAAGGTGAACATATCAGGAAAGACGGAACAATATTCCCGATAGAGATCAGTGCCAGACGAATACTGATGGAGGGAATGGTTTATTACCAAACCATCGGCAGGGATATTACTGAAAGAAAACAATCTGAAGAAACACTCAGGGAAAGCGAGGAAAGGTTCAGAAAGATATTCGAGGAGAGTCCGATAGGGATGGCTATGACAGGCAAGGATCTTGTTATTATAAGAGCTAATTCAGCTTTCTGCAAAATGATGGGATATTCCGAGGATGAACTCCCTGGAATGACATTTAAAAGTTTCACTCATCCTGATTATATAGTCCGCGATGAATATGAGCTTCTGCGATTGATTGCCAATGAGATACCAATTTATCATACAGAGAATGAATATATAAGGAAAGACGGACTGATGATATGGGGTTCAACAACCGTCAGTATTGTAAGGAATAACAATGATGAGGTCCAGTTCTTTCTGGGAATGGTCGAGGATGTCACATCCAGGAAGATGGCGGAAGCCGAGCTTATTGCAGCCAAAGAGAAAGCTGAAGAAAGCGACAGGCTTAAAACGGCATTCCTGCATAATGTTTCCCACGAGATACGTACACCAATGAATGCAATACTCGGATTCTCATCTCTCCTCAGTGAACCCGGGGTCACTGAGGCAGAAAAGAACCAGTACATTGATATTATCTTCCAGAGTGGGAACCAGCTGTTGTCGATAATTAATGATATCGTAGACCTGGCAGGGATTGAAAGCGGACATGTCAAGATTAAAATAGGAAAGGTGAATATTAATTCAGTTCTGCGGGATTTATCGGAACAGTATGCATATAAAGTCAAAGCCCAGAATATAGGACTGATCCTGCATGCACCTCTGTCTGATGAAAAGTCAGAGATCCTGACCGACAGAACAAGGCTTATCCAGATCGTCTCGAACCTCCTGACCAATGCATTCAAGTTTACAAAGACAGGTAAGATAGATTTTGGTTATGAGATGAAAAACGGATTTTTCGAGTTTTTTGTAAGTGATACAGGAATAGGAATACCTCAGGAATATCATTCTCTCATCTTTGAGAGGTTCTACCAGGTCGACAGCACTGTCTCACGCCAGTATGCAGGCACCGGACTTGGACTTTCAATATGCAAGGCATTTGTGGGCCTACTTGGCGGTGATATCTGGGTTAACTCAAAACCGGGTGAGGGATCGACTTTTTGTTTTACCATTCCATACAACCGGGAATGATCATATTCAGCTGTTTCCCTGATAATACTTCTTTTGCTTCCTTCTGATGCTTTGGATATATGTTCAGAACCGTATAAAGATGTTCAGACTTCCTGTGAAAAGCACAGGAGATACGGGATTACCCTGGTTCCTGTTACGTGCAAGAGGGAATCCGGGTCCAATATCTGCATTGATACCTGCATTTCTTGAAAAATAAAACGACCTGCCTGCACGGGGGTAAACCAGATATTTATATTCCTTAACATATTCAACTTTAAATAAATATCCTGTAAATCCACCTGAAAAATACCATGGCGACTGGTCCATCAGCCTCGGTTTTTTGCCGATATGGTAATATAATTCAATACCAGTCGGTCCGGGCCCCCTTGTATCAAATGACTGTACCAGCCCTGCCTGGAACTGATTCCCATATTTGAATTTGATGCCTGTTGCTTCAGGGAAACCATATCCAATGTCAGCTTCAAGCCTGTACCTGGGTTTATTTCGGATCTTACCCGAGACAGAAGTAGTTGTAAATGTTAATCCCGTCAGAACAAACAGGAATACATATAAACCGGGCAAAGGATATTTTTGAAACGGGCAGGATTTCCTTCCCAGTTTCCCTTTCCCGGAATGCAGGGCTTCTGATATTGATTGGAATGCGGGCATACTGTGGTTCTGTAAATAAAAACGCAAATATCTGTCAAATATTAAGAAAGCCTTAAAAATCATTCTTTATCCTATCAATACTTGAAAGATGATTCTATTTTGTATATTTTTAAGTGAATTAAATCAGAGTATGAACAATACAGCTATTAACCCGGTTCCCGTATTAACTTTCGGGCTTATCGGAAACTTACTGCTTTCGTGTTCCTCCGGGACCGGTAAAACTGAGAGAAACACATCAGGACCTAACCTGATTTATGTTTTTGCCGATCAATGGAGGGCCGAAGCAACAGGGTATTCAGGGAACAGGCAGGTCAGAACGCCGAATCTTGACAGACTTGCAGGAGAATCGGTAAATTTCGTAACGGCAATTTCAAACTGTCCTGTAAGCAGCCCGGCCAGAGCTTCGATGATGACAGGTCAGTATCCTCTTACTCATGGAATCTTCTTCAACGATAAACCTTTGGGGGATGACAGAATTTCTATAGCTGAAATTTATCGTGAACATGGATATAATACCGCCTATATCGGTAAATGGCATCTGAACGGGCATCCGAAAGGAGAGAGCCGCGACGAACACCGAAAATTACCTGTGCCATCTGAAAGACGTCAGGGTTTTGATTACTGGAAGGTACTTGAATGTACACACGATTATAATAATTCACTTTATTATGATAATGACAATGTTCAACATATCTGGCAGGGATATGATGCAGAGATTCAGACCGATTCTGCAATAGCTTATATCAGGGCCGGAAAAGATTCACCATTTATACTGTTTTTATCCTGGGGGCCGCCTCATGAACCATATCATACAGCACCAGACAAATACAGGGATATGTATTCTGACTGGCAGAGTATACTGTTACGTCCAAATGTTCCTGACAGCTTGTCGGAGAGAGCAAAAAAAGATATTGCAGGTTATTATGCCCATATCGCAGCCCTTGATGAATATCTGGGAAAAATACTGGCTGCCGTAAAAGAATCAGGTATTGAAGAAAATACCATCTTCGTATTTACCAGTGACCATGGGGATATGCTTTTATCGCATGGTTTGACAAAAAAACAGAAACCATGGGATGAATCAATAAGAGTTCCTTTGCTGCTCAGGTATCCCTTAAAGATAAAAAAAGCCCGGAAAGTAAAAATCCCTTTCGGTACAGTGGATATTATGCCAACATTGCTTGGACTGAGTGGTTTGCCTGTACCGGATGGGGTCGAAGGAACAGATTTCTCTGATTATCTGTTGGGTAAGAACAAACCGGATATAAAATCAACACTGATAATGTGCCCCGTTCCTTTTCACCAATGGAGTTTTGATAACGGAGGTAAAGAATACCGGGGTGTCAGGACAGAAAGATATACCTTTGCAAGAGATCTGAATGGTCCCTGGTTGTTATATGATAATAAAACTGATCCTTTTCAGATGAAAAACCTGGTAAATAAGGTTGACTATAAAAAGATACAGAATGAACTTGAAGTTGAACTGAACCGGTTACTGGATAAATCAGGAGACAAATTTATGGAAGCGGATTATTACATGAAAAAATGGAATTATGATTACGATTAACGCGGCCTCTGTATAAGTTTATTATCAAAATATTCAGACAAAACACAACAACTAAAGGCAATCCGGCTTTATATTTGGAGTTTTAAATTTCCCTCTGAATACCAATGGGAGCTTTAAAAAACCTTTGTGTCCCTTTGTGTGTACTTTGTGTCCTTTGTGGTTATAAAGCATTGTTGTTTAACCACAAAGAGCACTAAGGAAATCACAAAGAGCACAATGGGGTAGTAATTATTTTACTATGCATTTAAGGATAATATTTTGATTTATAAATAGATAAAAGATGGGAAAGAAAAGAAGCATTGAGGAGATCAACGGGAAGATCCGCAGCGGAAAAGCTGTGGTTCTGACTGCTGAACAGGTATCAGCTATGGCAAAAAAAATGACCCCTGCAGAGGTATTCGACAGGGTTGATGTGGTAACAACAGCAACATTCGGACCTATGTGCTCGTCGGGTGTTTTTATCAATTTTGGTCATACCACTCCTCCTATGCGCATGGAAAGGATAACACTTAATAACGTTCCCGCATATGGCGGAATAGCTGCTGTTGATGCATATCTTGGAGCTACAGAAACAGCGATGCCACAGGATGAATATGGAGGCGCGCATGTTATTGAGGAACTTATTGCCGGAAAGGATGTTCTGCTTCAGGCTTCTGCGAAAGGGACAGATTGTTACCCCAGGACTGAATTAAAGACTCTGATAAACAAAAGCACGATCAATGAATTCATAATGTTCAATCCGCGGAACGCTTATCAGAACTATAATGTTGCGGTAAACAGTACAAAAAAGATCAAATACACCTACATGGGTACTCTTCTTCCCTCATTCGGGAATGCAAATTTCTCGACTTCGGGTGAACTGAGCCCCCTCCTTAATGATCCTGAACTGCGGACAATAGGGATAGGAACAAGGATCCTTATGGGAGGTACCATAGGATATGTTGCCTGGCACGGGACGCAATTCAACACCGGAAAACCTTTGAATGAAAACGGTATTCCGGTCGGTAATGCTGCAACCCTGGCACTTATAGGTGATGCAAAACAGATGAGCACGAGGTTCATAAAAGCAGCATATTTCGAAAAATACGGTGTGTCAATGTTCGTTGGAATAGGGATACCGGTTCCCGTTATTGATGATGATATGGCCCGCAGGGTCTCTGTCTGCAACCGCCAGATAGAAACCAATGTTATGGATTACGGATCGGAAAATCACGATATACTGGGACGTGCCGATTATGAATCCCTTTTCTCCGGAAAAATTCGTCTGGATGGGAAAATGATACGTACAGCACCTCTGTCGAGTGTTAAAATAGCACGCGAAATTGCTGATATCCTCAGAAATGAAATTGCCTCGGGCCGGTTTTTACTTACTCAGCCGGTTTCATCTTTCACTAAGACAAGCGGACTGAATAGTCTGGAGATCAGAATTTGATGTTTAACTTTAAAAGAAAACCATGAAACCCACATGATTGAACACTATCACAAACACGTATAAATTTAATATACAATCATGTGTGGTTCAATCATACCATGAAAATTAAAATTATATTATGATGAAAAGCAAAAGATTTGTTCTGACATTTCCCCCGGATGCAACCGGTCAGCCTATAACATATAACCTTATCAAGAAATATGATATAATGGTTAATATCGTAAAAGCCAATGTTTCTCCGGGAGAAATAGGACACCTGGTAATAGAGATGACGGCTCCTGCCAAAGTGCTGAAGGAAGGAATGGACTATATCAAGCAAAATAATGTTGAATGTGAGCCTATCGATAAGAAAATAACCTGCAGACAGGATCTCTGTATCCACTGCGGAGCCTGCTCTGCTGTTTGTTTTGCCGGTGCCCTTACAATGAAATCCGACACAGCCGAACTTCTTTTTGAACCCGAAAAATGTGTGGTATGTGAGCTTTGTCTGAAAGCCTGTCCGTTGAAACTCTTTTCAATCGATCTTGGCTAAAAATCATGAATATCAGCCCAGATTCTACCGCCAGTCAATGGGTAACCACAGGTGGAAGAGCTTCAGATCGGTTTACAGGGAAACCGATCTGTGGATCGCAGTAGATACAGAAAGCTATTCAGAAACAACCGTAAATTATACATCTGACCGTATCAGATATTACCGGAATATACTTGATAAATATATCAGGAATCACCCTGAATTCAGGGATTCACTTGTACCTGTTGAAACAGGAAAAAACACACACAGGATTATCAGGGAAATGTCAGGTGCTGCACGTAAAGCCGGTACCGGACCTATGAGTGCCGTGGCAGGCGCAATAGCGGAATTTATATGTAAAGACCTTTGTAAGGAATCCGGAGCTTCTGAAGTAATTATTGAAAATGGAGGAGATATCTTTTTGAAGCTGAAAAATCAGGCAACCATATCGGTTTATGCAGGCAATTCACCCCTTTCGGGGAAAATACGCCTTGTCATCAAACCTGAAGACACACCTCTTTCCGTATGTACCTCATCCGGAACAACAGGTCATTCTCTTAGTTTCGGTAATGCAGATGCATGTACAATAGCCTGCCGCTCAGGAGCACTGGCTGATGCATATGCAACTGCATTCTGCAACGAAGTCAAAAATAAAGATATGGTTCCTGAAATTACAGAAAAAGTCCTTCAAAAGCCTGATATTATTTCCGTTGTGATCATTATGGATGACAAGGTGGGTCTCGGCGGAAAGTTAACAGTCAATTTGCATTCCTGATAATTGTTGAGTATCTTTAACTATTTCACCGTTAACATAAGACTATGAGCAGGATAATAATGAACAGACTGGATTATTCCAGGATTTTGAAATGTATAGATGATGCGAAAAACCTGAAAACAATAAACGTTGACGAAGCCGAAAAGCTTCTGAACGAACTCAATTCAGCAACTATTGTTGATCCTCATGAAGTTCCTGTTGATGTTGTTACGATGAATTCCATAGTTAAGATCAGATTCGTGAATACAAACAAACAGGTTCAGTTCCGGATCGTTTATCCCGATGAGGCTAATGTCAGAGAAAATAAAATATCTATTTTTTCTCCCGTGGCCACAGCTCTTATCGGATATAAGGTCAACGATGAAATAGAATGGATTGTTCCTTCCGGGATGACTAAAATAAGGATTGAAGAGATCATTTATCAGCCTGAAGCGGCAGGAGATTATAATCTTTAGATCATTTCCGGGAACCAGCTTCTTCCCCTCTTTATGTTCTTTTGTGATCGCCCTGGTGCCCTACTATATAACTAATTTAAAAAACTTACACAGAGATCCACAGAGGTTCACAGAGATCCACAGAGAATCGATTTACTAACTCTGTGGAACTCTGTGACTTTTTCACCCACCGAAGCCTTGGCGCAGGTGGGCTCTGTGGGACTCAGTGTAATTGAGAGTTATTTTTTTTGATGTTCCCATTTTTTATTGATGGGTGTAAACTTCGTGGCAAATTCTTATTCCTTTCCTCCAGATCTAAATGGGACTTCCTCAACATTCAGTTCCGGGAATGACTTACCCAGTTCTTTTTTGATGTTGTTATATTCCGGATCACCTGCAAGGTTTTTCCATTCCAAGGGGTCATTCTCGTGATCGTAAAGCTCTTCGGAACCATCTTCATATCTTATATACCTCCATCTTTCCGAACGGATTGAATGACGGTTTCGACCCTTGGTAGTCAAAGCCGGATAATCCCACTTTTCATTAACATTCTTAAGCAGAGGTACAATACTACGTCCCTCATTTTCTGTGTTACCGGGAATTCCGCAAAGCGCTGTCAGAGTGGGATAAAGATCTAACAGGTTTACCATTGCTTTACAGCGCTGTCCGGGCTTTGTCATACCGGGCACTTTGATTATCAGGGGCATGCGGCATGATTCTTCCCATAATGTGAATTTTTTATACCTCAGTTTCTCACCGAGATGCCATCCATGATCTCCCCAGAGAACCACAACAGTATTGTCAGCATATTTGCTTTTTGCAAGGGCATTGAGAACAACGCCGACACAAGTATCAGCATAGTTTATACATGCGAGATATGCCCGGATTGCTTCTTTCTGCTTATTGTATTTTTTTACCGAGAAGTAATTCTTCTGAGGCTGAAGAGCAGCAGAAGGAATATCATCATAATCATTTTCATTTACTTCGGGAAGAACCAGGATTTCCGGATCAAATTTGTCATAAAATTCCTTCGGAACAAACCATGTGAGATGAGGCCGGAATATCCCGCAGGCAAGAAAGAATGGTTTATCATGATCCAATGACAACTGATCTGCCGCCCATTTTGCATTAAGATAGTCCGGGGTATCTTCCAATACCCCATCTGTAGGTCCCCAGTCGAGATTGCCATCCACCTCCCCCACAGGTATACCGTTTACCATATAGCCTTCCTGATTAACAGTATTCCCATAACTCCCTTCAGTGTTAACATGGAGATCCCATGACTGTGGATCTGCCCATGGACCGTTGGCATTATGAAATATTTTGCCTCTGGCCATTGAGAAGTAACCATTATTCGAAAACCATTTCGGGAGGGTAACGGCATTTTTCAGGAGCTCTGAATCCCGCATAAAGCTCTCATTTTCATAAATACCACTTGTTGAAGGTCTGTATCCCGTCAGAAGGGCAACTCTTGATGGATTGCTCAGCGGGGCAGCACAATAAGCCCTTTCAAAAACAACACCCTCCGATGCCAGCCTGTCCATATTCGGAGTCTGTGTCTGCGGATGCCCTCCAAGAAAACCTGTCCAGTCATTAAGATCGTCAATGGCTATAAACAGGATATTATAAGGCTGCTTCTGCTCTTTTCCGGTTTTATTCCCACAGGAAGACAAAAGACCAGCTAATGCAGCACCAATAAGAATGGTACCGGTATTTAATGTCGGACAGTTCATGTTCAGATCTTAATAAATAACTTGTTTTTATACAGCCAGTAACATAAATACCAGAAACCTGCCCATACTGCGAGACTGGTCAGGATACTCACCGTAAGATCCCCGGTCGGGGATAAAAACAATTTTATAAACGGTCCTGTAATTTTTTCTATCAGATCTCCGCTTCCTATGTGGAAAAATATATAAATGAAGATACTGTTCATCCCTACTACAATAAAGAACCATGCAATTTTCGGGAATAATTTCTTAACATCTATAAGCCAGTAGCATAAGCAAAGGGCAAGGATCGTCCATCCTCCGCTGGCAAATACAAATGACGATGTGGCGATTTTCTTGATAATAGGTGTTACACTCAGAAGATCGAGAGCATAACCTATTGCCAGCGCAGTTATCCCGGCAAATAAAAGTATTTTAATTTTCTCTTTAGGTTTTTTTTCACTCATCAATACTTTACCACAAAGGACACCCCATACAGTATGTGCTGTAGTTGATACGAAGTTCAGAGTTGCCCATATACTTGCTTTATCCACTCCTTCTATAGTATTGTTGAACCATGAACCCAGGTTTTTATAGGGAACCCATGGCTGATTGAATCCCTCGACCGGGAAAAAACGATAGGCAAGATCAATCAGCAGCAGGATAATCAGAGTGAACAGGATCTGAAACTTAAAACTCTTATTCCTTATAAGGAAGGCAACAATGTAGGTCACGGACAGTTGTGCAAGAACATTCTGGAACCTGAACACAAGATGATCAGCCTCTATAAAATATAATGCCCAACCGAAAAATAACAACAGAAATGATCTTTTGAATGCATGCCGGTAAATTTTATTTATACTGTCACCTTTTCTTATCCTGTTGGCAACTGCAAAAGGGATTGCAACACCCACAATAAACATAAAGAATGGCTGAATAAGATCCCAGAAGTGAAGACCATGCCATTCATGATGTTCAAGTTGTGTGCCGAGAAACTGAAAGAACCCGCTGTCAATCTTAAGCAGTTTACCATAAAGGTGAGTGGCTTCACCTGCAAGAAGAAACATTGTAAAACCGCGGAAGAAATCGACTGAAGTAACTCTTCCCGGCAAAGGAGAAAGTGGTGTTTGAGGATTTGAATTCATATCAGTTTTGGTTAGATTTGATCGTATAAAAAACTTTTTTGATCTGGATTTCTGAAAAATAATAATTGAGTAAGTCAAACTTAAGAATTTTTAAAATCATATTTCAAACACCCTGAAATAAAAAAGATTTTCAGCAAAATTCATCCTGCCTGTAATTTTATTAGTTTTACAAAAATGACGGTCAGCAGGCAGAATTTAATAAAATTTAAAACCTATGAATAAAGCATCCACTTCCGGAATTTCGGGATTTAAGATAATTATCCTGATCCTGTCAATAAACCTAATATGGATTGAAACTGGCAGATCTCAGACGAAGATTTATATAAATACTGATCTTGAAGGAATAAGCGGTGTATTCAAATTCTCCCAGACAAGAGAGAAAGATACACCTCTTAATATACAGGCATGTGAGTATTTCATGGGTGATCTGGCTGCAGTTATCAGAGGTCTCCGTGATGGAGGAGCAGATGAAATTGTTGTCCTTGACGGACATGGCACGCAGGCAATTCTGCCTCACCTGATGGTCCCCGGAGCAAGATATATAACCGGACTCCCGAG
Organism: uncultured Rikenellaceae bacterium; assembly: GCA_964421975.1. GTDB lineage: Bacteria > Bacteroidota > Bacteroidia > Bacteroidales > VadinHA17 > LD21. The sequence goes on from CAYQZL010000004.1 coordinate 62,043, forward strand.
ATATGGAGCAGGAAATCTTACGGATCTGGATTCAACATTTGCAGGACAGATCCTTCTTGGGTTTCACGCAATGATGGGTACGCCTGATGGAGTATTGTGCCATACACAATCATCTAGATCGGAAAACCGCTACTGGTATAACGGTGTTGAATCGGGAGAAATAGTTCAGAGCTCTGCTGTGGGAGGTTATTTCGGTGTACCCACAATTATGGTTACTGGAGATGAAGCAACATGTCGTGAAGCAAGAAAATTCCTGGGTGAAAACATAGTAACTGTTGCGACCAAGCGTGGCATTTCGAGGGAAGCTGCTGAGCTCTATCCTTTTGAGGAAACAAGGAAAGCTCTTTATGAAGGAGCCAAAAAAGCCATGAGTGTAATTAAATCATGTAAACTTTACATCCTTAAAACTCCAATTCATATAAAAGAACAGCGGCTTAACCTGGATCCCTCCCTGCCAAAACCAGTAGTTGTTACAAGAGAAGGTTATGCTGAGAATGCACTTCATATCTTTACCTGGAAATAAAAATATCATCCCCTTTATGAAAAAGAATATTCTGACGTTCATTCCAGTCACTTTAATTACATTATTCTGTTCTTTGAACACTGGAAAATCACAAACCAATTCTCTGCCCATGATCGGTGCCCAGGTCTTTATCGAGCCCGGGCAAACAAAGCAGGATATTGAAACCTGGTTCAGAATCCTTGACAATTCAGGTATGAAGGTATGCCGGATAAGAATGTTCGAGACACACATGCACAGAGCTGACGGATCCTGGGATTATTCATTGTATGATGAAGCATTCAGAGCTGCAGAAAAATATGATATTAAGATCTTTGCCACACTTTTCCCTGCTGACTCCAAAAACAGCGTGGGAGGTGAAAAATTCCCGGAAAGTGAAGAGCATTTCAGACAGATAACAGCTTACATAAAAAATATGGCTGAACACTTCAGGCATTATAAATCACTATTTGGCTGGGTCTTGCAGAATGAACCGGGAACAGGAGGAAGCATACCTGACAATGATTTCACAAGGGAACAGCTCAAAAAGTGGAAGGCCAGTCAGGTGGCATCAGGATATGACAGTAAGGGGTATATGACAGAGACTTTCGAATCAAAAAGGTTCCTGGTTGATTATGAGACATGGTATCTTAGATGGATCGCATCAGAGATCAGGAAGTATGATAAGGATCACTATCTGCATGTGAATAATCATCAGATCTTTGAAAATGTTGCGGAATATGATTTCCCTTCCTGGAGGAAATTCCTTACAACACTTGGAGCATCGGCTCATGCAAGCTGGCATTTCGGTTATTTCAACCGCGATCAATATACGATGGCTCTGGCTGCAAATTGTGATATTATACGTTCCGGGGCAGGAAATCTCCCGTACTGGATTACTGAACTTCAGGGAGGAAATAATATATGGAGCGGTAATGCCCCCATGTGCCCTACCGGTGAAGAGATAACACAATGGCTGTGGACCGGTATTATGAGTGGTGCAAAGGGTGTCATCTTCTGGACACTTAATCCCCGTGGATCTGCTGATGAAGCTGGTGAATGGGCTATGATAACTTTTCAGAATGAACCTTCAGAAAGACTCAGCGCAGCTTCAGAGGTTATTAATGCTCTGAATAAAAATTCAAACCTTTTCAGCAATGCTGTACCGGCAGACAAAAAGATAAGCATTCTCTATACAAGAGAATCACTGTGGGCTGAATTGCGCAGCCAGATGGGCGGACAGCAGATTGAGGGACGTTCAAAGGGAGCTGTGATAAAATCAGCTCTCGCTTATTATGAAATATTATCGGAAAATGGTATCGGATGTAATTTCAGTGAAATTAATGAATTTGACTGGGAAAAAGAAGATTTTTCAGGTATGACGGTAATACTTGCTCATCAGATATCAATCCCTTCAATCTTCTGGAACAGGATTGAGAATTTTGTCAGTAAAGGTGGTAAGCTGATTGTAAGCGGGCTTACCGGATTTTTTGATGAAAACATGCATAATGTGATGAAAACTGGATTTCCTCCTGAAAAACTGTTTGGAAGTACCATAAGCGAGTTCAGACACATGGGTGATAAATTCGAAATTAATCTGATCAGTCCTGAAATAATATTACCTGCTCATTGGATGCAGGGGATAATAAAAAACCATAATTCTAAGGCTATCGGTAAATCCGGTGATGAAATAACTGCCATCCGAAATCACTATGGGAATGGTGAGGTGGTATGGATACCATCCATGATCGGTCTGGGAGCAAGAAGGGGAAGTAGTGAACCATTATCAGCTTTTCTCAGGCAGGAACTGGAGAATAGCCTCATTTACAACCCGGTCAATCTGAAAAAATATGAAAAAGGCATTCTGATGCGAACCATGAAATCGAACAGGTCATATCTGAGTGTTATAATAAACAAGAATACGGATACCAGGAATCTGGAAATAAGTATTCCAGAGTCATTGAGACCTGTTGTTATTTTTTCAAATAAATCTGGAAGTGTCAGCAACAGAAATATTTGTACTATTCATCCGGAAGAAACATTAATAATAAGGTGGGATCAGTTAGTCGATCCGTGATTCTATTGTCAAACGAGAAGGATTTCTCATTACGCCAAACTTCGCAAGCTCTGTTTTGGCTTCATTCGAAATGACATTACATTTTAGGTGGATAGGGAGGGAAGCCGGGGCGTTTTGACGCTACCTTTCGTATTAAACTAAGGATTTTTCAAAACACCCCGGCTTCTCTCATATGCCTCCACTATACACCTGTCATCCCGAGCGACAGCGAGGGATCTCGTCGTTTTACTGCTTTGTTATTTATAGCAGAGCGATTATAATACGTTTTTTAATACGTTTTTAATACGTAGTTTATCCCAGCCCTTTTTGATTTCAGAACAAAACATTAAAACATGCTTGTTTTAAGGATATCATATATTATCTGCAGCTTATAAATGACACAAACTAAATGCCTGGAAATTCTGTTTTTAAACGTTAAAAAACGTTAAAAAATGATTAATATCAGTATTCTGTATATTAGTACTATAAATCAATTATTGCTAACTTTAACTTTGACAAAAAGACAACCATTTAGTTGTATGATAGAAAATCTGCATTACTGGTTCCATTTTCCAATGTCTGACAAAATATTCTTTTTTGATTTTGACTAATTTTTACTAACCAATCTGATTTATTTATGAAAAATTTCTTGATGATCTTGTTATTCCTGGCATCAACAACTGTTTTTGCCCAGCGAATTACGATTACAGGGACAGTGACGGATGAAGGAGGTGATCCGATGCCGGGAACATCTGTCCAGGTTCAGGGAACGACGGTTGGTGCTATCACGGATGCTGAAGGCAGGTATTCAATTGATGTCGGCAACCGTAATGTCACTCTGGTGTTCTCATTTGTCGGTTTTGTTACTCAGGAAGTACCTGTACAGAACAGGTCGGTTGTCGATGTTATTCTCGAAGCAGAGGTTACCGGCCTTGATGAAGTTATTGTGGTAGGTTATGGTACCCAGAAAAAGAGTGATATCACCGGAACTGTTGCATCGTTGCCCCAGGAGCGTCTGCAGATGGCTCCCAACCTTAATGTAACCCAGGCCATAATGGGCGCTGTACCCGGAGTTATGATACAAACAAACGTTGCCGGAGCCAATCCTGACCAGTCGATCATGATACGTGGGAGGAGTTCAATTTCAGCCGACAATTCACCGCTCATCATCGTCGATGGTATTCCTTACGGCGGCAGCATGTCAGACATCAACCCCAAGGATATCGGCTCTGTGGAAATCCTTAAGGATGCTTCAGCAGCTGCAATTTACGGTTCCAGGGGCTCCAATGGCGTTATTCTGATAACAACAAAGGAAGGTTCGTCGGGTAAGACAGTATTTTCCTATGACGGGAAATACGGCATAAGCCAGTTTATCAAACAATATGATCTTCTGAATGGCGACGAGTTCTTTGATTTTAAAATGACAAGAGATCCTGCATATGTATATCAGACAGAGATTGATAACCATAACGCAGGCGTATCAACAGACTGGTTGGGTCTTGCGCTGAGGAAAGGTCAGACACAAGAGCATAATATTTCAGTTTCCGGAGGTTTCAGGGATACGAAATTCTATATAGGCGCCGGTCTGACTGATCTCAAAGGAGTTGCAAGAGGCGACAATTTCCAGCGTATTACAACCAGGTTAAACATTGAAACCAAAATATTTGACTGGCTTGCCGTTGGAACAAGAACTCAGCTTAACTACGACGATGCCAGCGGACGGGACGTGAGCTGGTATGGAGCAATGATTGCCAATCCGCTCGGAAAACCGTATGATGAAAATGGCAATTACCTTATTTACCCGATCCCTGAAAATATAACCATTACGAATCCTTTGACTAACCTCGCATATGACGATCTTGATAAATCATACCAGATACTTACCAACAATTATCTGGATGTTGATGTGCCGTTTATCAAGGGTCTGACGTACAGGCTGAATACAGGTGTCAGAACAAGATTCACCGATGCAGCAAGATATGGAGGAGTCGATACGTATAACGGATTCAGGACCCAGGGAGAGTCCAGATCGAGCAACTCGCTCAGCAGTAACCTGGTTCTGGAGAATATTTTAAATTACAACAAAACGCTTGGCAATCATACTATCTTCCTCACCGGATTATACAGTTATGAAACAAACACCAGTAAATCAAATACCCTGAGCGGAGAACAGTTCCCGAATGATTTCCTTTCCTGGTACGGAATTTCCCAGGCTTCTGTTCTGTATCCTTCCACTTCTTACAGGAAATCCGCATTGGTTTCGCAGATGTTCCGTGCCAATTACTCGTTTGCAAGCAGGTATCTTGCAACATTCACAATCAGGCGTGACGGATTTTCAGGATTCGGAGAAGATACCAAATGGGGTATCTTCCCTTCCGTTGCTCTTGGGTGGAATATTTCCAATGAAAACTTCTTCCCTCTTAAGAATACCTTTAATACATTAAAAATCAGGAGTTCTTACGGTCTTAACGGTAACCAGGCAATAAGTCCATATTCATCTCTTCCTAAATTTACAGTTGCCAGTATAATGTCGGGCACTGCAGCACAGGTTGGGTACAAACCGATGGTACTGGGCGTTGCGGACCTTGGTTGGGAATCTGCCAGAACATTCAATATCGGGCTTGATTTCGGACTATTCAAGGATCGTATTACCGGTACGGTCGACTGGTACAGTAAAAATACATTTGACCTGTTGCTCGACAGAAGCATCTCGGTAATCCATGGATTGACTGAAAGTACAACCGATGACTGGATCCATCCTGCTGTTACACAGAACATAGGAAAAACAAGGAATACAGGATTTGAACTTTCAATCAATTCCAGAAATGTGGTTCTGCAAAAATTCCAGTGGATGACGAACGGGAACATTTCATTTAATAAAAATGAAATCACCTCACTTTATGGTATTAAAGATCCGGTAACAGGAAAAGAAATGGATGATATCGCCAACAATTGGTTTATTGGTCAGCCTGTTCGGGTGAATTACGATTATGTGTGGGATGGCATCTGGCAGCTTGGCGAGGAAGAAGCTGCAGCTGTTTATAATTCACAGCCCGGATACGTCAGACTGAAAGACCTGAACGGAGACAATAAGATTGATGCTAATAATGATCGCCGGATCATTGGTCAGTTAGACCCGAAAATGTTATGGGGATTGACAAACACACTTATCTATGGTAACTTTTCATTCAGCTTCTTTTTCCATGGTGTCAACGGAGTTACCGCACATAACGACAGGATGACTGACAGTGTCCAGGACGATCTTCGCTACAACACGATTAAAAAGGACTGGTGGACACCGACGAATCCAAGTACTACCTGGTATATGAACAAAAAGATGGCCAATGAGATGGCAGGACATGGTGCAACTCTGTATGAAAGTACGGATTTCATAAGGCTGAAGGATGTCTCCCTTGCCTATGATCTTCCTAAGAACGCCATAAGCAGGATAGGCCTGAGCAATGTGAAAGTATATTTCTCGGGACGTAACCTTCTCACTTTTACCCAATGGAGCGGGCTGGATCCTGAACTGACGGATCAGGATTCCCAGAGGAATATTCCGATGCAGAAAGAGTTTATTTTCGGTCTGAACTTTGGATTTTAGAATGTGATAACATTAAAATCAAACATTATGAAAATATTAAACTATACTATCAGAGTTATGCTGGTGATCATTTTACTGGCAGGCTGTTCAAAAGATGTCCTGGAAGAAAATCCACCCAACATTCTGTCAGGTCCGACTATTCTCAAAGACTATAATGGATTCGAAGCAGCAATGAACGGACTTTACTTCCTTGCAAGGTATGCCAGGTGGCAATCTGAAAAACTTGAAAATGCTCTTAACGGGGTTGATAACATGACCAGTAATGCCAGACGAAGTGATATTTTCTGGATGTGGACCACATCCAACAATCCTTCAGATGACGACCTGCTGGAGACCTGGCAATGGTTATACGAGATAGTTAATGCCTCCAACACAATCCTCTACTATGCTGATCAGGATATTGACTGGAGAGGCGGTCCGGATACTCCTGAGAACAATAAGCTCAGAGTAGTTGCAGAAGCCCGTGCCATAAGGGGATGGGCATACAGGCGGCTCGCCTACTCATGGGGCGATGTACCGCTGGTACTCACAATGCCTCAGGGTATAAAGACCGACTGGGAACGTACTCCTGTCGCTGAAGTCAGAAAAGCTATTATAAGTGATTATAAATTCGGCCAGCAGTATGTTCCAACGGAAGCGTCGTTGCAGGGCAGGATCACAAAAGGCGCTGTTCAAACCCTGCTGGCAGAAATGTACCTGACAGTAGGTAAACCCGACAGTGCTCTTTACTGGTGCAACCAGGTAATTAATAATCCGGCTTACGTGCTTACAACTGAAAGGTATGGCGTACAACTGAGTGATCCGACCGGAAGCGCTTTCGGCGATATGTTCAAGGAAGGGAACCAGAACAGGGAGCAGGGCAACAAGGAAGCGCTCTGGGTATTCCAGTTCGAGCTGTACAACAGTATTGACGAGCAGGGTCATCAACTTTCGCGCTCCACGGTAGGTACCTACAATAGCTGGAAGGTTAAGGGAACTGATGGTAAAGAAGTTGCTCCATTCCAGTATACTTTTGAAAGAGGTGGCAGGGGTAAATCATATTTTGCCCCGACAAAATGGTGGTTCGACAGCTATGAAAAAAAGGATGACAGGGCCCAGAACTACATACTGCGTACATCCTTCAGGCTTCAGACTCAAGAAGAAAATAACAGAGGATACGAGGGTGTAAAACCATTACCGGCTGATAAGCTGCCGGCTGGCTATAACTACGGAGACACTATCTGGCTCAAATGGGACCAGGAAATTACAGCGACAAGATTTAAAGTCAATGACTGGCCTTATTCAAGAAAAGGAGAGGGAACCAGCACAATAGATGTGCAGGCAGACTTTGCATGGACTGATCAGATCTATATCAGACTGGCTGATACCTATCTGCTCAGAGCTGAAGCACAAATGAAACTTGGTCACCTGAATGAGGCAATGGCAGATATAAATGTAATCCGGGGAAGATCAAACGCAACGCTGGTTACCGATCCCAGTACCATCACCATTGATTATATTTTAGATGAACGCTCACGTGAGCTGTTCATTGAAGAGGAGCGCAGAATGACATTGCTCAGGACCCGTAAATGGTATGAGAGAACAAAAGCACATAACTTCTTCGGCGGAGAAAAGATCACCCTTCGTGATACAATCTTCCCGATACCTCAGGACGTTATCGATACTAACCTGACAAAAGAATTTCCCCAGAATCCGGGATATTAATCATTGAACTTATCCCTTCAACATAACCTGCCTCTCTTCTACAGGAGGCAGGTTTTTTGTAATTACGAGATTATTATGCGACAAGCAGTCATGACCTCCTGACCGGTATCAGGAAGCTTATAAATTCATCCCGGAAAACGGAGAAGAAAGATCTGATCAATTCAGAACCATCCACTGAGCTATACATATTTTCTCTTAATGGCATCTGCAGCAACGGAATTGCTGAAACAATAAAGATTTTTTTTAAACGACCAAATAAGTTCAAAATGGGTACTGATATAAAAAATAAAAAAATCAATGAAGAAAGAAAAAGATCCGGGAAAAGACTAACAACCATCCTGGCAGATCGGAAGAGCGTCGTGTAGGGAAAGAGTGTAGGATAGGGTGT